>CANPYC010000003.1 GCA_947587615.1 Candidatus Gastranaerophilales bacterium | reverse complement strand
ACTGGCTCAGGAGAAGTAGTAGCTGACTCAGGAAATACAGGCTCAGAAAATACTGGCTCAGGAGAAGTAGTAGCTGACTCAGGAAATACAGGCTCAGAAAATACTGGCTCAGGAGAAGTAGTAGCTGAGGCTCCCACAAAAACAGAAACAGTTGAGATTGAAGCTCCCGCAGACTCAGGAACTGAAGTAGTGGCTGGCTCAGAAGAAGTAGGTGATACAGAAGAAGAAACTAAATAAAAATAAACCACAAACAAATAAGGCTCTCATTTTTTGAGAGCCTTATTTTACACATCAAAAATTTTATTAATAACATTAAGAGAAAAAATGTCCTCTTTTAGAGTCGAGCGTAATTCTATCAAATGAATACAAAGCCGCAGGACGTTTTGAAACAGATTTTGTTGTTTCATTTGTTTCAACTAAAATATTGGAAGTTAACATCTTCTTTCTGAAATTTCTTTTATCTAAAGGTTTTTTAAGTATTAATTCATAAGACTTTTGAAGTTCTGTTAAGGTAAATTTTTTAGGAAGCAACTGAAAAGCTATTGGGCATAATTCAAGACGTTCTCTTGTTCTTTTTAAGGAATAGTCGATAATTTCCTTATGGTCAAAAGCCAGGGGAGGCAGTTTTTCAACTTCATGCCACTGAATATCCGCAACACCTTGATTATTCTGAACTTCAAGCTTGACATCTTCCGCTCTCAGAAGGGCGAAATATGCACAAGTAATTACACGTGCGTTAGGATATCTCAGCGGATCGCCAAATGTATAGAGTTGCTCTAAATATATATTATGGACAGTTGTTTTTTCTTTTAAAACCCTAAGAGCAGCGTCGTCGATATTTTCCGATAACCTGATAAAACCGCCCGGGATAGACCATTTTCCTCTAAACGGCTCATTAGCACGTTTTACAAGTAAAACCTTAAGTTTGTTATTGTGTATGGTTAAAATAACGACATCGACCGTAACTTCGTGTGTTTTTGTTTCTGCAAAAGTCCTCATAAGCTAATAATATAATAAAACGGGATTAAAAACAAGGATTTATTAAAGTTCATTTATTCTGCTAAAAAAATCTTTTTGATGTATAATTTTCTTGAACCCTGGAGGAAATATGGATAAAAATAACATAGAATTGCGCTACATTGCAAAAAATATTAAACTTGTCGCTTTTGATGTAGATGGAGTTATGACAGACGGCTCTTTAAGCTTTAGCGAGGACGGGAAAGAAATTAAAACCTACAATGCAAAAGACGGGCTTGGCGTTGTCATGCTCTCAAAAGCAGGGTTAATTACCTCCATAATAACGGCAAGAGATAACAATACGGTTAAATTAAGGGCGGAAATCCTGAACATCAAAGAGCTTTACATGGGGCAAAAAAATAAAACTCAAGCACTCAATGAACTGATTAAAAAATATAATCTAAAACCCTCTGAAATTGCCTATATGGGTGACGACCTGCCCGATTTATGCATACTAAGAGAGGTTGGGCTAAAATGCTGTCCTAACGACGCAGTTAGCGAAGTTAAGGAAATTTGCAACTTTATATCAAACTATGGAGGGGGCAAAGGTGCCGTGAGGGAACTTTGCGACTTTCTTTTAAGCGCAAAAAATATTACTTATGATATGTTAAAATCAACTAAACAATAATATAATCAGCCATATTAAGCTTTAGAAGATTTTTAATTTCATCTAAAGTCGTAGTTTTTGCAAAGACAATTACAAAAACGGGGTTTTTTCTTGCGTCAATTTTCCTTATATCAAGCGGGGTTTTAATATTTTTTAAATATGCACCATAGTTAACTTCTTTAATATTTTCTTTTATAATATTTGAGGGAATATCCGCCATAGTAAAATAAAAATAATCACAAGAAGCATTTTTCAAGATATTTTTCCAATCGGGCTTCATTTGTTTAAGGTAATATTCATAAACATTTATACCCCAGCAAAAATTGGCAATATCCGTTATACACCAGCCGCAAAAGCGCATTGGGTTAAGCTCAATCGGAATAATTTCGCCTTGTTTTGTTACTCTAAGCTCAAGATGAAAAGGAAAATTTTTATAATTTCCCGCTTCTGCAATTTCATTCAACAGCAGGGTAAATTTTTGCAAATATTTTTCAATAATACCCCTTGAGGTGTAATAAACCCTATCTGATACATCATTTTCATCAAAGAAAGGATGATGAAAAATATTCAAAATCGTCGCTTTTGAATTGTTGTCAAAATAAGCGTCAAGTGCATATTCTTCGCCTTCTATCAAAGATTCGATAATAAAAGTTGAAGTATTAACAACGTTTTTTGGAAAAATTCCTTCAAATTTTTCAATATCACACTCAAGCTTGTTAATTGTTTCAATAAATTGGGCTTCATTTTTAATCGGATAAACGCCAAAGCTCAAAAAACCGATTGAAGGTTTTAGAATAATCGGAAAGTTTAGGGTCTTAGGGTTAAATTTTTTAAGCTCTTCAATTGACAATTCCAGAAAAAAATAATCGGGAAAAATCGGTTTAAGTTTTTTTCTAAACAACGCTTTATCTTTGCTAATTTTAATCATTTGATTAAGGTTGCTATCAGGCATATTTTTTGCAATTAAATCAATTGAATTTTCGCTGTTTGAATAAAAAAGCTCTCCTTTTTCAGCCTCTTTTTTGGCGTCATCAATACTTACAAGCTCGTCAATTTTAAAATATTTTCTTGCCGTTTCGTTATCCAAAACACTAAAATTATTCTTTTTTATTGTTTCAATTAAAAAATCTGATACGTAAGGTTTTTCAAGAATTATCATATCCTCTCCTTTAGTTTAGAGATAATTCAAATACAAAAAGAAATTTTTAGCCAACAACAGTAGTTAAATATTAAGATTGATATATTTAGCCTTGTCAACCCCGTCAATTTTAACTATCTTATCTAAAGTCGGTTGTTCAACTGCACTGTCTGTTGTGATAATCATAATGGATTTATTTTTATCATTATCGCTTTGTGCTACTTGCATGCCTGAAATATTAATGTTATCGGCACCTAAGACCCCTGCACAAAGAGCAACCATATTAGGCTTGTTAATATGAGGAATTAAAAGCATGTGATTTTTTGGCTCAATGCTTGCGCAATAATCGTTAATTTCAACAATTCTTTTAATATTTTTCGCAAGTAAAACCCCTCTTACTTTAATTTCATTTGAAATTGTTTTAATAACCAAACAAATAGAATTTTCGCCGTCATTTGTTTTGGATGATTTAACCTCAATTCCTCTTTGTTTTGCAACAATCGGCGCATTGACATAATTAATTCCAGTCAGATTAGAGCTTAAAACGCCCTTTAAAATTGCAATTTCAAGAGGTGAAATATCAACTTCTTGAAGTTTACCTGAAACTACTATATCTATTTCTTTTATAGCGTCTTTAGCTAATTGAGAAGCAAGAGAAGCAATGTTTTCAGCTAAACCCATATACTCTTTAACAGCTTCAAGTTTTTGCGGTTTTAGAGCAGGGATGTTTATAGCGCTTGTTGCGTTTCTACCTTCTAAAACATCAACTACCTGATTAGCAACATCAAGTGCAACGTTGATTTGAGCTTCATCCGTACTTGCTCCTAAATGCGGGGTTAAAACCGCTTCTTTTTCAAATTTCAAAAGAGGAGAATTTTCAATATTTTTTTCATCTTCATAAACATCAATGGCGCACTGCGCAACAATTCCTTCTTCAAGCGCTTTAGCCAGTGCGCATTCGTCTATTATTCCGCCACGAGCGCAGTTGATTATTCTAACACCTTTTTTCATTCGATTTAGTGTGTTTATATTAATTAAGCCCGTTGTTTCTTTGGTTTTCGGGGTATGAATTGTAATATAGTCGCATAATCCCCAAAAATCATCAAGATGTTGAATATATTTCGCTCCCATTTTTTCAACCGTTTCAGCTTTAGCATAAGGGTCAAATACTACAACTTTCATGCCAAGCGCAAGGGCAACATTAGCTACATGGGCGCCAATTTTACCAAGTCCGATTATACCGAGCGTTTTATTATAAACTTCAACACCCGTAAATTTAGAACGCTCCCAAAGTCCTTTTTTAATTGAAGCGTTAGCCAAAGGAATATTTCTTGACATTGCCATCATCATAGCAATTGTATGCTCTGCTGCGGCATGCGTGTTACCATCAGGCGAATTAACAACAATTATGCCTTTTTGAGTAGCGGCAGCAACGTCTATATTATCAACCCCCACACCCGCACGGGCAATAATTTTGAGATTAGTCGCATGCTCAATAATTTTAGATGTTATTTTTGTTTGAGAACGAACTAAAATTGCGTCATACTGTCCTATGATTTCACAAAGTTTATCTTCATCCATCGTAGGAAGATTATCAACGCTCGCTGCTTTTTCAACAATTTTTACGGCTAATTCATTAATTTTATCCGTTATTAATACTTTTGCCATTTAATACTCCTAAATTAAAGCTAAATAAATTACTAACCTTTCGGCAAATAAGCTTGAGAATATCTGTAAGACTGAATAAAGCCCGCTGATTCATACATTTTAACAGCAGCAGGGAAATTTAAGTCCAAACTTGCGTTAATTTCATTAAGTTCAATTATTCCGCCCTGATACAATTTAACAACATCCAAAACAGCAGCTTTTAACATTGCCTTAGAAAGCTTTTGTCCTCTGTGCTCTTCCAAAATTCCAATTAAAGGCAGGTTTGCAATTCCATCTCCCGTAACATTAGCGAGGCAAAAACCTACCAAATTATTTTCATACAAAAGCATTTTGCTTGCCTGCGGCAAAAATCTTCCATAAATTGAAGTTGTAATTTTATAGGTTATATCTCTACAACCGTCAAGAGTTGTGAACCTGACATCAAAGTTTAAATCCGACGAATTTTTAAACGAAGAATGAATAACCTCCGCCAATTCTTCAAAGTAAATATCCCTGTATGGGGTTAATTTATACCCTATTGGTAAATCCATATAATTGAACTGGGAAATATCTTTCATAAGCTGCTTATTTTTAATATCAAAAACAACAACCCCTGTATCAATAAATTCAAAACCCGCTTGGGCAACTTCTTTTTTAAATGCTTCCTGAACTCCAAGCATTGCATAGCTGACAATTGAATGCCTTCTAATTTGTTTTGTTGTATCAAGAAATTTATCAAACATTATTTTCTTTTTTGTGATAATATCTTCAAAACCTAAGCAGTGAATGACAAAAAGCTCAATTGTATCATGCGGAACCGTGGTGTAAGCCAGAAAACCTGTCGGAATAGAGTCCTCTAAAAGAATGATACAATTTATTAAACCTTTTTTGTATGATTCTAAAAAATCATCATAATTCAAAGGGTCAATTTCAAATTTATAATCAGTTCTTGCCTTAAGGCGAAAATCGTTATAAGCGCCTTGGAATACCCTGAAATATTTTTCTTCTAAAGTTGCAGTTTCATACATATAAAGCAATACTTTCCTCAATTTATGTCAATTGTATCATGGAAATATTATTTTTATCAAACATTATATTTAGTTTTGTGTAGTTTTTTCAATTTTCCAAACACAAAGGTCTTTTGATGAGTTAAAAAAGCAGGTATACTCGTTGTTTAAATTGGAATTTTTTTCACTCGGCGCTAAAAGGTCGCTGAATATTACATAATCATTATTTTGGTTTTTTATTTTTTGAATAATTTTATTTATTGTTTTTTCGTCTTTCCCGTCATAAACATAGTAATAATTTGCTTTTTTAATAAACAAATCTTTATTATATTCAACCGTTGCTTTGTTTGACATTCTGACAATTATATTTATATTTTTATTTTTATTAAATTTTTCATAAGTTTTTGCAATTTTCAGTGTATCAAGGCTAATTGTGCTTGATTTTCTAATATCAACCGAATTATTAAAAGAATAATTCTGAAAAAGTACTATCCACAAGAAAAAAAGCGCAACTAAATTTTTATTTTTTTCATTAGAAAAAATTATTGAAAAATAAACCAAAAGTAAAGGAATTAAAAAAAGATAGTACCTAAAAGCTATCATAGGACGAATAACAAAAGATAAAACAATTGAGAAAATAAAAATTGAAAAAATTATATAAAAAATATAAATTATCGTATTTTTGCTTTTTTTAGTTATTTTTTTATCATAAAACGTTTTAAGAAAAAATATTAAACTTGAACAAAAAGAAAATAACCCCCCGAAAACTAAAAGCAGGTTCTCTTTAATTAAATCATAACTTAAAACCGGAAGATGTGAGTTAAATGTTTCATCTAAAAGCGCTTTATTTAATGCCGTGTGAAAAAAATAAGGTAAGAAAGATATTAAATGAGCTAAAAGCGTACTTATGAGAAAAATTAACTCTTTATACCTTTTATCTTTAGTAAAAATAAAAGACATATAAAAAAAGTTAGCTAAAAAATAAAGAATTAAATAATAATGGGTATTAAAAGAAATTATCCCAAGAATTAGATAATAAAACCAATACTTTTGACTTTTTTGCTTAGGTTTATTTAACAATTTATAAGTTACAACAGCGCTCAAGCAAACCAATAAAACCGCTAAGGGATAGCTTCTAATCTCAAGCGAGTAGTAGTTTAGAGGAATATTTATCAAAAACAAAAAAAGAGCAATATTTGCAATTTTTAAACTATACTCTTTTTTTAAAAAATTATAAAGCACAATTACCGCTGAAATTACAAAAGCTAAAGACCCAAGTCTTAATAAGGTAAAATTATTTGATACATTAAGTATAATTCTTAAAACAAAATAATAAAAAGGAGGGTTTCCCGCATCATTAAAAATATTTAAAATAGGCAGTTTTGGATTAGAAATCATAATGGAATAAATTTCATCACCCCAGGGAATATCTTCTAATGCGTCAAAAAACAGATATAAAACAACAAAAAAACCTAAGATAAAAAGAAAATAAGGAGTTTTATTTTTTAAAAACTCAATATATCTTGAATTTTGATTATTTAAAAAATAAATTGTTAAAATAAATAACAAAATATAAGACAATAAAAAAATCGGATTTATTCTAAAAAAATTAACAATATCATTTGACAAAAGTTCAAAAATTGAAATATTATTAATATATTTTTTATTATTTCCTTTTAAATAAGTTGTTAAATTGTAATTTATATATTCATCACAAATTGAATTTGAACAAATTTTTTGTTCATTATTTTTAAGATTATAAAAATCAGGATAATAATAGGGTTTTGTGTCGTTAAAAATTAAAAAACTTTTAATTTTATTAACATCATTCTTATTAATTAAAATATCAATATTTTCAACCCTTTTTCTTATTGTTGAATTTAGAACATTTTTAAATAAAACAGGCTTAATGAAGCTATTGTCAACTTTAAATAAAACATTGTTTGATGTTGTTTCAACAATAATATTTATAAGTTTTGATTTAGGATAAAGCGAGCATGACGATAGAACAAAAGAAATTAAAAAAATACATAAAACAAAATAAAATATTATGCTTTTTTTATTTATTTCCATATTGCCCCTATTTAATCAAGTGGTGCATTTTTTCAATTTTTGTTTCAATATATTTTTTATTATAATCATTAATTTTTGGTATTATCGGTATTCTTTGATTAATTTCAAGCCCGTAACCTTCTAAACCTATTATTTTTGTAGGGTTATTTGTTAAAAGGTTAAATTTTGAATACCCAAGCTGCCTTAGAATTTGAGCGCCTATTCCGTAATCTCTTAAATCGGGCGCAAAACCCAAAGAAACATTTGCTTGAACGGTATCTTGCCCTTGTTCTTGAAGCGCATAAGCTTTAATTTTATTAATAAGCCCTATTCCTCTGCCTTCATGACCCTTCATATATACAAGTGCGCCTTTTCCGTAGTTTTCTATCATCTCAAGAGCTCTGTGCAGTTGATAGTTGCAATCGCATCTTAAACTGTGGAAAACATCCCCCGTCAGGCATTCTGAGTGTACTCGAACCATCGGAATTTTGTTTGATTTATCATCCTTAACAAGAGCAACATATTCATTATTGTTTAAGATATTTCTATATCCGTATATAACAAAATTGCCGAATTGAGTAGGCAGATTTGCTTTCGCTTCAAGCCTTACTATCATTTCTCTTTTAATTCGATATTTAACCAAATCAGCTACCGTTATAACTTTAATATCGTGTTTTTGGGCAAAATCTAAAATATAGTCTCTTCGTGCCATGTGCCCGTCTTCTTTCATAATTTCACACATCGCACCCGCTAAAGGAAGCCCTGCAAGCTTTGCTAAATCAACAACGGCTTCGGTGTGCCCAATTCTCTCGAGTACTCCCCCAAGACGTGCTACACAAGGGAATAAATGCCCCGGGCGCCTTAAATCTTCAGGGTTAGAGGAATTTATTAAAACCTCAATTGTTTTCGCTCTGTCAAAAGCTGAAATCCCCGTTGTTACGCCAAATTTTTCATCTGCGTCAATTGATACAGTGAAAGCTGTTTTCATTTTTTCGGTATTTTGCTCAACCATTTGATTTAGCTGCATTTTAGAAGCAATTTGCCTGTCAATCGCAACACAGATAAGCCCTCTTGCGTTTTGAGCCATAAAGTTTATGTTTTCAGGCGTTGCAAACTTGGCATTACAGATTATATCGCCTTCATTTTCTCGATTTTCGTCATCAACAACTATTATAACTTTGCCTTTAACATAATCAATTAAAGCATCTTCAATTGAATTAAACATTTTTTTATCATTTTTCATTTTTTTAAAACCCATTTTCTTTTAAAAATTCAAGCGTGATTTTTCCTTTGTTGCCCTTATTTTCAATACCATTTTCAAGATTTAAAAATTTTTGAACGTATTTTCCAATCAAGTCATACTCAATATTAACTATATCACCAATTTTTATATTTTTTAAGTTAGTGTTATTAATTGTTTCAGGAATTAAAGAAACTTCAAAATTATCTTTTTGAACGTCTGATACGGTTAAGCTTACCCCGTTGAGAGCAATTGAGCCTTTTTTGATTATTAAAGAAGTGTCCGCTTTTATTCTTACTCTTTTTGAAAAACCGTCTAAAGTAATGTTTTGAATAACCCCGATACAGTCAACATGCCCTGAAACTAAGTGCCCGTCTAACCTGTCAGATAGCTTCATTGCTCGCTCAAGATTAATAATATCTCCTGATTTTAAGTTTTTTAAATTTGAAATATTGAGCGTTTCTTTCATTATATCGGCACTCAAAAGATTATTTTCAATTTTTGTAACAGTTAAACAACAGCCGTTAACGCAAATTGAGTCCCCGATTTTAACAGAGTTAAAAAAGTCTGCTTCAAAATATATCTTTGCTCCCAAATCATTTATTTCAATTTTTTTAACTTTTGAAGTTTTTTCAATTAACCCTGTAAACATTATCTTACTTTATTTTCTTCACCTTTTAATAATCTTTTTATGTTTTCTCTATGCAAATATACGATATATATAGCTGCAACTAAACAATAGATAACATAACCAATCGGATTTTTAAACAGATACATTAAAACGGGCGATAATATCAGGGCAATAATAGAACCTAAGGAAACATATTTTGATATATAGGTTATAATCCCCCAAATTACGGCAATTGAAAGCCCCACAAGAGGATTTAGCGCTAAAATTGTACCAACCCCTGAAGCAACGGATTTTCCGCCTTTAAATTGTAAAAATACGGGTTTAGAATGCCCTATTATAACAAATATTGCGGCAGCGACCGCAATTGCGCCAAACCTGTCGGGTGTTAAATATTTTGCTAAAGCAACGGGAAACGCTCCTTTAACAGCATCCAGTATCATAACAATAAAAAACCATTTTTTACCCAAAACCCTTTTAACGTTTGTTGCGCCTGTTGAGCCTGAACCTATGGTTCTAATGTCTTTACCTGTTTTTAATTTAACTATTATATATCCTGTTGGAATTGAGCCGATTAAATATGCAAAAAGCGAAAATAAAGCTAAGTATATGTAATTATTCATTATTTCTCCCCTTTTTGTCTGTATGAAACAACAATAGGAACACCTTTAAAACCAAAGTTTTCTCTTAATTTTTTTAACATATATCTTTTGTAGTGGTCTTGAATAAGGTCTTTGTTATTAATAAAAATTACAAATGTAGGCGGGTTGTTTTTTGCCTGCGTTGAATAGTATATTCTTAAATTCTTACCTTTAATTGATTGTGGCGGGTTTAGATTGTATGCTTCATTTATTACTTTGTTTAAAAGCCCTGTTGAAATTCTTTTTTCTCTTTCAGCTTGAACTTGAAGCGCAATTTTAAATATCTGCTCGAGCCTCTGCCCTGTTTTAGCTGAAATATAAATTTTTTGCGCATAATTTAAAAAAGGTGCGTCTTTATCAATTTCCTGTTCAAATTTATGCGTTTGAGTGTTTTTAATTAAATCCCATTTATTAAAGGCTAAAATTAAACCACATCCCGCTTCTTCGCAAATTGAAGCAATTTTTTTATCCTGATCGGATAGACCTTCTTCACTATCTATAACCAAAAGCGCAACATCACACTCTCTTATTGCTCTTATTGCTCTATCAACGGCAAACATCTCAACACCGTAGTCAACTTTTGATTTTTTTCTTATACCTGCCGTATCAACAAGTCTGAATAATTTATCTTCAAAAGTTATTTCTTCATCAATACTATCTCTTGTAGTACCTGAAACACTGCTTACTATTGCTCTTTGTTTTTTTAGAAGATTATTTAAAATTGAGCTTTTACCTGCATTTGGTTTTCCTACGATTGCAATTTTTATTGCGTTATCTTCTTTAACTTCTTCATCTCTTTCAATATCTGCTGTTATAAGCTCAAGTAAATCCCCTACACCTAAATCGCCATGGAGAGCGGATAATAAGTGCATATCATCAAACCCTAAAGCCCAAAATTCGCTTGCTAAATCTCTTTGGGTATTTGAATCAACTTTATTTACAACAAGCAAAACTTTCTTTTTTGTTTGTCTTAATTTATTTGCAATATCGTAGTCATAAGGGTTTAAACCGGTTTTAGCGTCAACAATAAAAAGTATTAAATCTGCTTCTTCAATTGCAAGCTCAACTTGCGAGTTGATGTTTTTTGCAAATTCATCTTCATTATCTTCAACAATTCCCCCCGTATCAATCAGGACAAAGTTTTTATCCTGCCAGGAGGCGTTTATGTAAATTCTATCTCTTGTGATGTTTGGTTTATCATCAACAATAGACAATCTTTTACCTGCTATTCTGTTAATTAAAGTGGATTTTCCGACATTGGGGCGACCAATCACCGCTATAACTTTTTCTTTCATAGGAAAATTATAATATAAAAAAAATAAACCGACTATATACTATTTTTACATCTTTTTAAACATTTTTAAAAATCTCTATCTAATCTTTACAAGGTGTAAATTGCTGAACTTTTCCAAAAATTCTTTAATACTGAACGCTCTTTCTCTTGAAGTATTCATAGGATTTCTGATTAAAATTTTCCCATTATCCACACTAAGCGAGTAGCTGTGAGAATTTTGCAAAAATTCATTATCCGAATTTTCCTCATCCGCAATTGAAGCACAAGCAGTATATTTTTTTGAAAAATTTTTATCATGCAAAAGTAAAGTTGAATAATTTTTAGTTTTAAGGTTAATAAGCTTTGTTTTTAAGCCCATACTTTTAAAGAAGATATTTGAAGACGAAGGAAAATCAAGATATGTCTTAAAATCGCAATTGTTTTCAATTTGACAAAGATAGCAAAGAATCCTATAAGTAGTAAGAGGATTATAGTCAATATATTTCTTTCCTTTTCTTTTTGCATATTCCAAATATCTCTCAAGGGTTAAAGTAAAATATTTAAACTCGTCTTTGTTCAAATTACTCAAAGGATTGTCTTTATCAATGTCTTTTATATCAAGTTGTTTTAATATTGAAATAAAATTTTCCAATGCTTTTGTTTTAAACGTGAAGCTTAGTTCAAATAAATCAATTGAGAGAAGATTTAAATATTTATAATTAAGCTTATCTTTAGTCGGATTTTTTGTTAACGATAAAAAAAGTTCAATTTCTTCTCTTGAATATTTAAAGCCGTCGATAAAGCAAAAGTCCTTGTCTTTTGGAAAGTTTTTAAATTTTTCTTTTTGAGCTTCAATTAATCTTAAAGTATTATCTGCAAGGTATTCTTCTCGCAAAAGCTCAAATACGCTAAGTGCCTTTGGTTGAGGAGAGGGCGGATAATTTTTCATCTTTTTTGCAATTTTTGTTTCTACGTTTTCAATCTCGGTATCGTTTTTATGTTTTAGCTTAACTTCATTAAATAAAGTTCTTTTGTAGCCTTTAAGAGAAGCTTTGAGCTGCGAATTTTTGCCTTGTGCAAACCTGCTAAGAATAATATCTCTTGAAAAAGGGTTTTGATACAAGGCGTCAAATGCGCTTATTAAATAGCAATCTCCATAAAGATATTGATGTGAAGCATATCTTTCAATGGGAGGAAAAAGCTTTAAACAGGCTTCTTTTGAGATAAACATTTTTTTAATACCCTTTGGGGTTTTGATTTGTATTGTTTCATCCTGTCCGATTGTAAAAATATCCCCGATTTTTGTTTTGGTTTTTGCTTCTTTTTTGGTTGAATAAGAAGGTATAAGAAGCTCTTTTAAAGGTTTTTCTTCGCAATATGCGATATAAACAGTATCTATGTCATTAGTAAAATTTTTATTATAGCTTGTTTTGGGATATTGAAAATATAAATTCAAAACCGATAATTTATCATCTAAAACCAACTCTAAAAGCATTTCCGTATCAGAAGCTTCAACATCTCCTTTTTTAAGCTTTTCTTCAATATCGCTTGTTATATCAAGCTCACCTTTATCTATCGTTGTAACCGTTATTTGATTTAGAAGCGAAGATAATTTTTCTCTTGAATACTTTTGAAGCTCTTTCTCGTTTTTAATTTCAACCCTGTCAAAGTCCTTTGTGTGGCTAAGTTTTGGATTAGAGGAATAAATGCTTTTTCTTGTGTTTGTATTATTTTCTTTATTCTTCTTTCTTTTTTTGACGGCACAAAAATTTGTCACGGGCATTTTACTTATTTTCATAAAAATAAAACGCTTAAAAATTAAATATTTTGCCAAAAACTAATTTCAATTATTAAAACGATACAATTTCAGCTTAAAAAATAGTAAACTTCAATATATAAAGATAGTTTTTAAGGGAAATTATATGAAAAAATTACTTGCTTTGTTTTGTCTTTTATTAGCCCCGGTTTATGCCGCAGATAAAATTCATGTTGAAGCTTTGGATGATTTTGATACGCAAAACCCAACAGAAACTTTTAAAGTTAAGGTAATTGAAGACGGGCAAATGGATGAAACAAAAGTAATCAAGGGCGATATAATCAACTGTACCCTTGAAAAAGTAACAGACCCGACAAGAGCAAAAAGGGACGCAAAAATATTTTTCTACTTAACAAGCTATGTTGACAAAAAAGGTACACATGAAATTAATCCCAAATTAATGGGAAAATATGCAAAAAAAGTTTTAAATAAAGAAGAAATTAAAAAAACACCAAAAAAAGATATTGCAAAAAAAGGAGTAAGCACCGTCGGAGGATTTTTTGTCAAAGGACTTTCCTATGGAGTTTCTTTTGTTGATGGTGTAGCGCAAAATCAAGAAGGAAACAGACTAAAATCAGGCGCAAAACAGGTTTATGATGATTCTTTCCTGTCTTTAGTCGAATACGGACAAGAAGTTCAAATAAAAAGCGGGGATATATTTTATTTAATTGTTAAAAAAGCAAAAGAAATTGAAGAAGAAATTGAAGAATAATTAGCAATAACTATAACTTAAATCAACCAGTTGAGCTTCTTTAACTTCAAAAAACATTTTTGCGCTTTTTATAAATTCTTCGGGATTTTTTGAAACAACAAAACGCAACTTAGAATCTTTACAATTATCTAAATTTACTTCGTTTTTAACTTTTTTTGAAATTGAAACAGCAGGGTTAAAATATTCAACATCAAAAATTGTTTTAAAAATCTCTTCAAGATAAGGATAGTGAGTGCAACCCATAACAACTTTTTTTGCATTGTGACTTTTTGCAATTTCAAGCTTGGATTTAATAAGCCTTATTGAAGCAGGGTCTTCATAAAGCCTGTTTTCAACAATTTCAACAAAACCGGTGCAATCAATTCCTAAAACATTAATTTTAGGGTTAATTTTATTAATTTGTTTTTGATATTCTCTTGAATTAATTGTTGCTCTTGTTGCTAAAACTGCAACCGTGTCATAATCATTCAAACCCTGAGCGATAGATGGCGCTGCGCTTTGAATTAGGGGAAATATTTTTAATTTTCCGCTAAATTCCTCTCTAAGTCGGCTATAAGCAACAGCAGAAGTTGTATTACAAGCTATGACAACATTTTTTACATTGTTTTCTAAAAAATAATACAATATATCTTTTGTAAAATTAAAAATTTCATCAGGTGTTTTTGTTCCGTAGGGAATATTTTTTGTATCACCAAAGAATATATAATTTGCACTCGGCATAAGATCTACTACTTTTGACAAAACGCTTAAACCGCCTACGCCGCTATCTAATAAACCGATATATTCTTTATTTGTCATTTACTTTTAAATACTCCAAAATCCCTTTAACAATAGAGTCTGCAATTTCATTTTGTCTGTCTTTCGTTAATAATTTAGCACGCTCAGAGCTGTTTGACAAGAAGCCGACTTCAATTAAAATTGCAGGGGATTCTGTGTGATTTATTACATAAAAACGAGATTTTATAATACCTCTGTCGTTTGTTTGCCATTTTTTAAGATTTTTGTCAGAAGCAAAGTATTCATGAACACTTCTTGCAAGCTCTAAGCTTTCTTCTCTATAGTAGTGAACTTCAAGTCCAATTATATCCGAGTTAACGGTTGAATTGGCATGAAGACTTACAAATATATCAGGATTAAGTTCGTTTGAATAAACAACCCTGTCTTCAAGAGATAATGTTTCATCTTTTGTTCTTGTCATATAGACATAGACATCTTTTTTTGCTAATCTTTCTTCTACCAGCTTAGCTATTTCAAGATTTATTGTTTTTTCATAATAAACCCCGCCGCCAATTGCGCCGCTATCTGCTCCTCCATGCCCGGGGTCTATTACAACTTTTTTCATCGAGCTTATTGTTGTATCTTTTTTTCTTTTGGGTTTTTGCGGTTTTTCTTCTTTTTTATCTTTATCATCGGTTTTTGGAATGTATAATATTTCTGTACTTTCTACCTTTTCGTCGTCTTTAACATTTTTAATATTTTCCTTTGGTTTATTTTTAGAGCTGTTATCAACGATTATAATTTCATTCGGGTCGGTTTGCGGTTTTTGAATTGCGGGTTTTTCTCTAAAGCATAATTTAATTGACTTAGCATTACTTTCAACATTTGCATAAGAGAAATTCAAGCCGCTTGCGGGAATTACAAAACGGGTTTTATCACTTGAGATTTTAATAACCTGAATATTAAGCTCAGAATCTTTTAAGAACTTTTCAAAAGCCTGTTCATTATAGTCCCCTAAGTTGTTTATATCAAAATAAAAATTATCGCCAAGTTCAAATACATCATAAGTAACAGATTGATTAAAAACAAAATCAAAAATCTTATAACCTGTTTGAGTTCTTGAAACGCTGTAAGAATCAATTTTTGCAGAATTGGTTGAAAAAATTGTGTTAATTATATAGCCCCGATGAGAAATAAAAAGGCATTGTCCGTCAGGAGATACAACAAATCTGTAATCTTTTAAATTTTCTCCGTTTAGAGTAAGTTTTACTTTTTTATCGGTCGGTTTTGTAATAGTCAAGGTTGCCTTAATGTCTCTGTCGCTGCTTGGAATGTTATAAGATTTATTTTCAAGCTTTGCTGCAACATCGGCATTATCCAGTATTAAATATGCGCTTGTGTTGTCATCATTATAGACCGCTCTTTGATAAGAAACAGCGCCAAGACCCCGCAGGATTAACCCGTCAGAGTTTTGGCTTATTTGGCTAAGATAATATTTTGTCTGAAGCCTTGGTTTTAAATCAAGCTCTTCTCCTGTATTGTTATAAGTAACAACAGCGGAGGTATTTTGCAAGGTTGCATTTTTATCCATATCACCCGAAGTTGTGTAAAATTTATATTGAATTGAATTATCAACAACGGGGTCTGAATATTTTAGCACTATGTTAGCGCCATCTGAGTATACTTTAAACTTTGTAAATAAATCAGCACTCTTAAGAGTAACAACAACTCTTGCGATATCGGGGTTAGCGCTAAATTGCGCAAGTTGTACGCTTTGAATTGTTTTAGAGTTTGTAACTTTATAATTTCTGCTTGAACCCGCTAAAGCAGCGTTTGGAATATCCAAAACAAATCTGTAAGGATTAGACATTGTAAAAGAAGTTATGTTGTTAATCAGCTTAGTTGAATTACTTTCGGGATTTGGTGTATAGGTATATGTTTTATCGGACTTATAATTCCCCGTGCCTCTGATTAGAATAACTTTATCGGAGTTATCTATTATAGCATCTTCAATATACAAATCGGCACAAAAGGCTTTTTGTACTCCGATAAAAAACATAAATAATAATGCTATAAGTATTCTTAAAAACACGGTTTCCCTCTATATTATAATTTTATCATCAACTTTTTAATAATAACTAATACGGATTGTTGAATTTTCGCTTTTATTCATATAATATTTATATATGGATACGAAAAAGAATTTAGCGGCTTTATTGTTTTTATTACCTGCATTTGTTGTTTTAACAATATTTTTCTTCATTCCTTTCTTTCAAACAATTTATTTAAGCTTTTTTGATTATTCAAAAGATATCTATTCACCCGATTTTGTAATGTTTCAAAACTATATCGAGCTTATAAAATCACCGCTTTTTTTAAAGACAATTGTTAACACATTTTATTTTTTAATTTTATGCGTGCCTTTTTTGGTTATTTTTCCTTTGTTTTTGGCAATTTTAATTAATCAGAATATTAAAGGTAAAAATATTTATAAAATTATAATTTATCTTCCGGTTGTTATATCAATTGTCGTTGTTGCAATCGCCTTTAAGTGGCTTTATGCACCCGAAGGATTGTTGAATTTTTTTATGGAAAGTATCGGCTTATCGCATATCGGCTGGCTTTCAAGCCCAAAGGTTGCCATGATATCCGTTGCAATCGTTACGATATTTAAGGGTGTCGGTTATTATATGATGATATATTTAAGCGCATTGATGAGCGTACCTAAGGAGTTGTACGACGCAGCGGACGTTGATGGCGCAGTGGGTTTTAAAAAGCACATGCTTGTAACAATTCCTCATATAATGCCGATGATTGCTCTGGTTAGCACAATGAGCTCAATATCCGCTCTCAAGGTTTTCGTTGAAATTTACGTTATGACACACGGCGGCCCCTTGGATTCAACAAAAACAATTGTTTATTATATCTATGAAAAAGCGTTTGAAAATCTTGATTTAGGTATAGCAAGCGCAGGAGCGGTTATACTTCTTATAATTGTTATGGCTTTTTCAATTTTAAATATTTTTGTTTTTGAAAAGGATAAATATTCAATATGAAAAATAAAACAAAAAATTTTTTAATACATTTAACTCTAATAACGGTTTGCGCTTTATCCTTAATTCCTTTTTTATGGCTTTTATCAACCGCCTTAAAAGGAAGAAGCGAAAATATTTTTGCTTATCCTCCCGTGTTTATACCGCATGATTTTACGCTTGAAAACTTCAAGGAGGTTTTAAGGCTTGTTCCTATTATAAGATATGTTATAAATAGTTTTATTGTTGCTTCAGCTACGGTTATATTAAATGTTATTTTATCTGCATTAGCGGCTTATCCTTTAGCAAGGATGGAGTTTAAGGGTAAAAAAATTGCTTTTTTTGCAATATTAGCTACTATTATGGTACCTTTTCAAACAATAATGCTTCCGATTTATATAATTACTCTTAAATTAAATTTGATTGACAGCTACTCAACAACTATGGGCTATTTAGGTTTAATTTTACCTTTTGCGGTTAATGCGTTTGGAATTTTCCTCTTAAGGCAGGCATTTTTAACAATTCCGAGAGAAATTGAGCAAAGCGCTGTTATAGACGGGTGTAATTCGCTTCAAATATTTTATCTGCTTTTACTTCCGATGATAAAACCTTCAATTGCACTTTTGGTGATATTTACTTTTATTGGCTCATGGGGCGAGTTTTTATGGCCAAGCATTGTCTTGACAAACGAAAAGCTTTTTACTCTGCCTGTTGGGATAAATAATCTATCGAGTACTTTTTCGGCTGATTACAGACTTGTTGCGGCGGGTTCAATTGTTTCAATTATTCCTATTGTTGTTTTCTTTTTGGCTTTGCAAAAGTATTTTATTCAAGGCTCGCAGGAAGGTGCGCTTAAGGGCTGATTGATTTTATTTTTTTGGTATTCAAATTTATAAAGAGCATATAAACTATTGAACAATGTATAAAAATTTCTCTTGTTTTAATATCTTACAAGAGTTAAAAAAGGAGATTTTTATGTGTAAAACTTATGAAGCAATTTACGAACTTGTTAAACATACTGAATCCGACATTTTAATTTGCTCAACAGGATATGCAAAATTTGAAGGAAAATTAACAAAATGTAATTTCAAAAAAGATGAAGACACTTGCTACAAAGACATTGTTACGCTTCAAGACGCAATTGTCAAATGTCACGATTCGCAAGAAGAAAAAGAATACAGATGGATTAATATTCCATCTAAACATATTCAAGCTTTTGCTTTTAAATGCTGCGAAAAATAATTTAATTTAAAAAAATTAAGCTTCTGTTTTTTGCAGAAGCTTAATTATATTTCAGATAATTTTTAAATTTTAACTAATTATCTTTTTTGCCTTTTTTGTTTGCAGCTTTGTTGTTTTTAGCGCTTGCTGTTTTTTTCTTAGGAGTATCTGCAACTTCTTGTGTTGTCGGTTGTTGTTTTTTAGTTTCAACTTTTTCTTCTTTAGAATCGTTTGATTCGCTGCTTGAAACGTTTTGTTCTTCAGAAGCTGAATTGTAAGCATATTCATCATTTGCTACATCTGAAGCAACAT
The DNA here is from genome assembly GCA_947587615.1 of Candidatus Gastranaerophilales bacterium. Lineage (GTDB taxonomy): Bacteria > Cyanobacteriota > Vampirovibrionia > Gastranaerophilales > Gastranaerophilaceae > RUG14156. The sequence continues at coordinate 72,629 of CANPYC010000003.1, read as the reverse complement.
CTGAAGCTACGTCTGAAGCAACATCAGCATCTGCTGAAAAATCATCCGAGTAAGAAGCAAGTTCTTCTGCTTCAGGAGTAAATTCCGCACCTGAAACATCTGCACCTGAATCATAAGTAGTATCTTGCGTGTAGTCGCCCGTATAGTCATCTGCTGAAACTTGAGCGCTTTCATCGTATGAGCCATCATCGTATGAATTAGCATCAAAAGCAGTTTCATTGTTTAAATCGCTTGCTTGCGTTTGTTGTGAATAGCTTTCGCTATCATCAGAATATAGAGCGTCCAGCAGATTGTTTATTGCCTCTGTCTCTGCGGAAGTTTCAAAAATTTCTTTATTTAATTCTTCAGCGGTATTTTCAATAGGTACATTGTTGCTGTTGTTTGATACAGGCAATGTAGGTATTTCTAAATCAGGATTGATTGGAAATTCTGTTGCACATTCAGTATCTTTTTCGGTTGGCTGTTCACCGGGCTTATCCGATTCGCCGGGTTGTTCTGGTTTAGTCGGTGGTTCAGTTTGTTTTTCCGATTCAGTTTGTTTTTCTGATTCGGTTTGTTTTTCGGTTTGTTTTTCGGTTTGTTTTTCTGATTCAGTTTGTTTTTCTGATTCGGTTTGTTTTTCGGTTTGTTTTTCTGATTCAGTTTGTTTTTCGGTACCGGTTGTATCTGTATAACCGGGGTCTTCAAAGTCTGTTTGTTCTGTTTGTTTTGGATCTGTTTCACTTTCTTTAGGATCTGATTCGCTTTCCTTAGGTTCAGATTCACTTTCTGATTCAGATTCTGATTCACTTTCTGATTCTGATTCAGATTCACTTTCTGATTCTGATTCAGATTCACTTTCTGATTCAGATTCTGATTCACTTTCAGATTCCGATTCGGATTCACTTTCTGACTCTGATTCTGATTCGCTTTCAGATTCCGATTCGGATTCACTTTCTGACTCTGATTCTGATTCGCTTTCAGATTCCGATTCGGATTCACTTTCTGACTCTGATTCTGATTCACTTTCTGATTCAGATTCTGATTCACTTTCTGACTCTGATTCGGATTCGCTTTCACTTTCTGATTCTGATTCAGATTCACTTTCTGATTCAGATTCTGATTCACTTTCTGATTCTTCAGGAGTTTGTGGTTCCGTTTCTTCAGGAGTTTGTGGTTCCGTTTCTTCAGGAGTTTGTGGTTCCGTTTCTTCAGTTTGTTTTTCCGTTTCTTCGGTTTGCTTTTCGGTTTCTTCGGTTTGTTTTTCGGTTTCTTCGGTTTGTTTTTCTGTTTCTTCAGATTCTGTTTCTTCGGGGGCTTCTGTTTCAATAGGAACTACAGGAATTGTTTCGTTAGGTGTTTGAGGAGCTTCAGGGAAGGCAAATCCGTCATATTGAGCTATTGCAACAGGTTGCAAACTGATTAAAGGCAAATTACCTTCTTCTTCATGGAAATCAATCGGCGCATATAAATCGTCGGTAATTTCATTTCTTGTTTGTTGAGTATATAATTCGTTGTTATTATTAACTATTTGATCCCAAGCTGCTTTAGCTAAAGCTTCATATTTTTGAGGATTTACTTCATAAGCGTCTTTAATTGAAGCGCCTTCCCAAACGTCTTTTTGGTAAGATTCATTTGTCGGCATTTTAACTTTGCTTAAAACATTTATAGGAGTTCTGTCTTCTTTAGCGATATTATTAAAATCAACTACCCCTTGACTTGTCGGGAAATAGCCTATTGTAGGAATTAAATTTCTTTCAGCTTTTAAGAATTGTTCCAAATCGCCAAATTTATCTTTTTGGCTTTCTTTGCCCATAACGTTAACGGCAACTCTTGGCAATGCAATTGTTAATCCGTCATTTTTAATTGCATGTTTTACCACAACATATTTTACGTTTGATTCGCTCGCAAATTTTGTAATGTCATCATTATCTTTGTATAAAGCAATTTCATGCCAGATTGCATCGCCTAAAAATGAATTCATATTTTCAATTCCGTATGCGTCGGCAATTGATTTATTAATTGTGTCTAATATTTCATCATCAGAAGTTGCATTCATAATTTGAGTTGAATCAATTGTAACTGACGCAGTTGTATGGTTATGAGCGTCTTTAGGAGTTAATTGATATTTACCGATTAATACGGTTGGCTCATCATTTGAATTATTTGCAGTCGGAACAACATTCGGAACAAGAACTTTAATTTTTGCTGCTCCTCTGCTGTCAAGTTCATAAGGTACGGATACACCGTTAGGAGAAGTGCTGAACTGTGAATTTAAAATTGCTTCGGTAGGAATATTTGATATATCGCCACCTCTGTAATCAATACCTGTTTCTTTTGAAATTGCATCAACCATCCAGGGGTTTGCCTGTACAAGAGAATGCGCTGCAAGAGCTCTTGTTTCCGTATCTTCTTCATCAATTTGCATGATACGTGTTATAATTTCGTCAACATTTTGAACGTCATCCACTGTTTCTTTGTTGTTTGTTAAATATACCATAGGAACGGTAGGTTGAATAACATTTGTATCAAGTGTATTTGTAAAGTCAAATGTTAAAGAAGGTACATCAAGATATTGTTCTTTTTTAAATTCATTTGCATCAAAAGGATTAATTGAAGAAGCTGTTTGACCTTCAAGAGGATTGGTTGCTACGCTTTCAGTAGCATATACAACTTGTTGAGGTTGATTTACCGGAACCGTTCTTGAAAACATTGAGCTGAGAGCCATTAAAGCCATACCAAGACGAACTCCTGCTCTTTTTAATATATTTTTATTTTTTTTGCCGTTTCCCTCAAAGCTTACGGAATCATTTTGCGGAGCGGACATGTTAACTTTTGCGGTTTTGGAATTTGTTTTTTTAAGACCTGTTTGTTCAGTCATTACAGGTGAAATCCTGTTTACGTTCATTTTTTATCTCCTATTTGTTTATAAGCTTTCTTACGTTTCTATGAAACTAATGAAAATAATTTTTTTTGCCTGATATCGGCACAAAAATTCAAAAAATTTACAAAAGTTTAAAATATACACTAATTATTTTTTGTCAGGCTATACCTCTCAAACGGTGGAAATACATGAAAAAAAATTAGCGGAAGACGAGGCTCGAACTCGCAGCAGCCTGCTTGGAAGGCAGGTACTCTACCAATTGAGTTACTTCCGCATTGATAGATAATTATTATTAAACAATAAACAAAAAATGATTGCAACAAATTTTAAATAATTTTAAATATTTTTAAATATTTCCCTAAATCCTTCTTTAAGAGCCTCTATTAGCTGTGCTGTTGAAATATTATCGATAATTTCATTAAGAGTTATTATTTTTTCTTTTTCAACTTTTTGAGCAAAAATTTTTTCTATTAAATCATAATCAAGTTCATAAGGAATTGAGCCGTGTTGCAATAAATATCCCTGTTTTCTATATTGCGCCGAGCCTATAAATTTTTTTCCTTTGTATGAAACATCCGCTCTTGATGAAATATTCATACAGTATGAAAGATTTTCACCTTCGTTTCTTGCAAAATCAAGCTCTACGGAGAGTTTTTTAAAGCCTGAAATTAAACCCCGAGATATATCTTTATAGCTTTCCGTTATGCTTTGTTTAAATATCGGTGCAACAACGCTATATGTTAATTCTCTGTCATGAAGAAGGGCTCTGCCGCCGCTGGGTCGAATTACAACATCAATATCAAAATCTTTGTAACAATTTTTATTTTGATTTCTGCCTAAAGAAATACATTTTGGATACCACTGATAAAATCTTATAATTGCATAATCTATCTTGTTTTCAATTGCAAAATCGAGGGTTTTTAAATCAAAATCCATGTTAAATTTACCTGAATTTACAATGTTACAATTATCTTCTATAAAATTGACTTTCATAAAATAAATCATATCATATATAGTATGAGGATGATACAAAAACTAAAATTATTTGAACAATCGGTTGTATTTTTAAGATGGGCAACCGACGCAGAGTTTGGCAAGCTTCTTTATGTAGGAGAAGATTTTGTCGAATTTCATGCCCTAAACCCCGATACAATGGAATACGGCGACAAATTATTAATCAATTCGCAGCTTATTCTTGAAGTTATGATTTCAGGTTATGAAATTTCAAGGTTGATTGCTGAAATGTCAGCCAAAGTAAGCTCTTCAGATACCGATAACCTGCTTTTTTAAGTTTTCTTTAAGCTCGGGGATTTTTAAATTCACGCAAACAAGCTCTTTTGTTTTAGAAAATTTAATTTCAATTTTTGCGCTTTGAGCAAGCCTTCTGCAAAATTCCAAACCTAATGAGCTGTCGTTTGTCTGCATGGAGTAAGCGTTTTTAAAGTCTATAAATATAAAAGAATTTTTCCTGTAAATTTCAATATATGCGTTTTTGTTTTTGCTTGCATGAAGCGCTATATTTGAAATAACATTCCCTATTATGCTTGATAAAAAGATTTCAATTGAATTTACCAAATACTCTTGTGCTTCACAAACCATATCAATATGAATATTTTTATCAAGGAATATATATTTATAATCTTCAAGTTTTTTATTAATAATTTTTTTAACGTCGCAAAGGGTAATCTTATTGTTAAATTTACCTGATTTAAAATTATAATTCACCAAAAAATTTTCTATATATTTTAAAACATCCAAAGTTGTTTCAAAAATATCTCTGTTCAATTCACAGTCCAATTTATTTTGAAGCCCGATTTTAATACTATAAAGAGGGCTTTTAATATCATGTAAAATATTTGCAATCAGTTTTTCGTTCTCGTTTATTATGGTTTTTGTTTCTTCTATCGTTTTTTCCATACATTTAAACTAAAGCAGGGTATTAAAAAAATAAATTACCCGATCAGGCAATTTGTTTTAAAATATAGATAGTAAGCTTAATACGCTAAAGGTCTTTACGCAAAATTATTAGCTGATACAATAGAAATTGAGCGAATGTTTAAGGTAGTGAGATGATAAAATTTGAATATGCAAATATTTCAAGCAAAATTATAGGAGAACAGGGACTTGATATTGAGGCAAGCTTTAGTGAATATGCCCCTCGAATTCAAGAAATAATTACAAATTTAAACATGAATAAAGATAAACCCGGTTCATGGCTTCAGTGGATGAATTTAGGCTACAACGAAGAAACTGTTTGGTATGTTAAAGAATTTGCCGCAATGGTAGATGGAAGGTTTGATAACATCCTAGTTTTGGGTATAGGAGGCTCGGCACTTGGCGGTTTAGCTTTATCACATGCGCTTTTAAAGCCTTATTGGAATTTACTTTCAAGGGAGCAGAGAGATAATTTTCCTCGTATTTTCTTTTTAGATAATATTGACCCTGATGAAATAACTGCTCTTTTAAACATCTTAGACCTTAAAAAAACGCTTGTTAACGTAATTACAAAATCGGGCTCAACTGCTGAAACAATGAGCCAATTTATGATAATAAAAAATAAACTCCAAGAGCTTTTAGGAGATGACTACCGTAAAAACGTTGTTGCAACAACCGACAAACAAGCAGGCATATTAAGACAATTGGCAAATGAAGAAGGATACAAAACTTTTGTTGTTCCTGATGATGTCGGAGGCAGATTCAGCGTATTTTCTGCCGTGGGGCTTGTTCCTTTGGCTTTGGTCGGTTTAGATATTGACGAAATAATCAAGGGCATAAAAATTATGGATTTAGCCCTTAAAAATACTGATATAAATAAAAATATAGCCGCTCAAAATGCTTTAATACATTATCTTGCGGACAAGCAAAAAGGTAAATATATTTCCGTTATGATGCCTTATTCTTCAAGGCTGAAATATGTTTCAGATTGGTATGTGCAGCTTTGGGCAGAGTCTTTGGGAAAAGAATTTGACAGAGCGGGTAATAAAATAAATAACGGTCCGACACCCATAAAAGCACTTGGCGCAACCGACCAGCACAGTCAAATTCAACTTTATAACGAAGGCAAAAACGATAAAATAATAACATTTATTCGAGTTGAAGAATTTGATAACACCTTAAACATTCCAAATATTTTTGAATATACAGGTTTAAACTATTTAGGCGGAAAGTCGATTAATCAATTGATTAACGCTGAAGCGGATGCAACGGCGGTTGCACTTGTTGACTATAAACGCCCGAATGTTACGATTAAACTGCCTAAGATTAATGAATACTATCTTGCTCAACTGTTCTATATGTTTGAAATGCAAACGGCAATAATAGGCGAGCTTTATAATATAGATACATACAATCAACCCGGGGTTGAACAGGCAAAAAACTATACCTATGCGCTTATGGGCAGAATGGGTTATGAAGAATCGGCACATGAGCTAAACGAAAAAATCGGAAGAAATCAGCAAACAGCGGGGTTATAATGCTAAAAGGGCCATTTTTGTCAAAAGATTTTATCGGGGCTAATTCTGATTATGAAACTTCAAAAATTGTAATGCTTGGTATGCCCTATGATTGCACCTGTTCAAACCGTGCGGGTACCCGTTTTGCTCCTCAGGCAGCAAGACTTGAAAGTATCGGAATTGAAACATATTCTGTTTATTTTGATAAGGAAATGGAAGATTGTTTGTTTTATGACGCAGGCGACTTGGAATATCCCTTTGGAAACGCTAAAAGAGTACTTGAAATAACCGAAAATAACGTAGATTGTATATATAACGACAATAAAAAACTCTTAGGAGTGGGTGGTGAACATTTGCTTACTCTTGCAAGCGTAAAATCCGTTTTAAAAAAGTATGATAATCTTGCTGTTATTCAATTTGACGCTCATACCGATTTAAGAAGCCAATATCTTGGTGAAACCTTAACTCATAGCGGCGTTATGTATCAAATAGCCGAGCTTATAGGTTATGAAAACATTGCTCAAATCGGCTTAAGAAGCGGAGAAAAGCAAGAGTTTGAAATAGTTAAAAAATATCAAACCTTAAAAACAAAAAAATCAGAACTTGATAAATTCAAAAATAAAAATATCTTTTTAACAATTGACCTTGATGTCTTAGACCCTTCTTTAATGAGTGGTGTCGGAACTCCTGAAGCGGGCGGGTTAAGCTATTGCGAACTGATGGATTGGCTTTTATATTTAAAAGATTTTAATATTATAGGGGCTGATATAATGGAGCTTGCGCCTGATATTGACCCGACAAAAACTTCAACCGCTACTGCCTGCAAACTGATTAGAGAAGTTCTAGCGCTTTTATAGTTTCTTTTTCGAGCGAGTTAATATCTTTCAAATTTTGAATAATAACATCTGCTCTATCTTTATTGCTGTTATCTTGCGCATTAATTCTTTTTTTTGCTTCATCTTGAGAGAGGTTGTTTCTCTTAATCAGCCTTTTGAGCCTTAATTCATAAGGTGCGTCTATAAAAATAATCTTGTCAAAATATTTATTAAAACCCGATTCAAATAATAAAGCGCCTGAGATAAAAATATATTTTTCATTTTTATATTCTTCAAAAAGTTCAAAAATAAGCTCTTTTAACCTTGGATAGATGATATTTTCAAGCTCAAGCTTTTTTTGAGGATTAGAAAAAACAATATCGCCGATTTTTTTTCTATCAAGTGTTGAAAATTTTTGAAGTATTAAATTTTTAATTTTTTCATCATTTTGATACAGATAATGCACTGTCTTATCAAGGTCAAAAACGCAATAGTTAAGCTTTTGAAGGATTTTTTCAACTTCGCTTTTACCTGAAGCAATATTACCTGTTAAACCTACTTTTAGCATAACTTTATTTTAACAAAACTTTGTTGTATAATTCAATTAAAATAAAATATAAGGAGGAGAGAAATGACTTCAAACCCAATGCTGCGCCCGAGCGTAATAGAAAATACTCAACAACTTGACGCAAAGCCTATGACAATATCAGGTGCAATTAACAAAACTTTAATTCTGCTTACAATTGTAGTTGTATGCGCTGTTTTATCTTGGGGGTTATGCGCTCAAGGATTAACAGATAAGGCAAACGTTCTTCTTATAGGAAGTGCGATAGGCGGTTTGGTTCTTGCAATTATTACATCCTTTAATCCTACCACATCCAACATTACCGCACCTGCTTATGCAATTTGCGAAGGTCTTGCTGTTGGTGTTATAAGCTATGCTTATGGAGCAATGTTTGACGGAATTGTTTTTCAAGCAGTAGGAATAACCATTCTTGCACTATTTACAATGCTATTTTTATACAAATCAAAAGCAATTCAAGCAACACCGACATTTAGAAAAGTTATTTTAATTTCAACATTTGCAATTATGATATTTTACCTTATAGGTTTCATCGGTTCTTTAATAGGTCATCCTATGACAATATTTAACGGCTCTTTGCTTGGTATCGGGGTAAGCGTTGCTATTTGTATAATTGCAGCACTAAATTTTGTTTTGGATTTTGATTTCATAGAACAAGGCTCCAGAAATCTTGCACCAAGCTACCTTGAATGGTATGGCGCTTTTGGTCTTTTGGTTACTTTAATTTGGTTATATTTTGAAGTATTAAGACTCTTAGCGCAGCTAAATCAAAGAGATTAATAAACAGGTTAGAAATGCAATATAAAAAAATTGCCATTAAAGAAAAAAATAATAAAGTTAAAAGCTCAACTAAAGATTCTCTTTTAGATGAGCTTTTAGCGCTTAAAAATATAACGCAAGAAAAGGATATTGAAAAATTTTTAAATCCTTCAAGAAGTCAATTCCTTTCTCCTTATTGCTTTTGTGATATGGAACGAGCTAAAGAAAGGATAAAACTTGCAATAAAAAACAATGAGAAAATCTTAATCTGGGGCGATTTTGACTGCGACGGAGTTACTTCAAGCGCCGTATTATATAAAGCCTTAAATGCGCTTGGAGCTGATATTGAAGTATTTATCCCGGACAGACTTCTACATGGGCATGGGCTTAATACAAAAGAACTTTTGAAATTTGTTTCAAAAGAAAAAATTAAGCTTGTAATAACAGTTGATTGCGCAACTTCCAACGTATCTTCAGTTAATCTTTTAAAAAGTCTCGGGGTTGATACAATAATAACCGATCACCACTCGACCGATACCGAGCTTCCAAGCGCATATTGCATAATAAATCCTCAGGTAAGGGGGGCAATAAAAGAAGAGATAAACGTTGAAGATATAACTTCTCTTACTTATAACTCGGGTTCTGCCGTTGCTTATAAGTTAGCCACAGCACTTTTGGATGAAGTTGATAACGATAATTTAAAAGACGAACTATTGCTGATAGCTTCTTGCGGACTTATAGCAGACGTTGTTCCTCTTTTAGGGGAAAATCGCTCTATGGTAAGTGTTGCGCTTGATTTACTAAATACAAAAAAAGAAAAAATTCACAAGGGAATTTTTCGGCTTCTGTCCAAAAACGTTACGGATAGAGATATTACAAGTTATGACATAGGTTTTATTCTCGCACCTCGAATTAATGCGGTCGGAAGATTGGCAAACGCAAGATTATCATTTGAATTTTTAACGACGGATGATGAAAATAAAATCAATATGATAATTTCTCAACTTGATAATTATAATAAAATAAGACAGGCAAAATGTGCTGAAACTTATGAAGAGATTAAAGAATATCTGGAAAAAAACAAAGACGAGCTTAAAAATCCTGCTGTTATTTTGATTAATCCAAGCTGGCATATAGGAATTATCGGGATAGTTGCCTCAAAAATCGTTGAAGAGTACAATAAGCCCTGCTTTTTAATGACTGTGGATGAAAATAATTATGCGAGATGTTCAATAAGAAGTAATGATGTAATTAATGTTTATCAAACTTTAAAAGAAAATGAAGCTCTTTTTGAAGGTTTTGGAGGGCATAAACTTGCGGGCGGCTGCTCGTTTAATGCTTGCGATTTTGATAAAGTTAAAGAAAATCTTTTAAATACCATTAAAAATTTAACATCGGACGAAAAACGAGATGATGTACTATTAGCCGATGTTGAGCTTAAAAGTGATGAAGTAAATCTTGAAATTCTTAAAACGCTTGATAAGCTTGAGCCTTTTGGAGAGAACAACGCACCTCCCTTATTTGCAATGTTTAACGTTAAGCTTGATGAGTTTAAACCTGTCGGGAAAGAGCAAAATCATCTCAAACTTGTTTTTTCTTCTGAAGATAAAAAATTTCAATGTGTCAAATGGAATGAAGACGAGATAAAAATTCCCTTAGGGGCGATTTGCGACATCGCCTTTTATCCGAGATTAAACACTTTTAACGATACTAAAAGCATACAGTTTGAAATTATAGACGTTTATTCAAAAGAAGCAGCCATCAAAGTAAACAATGCTCTAAAGCTTTACGACCATAGAAAAAAAACCGGGATTTTGGATTTAATTTCTCAATATCTTGATAAAGATGGGCTTGATATCGGTATTTGGGCAAAAACCCGCTCGACAAAAGAAACCCTTTCAAAATATAAGAATATTAAAGAAAACTTTATTGAGGATAATAAAAATCATAAAGGAATAATGTTTTTCGACTATCCTTCGGGTAATGACGAATTTATTGATATTATTAAACAAATTAAGCCCGATAAAATTCATTTCATGAATGCAAAAATCGATGAAGATATTGAAAATTATATAAAACAAGCGGCGGGCATGTTGAAATATTGTTCAAATCGGCTTGAAGGAGCGGTTGATATTGCAAAACTGGCTTTAGTGCTTGGCGTTAGCGAAAATTTTATTCAAATAATGCTTGAAATATTAGAAAGTATTGAAACAATAGAAATTTTGGATATTGATAAAATTAAATACAATAAAGCTTTTAATTGGCAAGAGTTTAAAGACAGCTCTATGTTTGAGCTTTTGAAAGAAGAATTTGAAAAAATTTTAAATTACAAAAAAAATCTTCTGACTTGCGAAATGAAAGAAATTGAAAAATTAATCGAAGTTGTTATTTAATTATAAAATATTGTAAAATTTTGTAATTATTTATATATAGCACGCTTTATGTGTTATAAATATAATATACAAGGGGGATTAATGCCTGAAAAAGTAACAGATGAGAAAGAGAATTACAACAACATTACAAAAGTAGGTAATGTTGAAGTTACTCTATGTGCTGAATTAGGGCGAGCAAAGCTCTTGCTGAAAGATGCCATAGAATATGACACAGGCTCAATTATAACTCTTGATAAGGCTGAAGACGACCCTATTGATATTTATGTAGATGGTATTTTAATTGCACGAGGAAAAATAGTTGCAATAGAAGACACATACGGAATTAAGATAGTCGAAATAGTCGAAAATAAAAATTTAGAAAACAACAAAAATGGCGAAGCTGAATAGATACCAAAGAAATATGGCTCCTGAGGGCATAACCCTTGAAGAACAAGAAAAATTAATCACTTCCAAAGTGCTTGTTATGGGCGCAGGCGGTCTTGGTTCGGGTGTTATTATGAATTTAGCTGCCTTGGGTGTTGGTCAAATTAAAATAATAGACGGAGATATTTTAGAAGAAAGCAACTTTAACAGACAAATTATCCATAAATACAAAAATTTAGGCAGAGCAAAAGTAATTTCAGCTAAAGACTGGATACAGGAATTTAACCCCGACATTAAAGTTGAGCTTGATAAGATAAAATTAAATGAAATTAATTATTACAATGTAATTCAAGGCTATGATATAATTGTAGATTGTTTTGATTCAAATGAAGCAAAATATATGTTAAACGATATTGCAATCAGACACAATAAAATCTTAATCCATGGCGGCACAAAAGGTTTTAACGGGCAATTGACAACTATTATTCCTTCTCAAACAGGCTGTCTTTCTTGCATAATTCCAAGGGCAAAAACTTTTAAAAATGATGTTTTTGCTTCGTTTTCTCCCGTTGTTAATACAATTGCCGCACTTCAAGCTCATGAAACCTTTAAAGTTATAACAGGTAAAGGCGAGCTGCTTTTAAACAGATTAATTGTTTTTGACGGAACAAAGGGAGTATTTAAAACCTTGACATTCTCTAAAAATCCGACTTGTACGACCTGTTCAAACAACAATTTTACTCTTGAATTTCATCAAAATATTGAAGAATAATTTTTTCAATATACTCGCATGCATGCCCATCCCCGTAAGGATTAACTGCTTTTGACATTTTTTGATATTCTTCTTTATTGCAAAGCAGGTTTTGGACTTCTTTTATAATCTTTTCCTTATTTGCCCCAACCAGCTTAACGCAGCCGTATTCAAGCGCTTCAGGGCGCTCTGTTTCATCCCTCAAAACCAAAACGGGAACTCCTAATGAAGGTGCTTCTTCTTGAACCCCTCCCGAGTCGGTTAAGATTATATGAGATTGTTTCATTAAATTACAAAAAGGAACATAATCTAAAGGCTCAATTAATTTAACTCTTTCAATATCTTTTAGAATTGGAATAACGGTATTTCTGACATTCGGATTTAAATGCATGGGATAAACAAGCTGAATATCTTTATTGTTTTCCACGAGTTCTCTTGCCGCAAGACAGATATTTTCCAAAGGTTTTCCAAAGTTTTCCCTTCTGTGAGAAGTTAAAAGAATTGTTTTTAAATTTTTATTTAAACCGATAAAATCAAGGTTGGTGTTTTTGTTTTTAACAACGTATAAAAGGGCGTCAATTACGGTATTTCCCGTTTTATAAACACCTTTTTTAATTCCCGAGTTATGAAGATTTAAAACCGATTTATCCGTCGGACAAAACATTAAATCGCAGACAGAATCAACAATTACTCGATTTATTTCTTCAGGGAAGGGATAGTTTTTATCAAACGTTCTAAGCCCCGCTTCAACATGAGCAATTTTAACTCTTGAATAAAAAGCGCTCAAAGCTCCCATTCCTGCGGTTGTTGTATCGCCATGGAACAGTACAAGGTCGGGCTTTTCTTTATCAAAAACATCTTTTAAACTAAGCAAAATATCGCTTGATAAATTCCATAAATCCTGATTAGGTTTCATTAAATTTAAATCATAATCGGGTTTAATTTCAAACAACTCTAAAACACTGTCAAGCATTTGACGATGCTGTGCCGTTACAATTGTGATAACGTTAAAAGAGATATTTTCCTTCAGTTTTTTAACCAAAGGACACATTTTTATAGCTTCAGGACGAGTACCAAATACAAGCGCTATTTTGATTTTTTCTTTTTTCATAACAGTTTAATTTTACATAAAGTAAAAAATCTAAGCAAGAAATATTTATTCTATAAAAACAGCTAAAAACCAAAAACATTATATTATTTAACTTAGAGCATTCTTTAGAACAATCAAAATATCTGATTAAAAAATCCGAGTTTGATTTTTTTTTACCAATTTATTAATATAGTTAAAAAGACTTTTTGAGGGGAAAAATGAAACCGATTAAACTAAACGATTTTGAAATAGGCGCAAACAAACTCACGATTTTAGCAGGCCCATGCGCAACGGAAAGTGAAGAAATATCATTTACAACAGCAAAAAAACTGAAAGAAATTTGTACACGTTTAAATATTAATTTTATCTTTAAAACTTCTTTTGACAAAGCAAATCGTTCTTCGATAAATTCATACAGAGGACTTGGAATTGATAAAGGTTTAAAAATTTTAGAAAATATTAAAAATTCTCTAAATTTGCCAATTGTAACAGATATCCACGAACCCAATCAGGCGGATATTGCAGCTAAAGTTTGCGATATTATTCAAATTCCCGCTTTTTTGTGTCGTCAGACAGACCTCGTTGTTGCGGCAGCGAAAACAGGAAAAATTGTTAACATTAAAAAAGGACAATTTTTATCTCCGTATCAGATGAAATCAATTGCTTCAAAAGTTCTTAGCTGTAATAACGACAAAATTCTAATAACTGAAAGAGGCGCAAGTTTTGGCTACAACAATCTTATAGTTGATATGAGAAGCGTTAAAATAATTCAAGATGACTTAGGTTATCCTTTGGTATTTGACGCAACACACAGCGTTCAATTGCCCGGAGGACACGGGGAAAGCTCATCGGGCGAAAAGAAATTTGTTGAACTGTTGGCTAAATCTGCTGTTGCAGCGGGTGCTAAATGTTTATTTTTTGAAGTTCATCCAAATCCCGAATGTGCCCTTTGTGACGGGGATAATATGTTATCACTTGACGAATGCGAAAGAGTTTTTGATATTTGCAATAAAATATTTAAACTTGTAAATTAGCTTTAAGTTTCTTTTGTTCTCTGTTTTTCCCACTCGCTTTTAGGAAGGTCGGAAACAATTTTCCCGTCTTTAAATTTAATTATTCTTTTTGTATATTGCGCAATATCAGGTTCATGAGTTACAAGCACAACCGTTTTTCCTAAGTTTTCGTTCAAATTCACAAAAAACTCCATAACGTCAATACTTGTTTTAGTGTCAAGGTTTCCTGTCGGCTCATCCGCTAAAATTAACGGTGCGTCATTAACAATAGCTCTTGCAATTGCAACTCTCTGCTGCTGCCCGCCCGACATTTGAGAGGGCATATTATTTTCTTTATTTTCAAGCCCTACAATTTTGAGCGCTTCTCTTGCTTTTTTATACCGCTCGGCTTCGGGTATGCCCTTATAAATCATTGGCATGCAGACATTATCAATGGCTGATGTTCTTGAAATTAAATTAAAACCTTGAAAAACAAAACCGATTTTATTGTTTCTTATATCCGACAGCTCATCGCTATTAAGAGAAAAAACATCAACTCCGTCTAAATAATATTCACCCGATGTCGGTTTATCAAGTGTTCCAAGCATATTCATACAGGTTGATTTACCTGAACCTGATGTACCCATAATTGCAACAAACTCGCCTTTTTCAATTGAAAAAGAAACACCATGCAGAGCATAGAAAGTTTCTTCTCCCATTTGATAAATTTTAACCGCATTTTTTACTTCAATTAAGCTTCCCATTTTTTCTACCCCTACATTGGCGGTCTTCTCATTGCTTGGGCTTGTTTTTTCTTTTTTGAAGAAGTTGAAGAAATTATAACTTTATCATGTTCTTTTATTTCGTTTGAAATTACCTGCGTTTTATTATCATCCGATAAACCAAGTTCAACATCGTATCTTTTCGGTCCTTGTTTTGTTAAAATCCAAATTCCCTGTTTTTCATATTTTTGCTTATTATCTTCGGGGCTAAATTTAAGCGCTCTATTTTCAACACATAAAATATCATGCGCTTCACTTGTAATTATTGTAACATTTGCGCTCATTCCGGGGATTGCAAAACCGTCAGAGTTATCAACAGAAACGATTACGGTATATGTTACAACGTTATTTGTGGTAGTTGAAGCAAGTCTGACTTGCGTTACTTCACCGTTGAATGTTTTATCCTGATATCCGTCAAGCGTATAAGTAGCCTTTTGACCGACTTTTATTCTTCCTATGTCGGCTTCTGAGACACTTGTTTCTATTTGCATTTTTGTTAAGTCTTTAGCAACTTCAAATAGTGTCGGAGTATTAAAGCTTGCAGCAACAGTTTGACCAACGTCAACCGCACGTGATATAACCGTACCATCAACAGGAGAAACAATTTTTGAATATCTTAAATTTGTAAGATTATTGTTTAGAGTTGCTTGAGCGGCACTCATCTCTGCTCGAGCTGCGTCAACTTCCGCTTTAGCTTGAAGATAGTTTGCTTGAGCCAATTCAACATCATCTCTTGAAACATAATTTTTTTCATAGAGATGTTTATATCTTTGATAATTATTTTTCTTATAAGCCAATGTAGAGCTTGCTTTAGAATAACTTGCATTTGCAGTTCTTAATTTTGCGCTTGACTGGTCAACATTTGCCTGAAATAAACTCGGGTCTAATTCAGCCAATAAATCCCCTTTTTTTACAACAGAGTTATAATCGACATATATTTTTGAAACAGTACCAGAAACTTGCGTACCTACCGCAATTGTATTAATTGGTTTAATTGTTCCCGAAGCTTCAACGGTTTGTACTATTGTATCTTTTAAAAGTTCACGTGTAACATATTTTTCCGTACTTTTTTTAATAAAAAAAGGAATGATACATAATATTAAAACAACTATTATAGAGCTTATTATAATAATCTTTTTTTTCATTTAACCCCCATTGACTTTAATAAGGTTTCTCTTGCTACATTATAATTAAACACTGCTTCAACAAAATTCAACTGCGAATTGTTGTAATTCGTTAGAGCATCTTGAAGTTCAACATAGTTATTTAAGCCGACGGAATATCTGCCATCTGCAAGTTCAAAGTTTTCTAAGGTTGCTTTAACTTTTAAATTCATAAGAGGAATTTTTCTCTCCAATTGGCGCATATTAACGTAATTTGTCTGAACTTCCCAAAATATATCCGATTTTGCAATG
Organism: Candidatus Gastranaerophilales bacterium; assembly: GCA_947587615.1. Lineage (GTDB taxonomy): Bacteria > Cyanobacteriota > Vampirovibrionia > Gastranaerophilales > Gastranaerophilaceae > RUG14156. Next base: position 56,371 of record CANPYC010000003.1, on the reverse strand, counting down.
TTAATATTATGAAGAGCAATATCTAAATAGCTTTCGCCTTCTTTAATTTGATAATGAATGCCGTAAGGATTAATCGAACCTAAGCCGATACTTGCGCCCACCTGAAAAGGACTTGAATAGGTTTGTTCATTTTTAGTATAACCCCAGCTGACATCTCCTGTTATTTCAGGCATGTATTGTCTTTTAATTGCTTTGAGCGATTCTTCTTGAACCGAAGCAAGCATTTCATTTGACTTTAAATCAGGGCGAAGTTCAAGCGCTTGCTCCACCGCTTCTTTTTTTGATATTGTTAAAGGTTTAAATTCAAAATTTTGAATTATATCATTATGTACAATCCCTGATGATAGCATAATCAAACCGTCTTTTGTCTTTTTAACCTCATCCGATACGGGTTTAATTGTTGTCATACTTTCAATTTTTTTTCTGTAATCGGCTTTTAAAAATCCGAAATTTTCAGTATTTTTAACAATAAAAGGAGTATCTTCCCGGTAATACATTGAATTTTTAAGAGCAATTAAATTTGTTTGAAGATTATTCTGCCCTTCAACAAGTTGAATTTTAGCGTCCGTCAGGTTAACTTGCGCATTAACAACATCAATTTTAGATTTCAAACCCTCATCAAACATAGCTTTTGTTCTTTCAAAGTTAAGGGTTTGTATTCTTACGTTTTGTTCATAAATATCTAAATTTGCCAGAGCTGATAAAACACGATAATAATTGATTTTAACGTTATATACAACATTTAATACATCAAAATCATAGTCATATTGAGCAGACATTGTGTCATATTTTGCCATATTAATTCTTGCGGTTGTTCTTCCAAAATCCCAAATCATCTCTGAAATTCCGACATTAAAACCTATTGAATTATTTTGAGAATTTACAATTCTTGTTCCGTTATTTGTATCGTGGTTATAATTTACTCTACCCGTTAATCTCGGAGCGTAGCTTGAGCGAGCTTCTCCGATTGAAGATTTTGAAGCTTTTATTCTTTCGTTTGATACAAATAAATTGGGGTTGTGGCTTAGCGCATATTCAACACAATCATCAATTGTCATAACGCTTAATTGATTGAAAGGTATTTTAGGACGTCCTTCCGTTACTTGCGGGAGTTTAATTTCTTCAACCCTTAATTTTTTAGTTTTTTTTGGAGTTTTTTGTTTTGCGATTTTTGCGCTGTTTTTTGAGTTATCGTCTGCGTTGGCGCTATCATCAGCGTTTTTTTTATTTTTGTTTTTATCTCCAAAAAGGCTGAATGGGGCAAAAAAATTCTTTTTATTATTTTGTTCAACATTTTCTTCAATAGCAAAAAGCAGACTGTTATTTAAGAAAAGCATAGCAAAAAGTAAAGTTATGGCAATTTTTTTATTTTTTTTCAAGATTTTTACCTTATCCCCATGGTTTTATTGATATTTTACCATGAAGACCAATAATTTAAAATAATTTTTTAATAAAAAAGAGAAAAGAGAAAAGAAAAAAGAAAAAAAAAGGGGGGGGTAGCTATCTTTTAATTAAAAGGTATAGTAAAATTAAATTATGAATAAAATAATTCTTACAATTTTTATATTTTTAAATTTACTCTCAATTGCAAAAGCAGATGTTATTCCTTATTATATTAATTCTCTTAAAAGGTATGGTATCGGCTATACTTCCGTTTCAAGTCCTTTAGTTATGAGAAGAACACCCGATAGCAACGGGGAAATTCTTGAAACATTGGAGTTTGATTTTAAAGGCAATGTTGCTTGTCAAAAAAACACTGACAGGTGCGATATTAATGAAATATTTTCAGCTTACTCGGAATCAAAAAATATTGCCCTTTTAACAACACTTGATGAAACGCAAGATTGGAATATGGTATGCTTTAATCAGATTAATTCACCCGTTTGCGGCTGGGTTGAAACAAGCAAAAACAGATACTACGGCTGGGCGGAATTTTTTAATATTTATGGAAAAAAATATGGAATTTATCTTTTTAAAGACTTACAAAAAAAAGATAAGCTTCTTTATGCTTCACCAATCAAAGAAACGAATACAACAGGTTCAATTGAGCTTGCAAAATCTGTTATTCCATGGCTTGTTCGAGGCAATTGGATTTTAGTTAAAGTAATAGACTTTGATAATCAAGCAAAAACAGGCTGGATTAATTTCAGAGGTGATGACAACAAACTGAAACTTTTTGTTAAGTTTTAGATTTTAAATTTTTCTTGTTTATGTTAATCTGAATTCAAAGACATAATTGAAAGACATAAAACATAATCATTAAAAGGATTTTTAAAATGAAAATAACAACATTTTTTTACGCATTACAAATTATAAGCGCACTTTTTAGCATTCTGCTTGTTTTGCTGCATTCCCCTAAAGGCGACGGAATAGCTTCAATTGGTGCTGCAAGTCAATTGTTTTCTTCTCAAAAATCAACCGAAAAAGGCTTAAATAAAGTTACTTACTTTTTTGTAGGAATATTTGTATTGTCAAGCTTTATGCTGGGTTATATTTTGAAATAAAAGCAAAATCAACTTTTTTATAATTAAATTATTTAACCAAAGTTTTAGCAAATTCAAGGGTCTTTTCGCTTACTTCTCCGCTTGCCAATTGCGCAAGCGCTTTAAGTCTTTTATTATCGTCAAGAATTTCAATTTTAACATCCGTATTTTGATTATGTTCTTTTGATATCCAAATAAAATTATTAGCACGAGCGCAAATAATGGGCTGATGAGTAATGCAGATTATTTGAGTTGTTTGAGATAATTCAAGAATTGATTGTGCAACTGCATTTGATGTAATTCCAGATATACCCGTATCTATTTCATCAAAAACAACCACAGAAACATTATCTACCGTTGCAAATATTGTTTTTAGAGCAAGCATAACTCTTGAAATTTCACCGCCTGAAGCAACATGAGCTAAAGGCATTGGGGTTTGATTTTTGTTTGTTGAAATTAAAAATTCAACGCTGTTAAAACCAAATTCGTTATTATTTGTTTTTTTAACGCTGATTTCAAATTTAGCTTCTTTAAGCTCGAGTGATTTTAATTTTTCTTCAATTTGTTTTGATAAAATTTGAGCGTTGTTTTTTCTGTATTCTTCAATTTTTTGTGATAACATTTCAATTTCATTAGCTAAAATATTATAATTTTTCTCTAATTCTTCAATGTTATTATCTCCGGATGTAAGCTCTTTGAGTCTTTTTTCAATTTTTTCTCTTTCTAAATCAAGTTCAGCCCCGTATTTTCTTTTAAGCTTTTGAATTAAAGAAAGTCTTTCATTAACTTCATCAAGCCTTTGCGGGTTTAATTCAAGGTTAGATGAATAATCTCTTAAATAGTTTGCAATATCTTTTAAATTTTCAAAAACGTCATATAGAGAGTTTTCCGTATCTTTTAAATTTTTATCAAGTTCAGCTAAGTTTGATAAGGTATATTTTATTTTTCCCATTGCTTCAATTATGCTTTGATTATCGCCATATAGGGCATAATAAGAAGAATAAGAGCCTTCTTTCAGTTCTTGAATGTTTGATAAAATATTTAATTCTTCTTTTAGTTCATCTTCTTCACCTTGATAAATCGCTGCTTCATCAAGTTCATTCAATTGAAAACGAAGAAAATCAACCTCTTTTTCATTATTTTCAAAATTTTCTTTTAATAAATTAAGCTTTTTTTCAACTTCTCTATATTCAAAAAACGTGTCTTTATAAGTTTTTAAAAGTTCATTGTATTCAGGTGTTTTTTTAATTATATAGTTATCCAAAAGATGAATATGCGCCTTTTGAGCCATATAAGAATAAGTTTGATGTTGAGAGTGAATATCAACAAGATGTTCTCTTAAATCTTTAATTTCATCCAAAGAAGATAAAACCCCGTTTAAGCGAAATTTTGAATTAGTTGCAATTTCTCTTGAAATTACCGTTTCTTCGCTATTTTTATCATTATTTTCAAACACCGCTTCAATTACAATCGGCTTATCTTTATTAAGCGTCATCTCTTTTGTAACTTTAGCACCCAAAACGCAATCAAGCGCTTTTATAATAACGCTTTTACCTGCTCCCGTTTCACCGCATAAAACATTAAAACCTTTAGTAAAATCGAGGTTTGCTTCTTTAATCAGAATAAAATTTTTAATTAATAATGATTTTAGCATTTTTTACTTCTTGAATGATAGCGACCAGTGCAATTTTTCTTTTAAGATATCATAAAATTTATCTTTTTGCTTGTTTAAAATTATTAATTTTGAATATTTTTCATTTTTAAATATTGTTATCTCATCGTCGCAAACATCATCAACCTGTCCGTCATAAGAAATATAGAGCTTTTCATTTTTTTCAAGAGATTTTATTGTTATTTTTTCGTTTTTCGGAATTACAAGAGGACGAATATTAAGCGTATGCGGGCAAATCGGGATAATTAAAAAGCAATCAACGCTCGGTGAAACAATAGGACCGCCTGCGGAGAGCGAATAAGCAGTTGAGCCTGTCGGAGTTGAAACAATTAGCCCGTCTGCAACATAGGAGCATAATTTTTTATCGTTGATATATAACTCCATTGTAGCGGTTCTTGAACAATTAATTCCTTTAATGACAATATCATTTAGGGCAGTTTTATTGTTTGCCTTTAGCATTAAGCGATTTTCAATTTCATAATCTTTTGAATTTAATTTTTCTAAGACTAAATCAACTTCTTCGGGTTTTGCCTGAGCTAAATAACCAAGTCTACCCGTATTAAAAGCAATAATTGCAATATCATGTTCGCTAAAAAACCTTGCAGCTTTAAGAAGAGTCCCGTCTCCTCCAATAATAATTGCAAAATCAACATCTTTTTTAAGAGAAGATATTGGAAAAATATCCGCATTTTTAATTTTTTCTTTAATTATAAGCGCAAGTTCATAGCTTTGAGCTACATCTTTATTATAAACTATTCCTATTTTTTTATATGTTTCAAACATAAAACCATTCTACAAAAAATTTGTAATTGTTTCAATATGATGATTTTAAAGATTGATAAACACAAAAAAACCGCTTCTTTGAAGCGGTTTTATCTTTTTTTAAAAACTTACTTTTTGTTTTTAACAAGTTCTTTGAACTTTTTACCTGCTGAGAAAGCCGGTACTGTTTTTGCTGCAATTTTAATTTCTTTACCTGTTTGAGGGTTTCTGCCAACTCTTGCAGCTCTTTTTCTTGCTTCAAAAGTACCAAAGCCTACTAAAGTAACTTTTTTGCCTTTAGAAACAGATTTTTCGATTGCTTCAGTAATAGCGCCGATAATTTCTGCTGTGTTTTTTTGTGATACTTTTGTGCTTGTAGCAACTGCTTTTACCAATTCTTCTTTATTCATATCTAACTCCTTGTCTAATATAGCTTTTATTATACACTATTTATCGGGTTTGGCAAGGGTTAAATTAGCAGGTGCTTTAAAAATAATATTTTTAGCCTATTTTAAAAGTTATTTTTCGGCTTTAGTCGTGCAATACTGACATCTTTATAAAAATATCCGAGTATCTGTCTTGCGCTAAAACCTCTATTTGCAAGATTATTAGCCCCATGCTGGCTCATGCCTACACCATGCCCGTTTTTTCTTATTCCTCTGTCAAATCCGTCAACAGATTTTATAAAAGGCAGGTCATGGCTCCAAACTGAGCCTGCGGAAATTGTCTTTCCACCTGAAGAAGCGTGGTAATATGCGGGTATAATTTTATTATTGTAAGTTAAAACTTCACCTTTGGTTGATAATACCGCCCTTGTTGTTTGGGGTGTTTCGCTGCTTGCGCCTCCGTATGCCTGATCATGAGGAGTATCTTTCAGGTCATAGCCGTGAGAGCCTCTTTTGTTTAAATTTGCAAGAGCATAACTCCTTGCTGCAATTGCCTGAGCTTTATGCGCTTCCAAGTTCCACTTTGAGGGCATTTCAGAAGGAACAACGCCAAGAAGATACTCTTCAAGAGGAAGTGAATTTACAACAGTCAACCTTCCCCCTACGTTATATATTATCATGTCCCCTCGATACCATCTTCTTTTTGTCGCAAAAAAACCTTTTTTGTCGGGGTTTTTAATGTATATTGCATTAGTTGAACAATCGTAGTATCTTCCTTTAATCTTTATGGCAATTGAATTTCCTCTTGCTTTAATAGGATATGGAATAAAAGAGCGGGCAACAAAAAGGCTTTTACCCGTTTTGCCGTCAAAAAATTGCGCATTTTGAGAACTGCCGATATAAGTTTTTTTTGCACCTTCAATCAGCCCTATTCTGATTGCATGAGATTTTTGCGTGGTGAACAGAAAACAGGCAAGTATAAGTAATATTGATGTCAATATAAACTTTTTATTAAATTTAAATTGTTTCATAAATTACACTTTTTATTAATTATAAATAAAAAAGCTAACTTTACATTAATATTTTATCATTGTTTTGTAAACTTGTGTATATCAATTACATTATTCATTTTTCTAATGTATTTAAAGAAAAATATAACTAAAATATTTTTATAGATGGTGTATTATGCAAAACTTTTTTAAAAAGACGGGCGATATGGAAAAAATTACCCGACAAAAGCTCGATGAAATAAAAGTAAAAGAATATATCGATAAATATATCAAAGAACTTCAAAGACATTTTGACATGCCTGATGAAAAAATGCGCTTAATTATATATAAAATCTATAAAGATTTATGCCCTGTTAATTTTATGAAAAATTGGCTTGATATGGTAAAATCCTTTTATGAAAAATAATAATTTAAGGATAAAACCATGGAAATAAAAATATTCCCTAACGGAATTTACGGCGCAACAACATATCTTGTTTATGATAAAGAAGCAAAAGAAGCTTTGATAATAGACTGTACAAGTTCGGTTGATGAAATTGAAAAATTTATAAAAGATAATAAATTAAATTTAAAATATATTCTTATTACCCATGGACATTTTGACCATGTGTATCATGTATCAAGAATGAAAGAAAAATTTCCCTCCGCTCTTATTATGATGCACAAAGACGACATGCCCCTGTTAAAACAGGTTGAAACGCAATGCAATATGGCAGGAGTGGAAAATATTCAAGTTCCTTGTATAGATGGGCTTTTGGATGAAAAAAGTCAAAATCTTACTTTAGGAAAAACCCCGATTCAAATTATTCACACAAAAGGGCATTCAAAAGGCGGGGTATGCTATTTAATTGATAACAGCTTGTTTTCGGGGGATACTTTGTTTCAAGAATCAATCGGAAGATGTGATTTATTTGGCGGTTCAATAAGTGAAATTGAACATAGTATAAGAGAAAAACTTTTCAAGCTTGATGAAAATATTACCGTTTACCCGGGACATGGCGAAAAAACAACAATTGCGCATGAGAAAAAATATAATCCGTATTTTGGAAGTAATTATCAATAATTGGCAAGTTTGTTTAGAATTTCACAATTTAGCGGATGGTTTTAAAAAGCTTTTACAAACCAATATATTTATTGAAAAATTTCGTCAGCTTTTCAATAATACTGTACTTCTTTTCTTGTCTGTTATTTAAACCGCCGCCGAACCTTCTTACGGGAGGCAGGATTTTGTCTATATCCGTACCGGTAGTCTTTAGCATACCGTCTCTGAAAGAATTTTCTATATACTTCTTTGCAGCTTCCGGTTTAAGATTTTCTTCTTCAATAATAGTCTTCAAATCTGTTTCCTTTTGTGCTGTTACAAATTTCTTCCAGTCTTCATCTACTTGAGTCTGAGCGTTAATATTATCTATGAATGCCTCTATAAGTTCTTTCTTGCTTCTGAGCTGCGGACTTGAACCTATCGCCTTTTGAATATCGATTAAGATTTCTTTGTCATTGCAGTTTCCTTTATGATATTTTTCAACCAGAAGCAAGATGTAGTCAATATTTATCTCAACTTGTTTTATAAGCTCCATTTCAAAGACAACATCGTCATTGATATTTTCCTTGTCTGCCTTCGCTCTTTTGTTCAGTTCATGATAGAAGTCAATGTAAATGCTCTGGTAATCTTGTAAGTCTCGTTGTGAGATTTTATTGTCCCCTTCAAATTGGTCAAATGCTGACAGAATATTTCTTACTCTTAGAAGTTCGCCAAACAACGCAACAAATATCTTCAGCGCTTTTTCGCCTATTATTTGTTGTCCTAAAGGAAATTTCTCTTGCAGCTCAGAAATAATTTCAACATAACCTTTATGATGTCCTTTATTATCATTATAGCCAAAATAGTAGTCTTCATAGTTTTTTAAAAGGACAATTCCACCTGCTTCTTTGTCTCCAAAAAGGGCAATAGCTTTTTGCGTTTCTTCTTGAAGGTCTCTAAAACATACAATATTGCCGAATGTTTTAACGGAATTAAGTATTCTGTTTGTTCTGGAAAATGCTTGAATAAGTCCATGATACTTCAAATTCTTATCAACCCAAAGAGTGTTGAGTGTTGTTGCATCAAAACCAGTTAAGAACATATTAACTACAATTAGAAGGTCAAGCTGTCTATTCTTCATCCTCTGCGAGACATCCTTGTAATAATTTTGGAATTTATCGGCAGAAGTATCATAACTTGTAGCAAACATTTCATTATAGTCTTTAATTGCCATATCTAAAAAGTCTCTTGATGACTTATCAAGCCCGGAAGTATCTTCCGGATTTTCTTCTTCTAATATGTCAGTATCTTCATTAGCTCCGTAACTGTATATAAGCCCGATTTTTAATGCTTTTTCAGGATTAGCTTCCATTTGTCGCTTAAATTCATTATAGTATTTTTTGGCTACCTCAATAGATGCAACTGCAAATATTGAATTGAAGCCGGTTAGTCTTACTTTTTCTTTGATTTCGGCAACAGAACCTCTAACTTTTGCGCAGGCAACATCTTTAACATTTTGAAGCTGGTTAAATTGGTAGTGTCCGTCAAATCTATTAGTCTTTTGGTTAAAGTGTTCAAGAATATAACTAACTATATTACTTATTCTTTTGTCTGATGCCATAGCTTTTTCAATATCTATCGCTCTAACTTGTTTGTCTTTCAAATTGTCTTTTTCTTTAACGGTATTAACATAGTCAATTCTGAACGGAAGAACATTATTGTCGTTAATAGCGTCCACAATAGTATATGTATGCAGTTTGTCTCCAAAAAATTGAGGTGTAGTTTTAAACACCGGCTTACCCTGTTTTGTGCGAGCCATTGTACTTTGTGCGTTTTGCGCAAATATCGGTGTACCGGTAAATCCAAAAATGTAGTAGTTCTTGAAGTTTGAAATTATTGCGTCGTGAGACTCTCCGAACTGTCCTCTATGGCACTCATCAAAGATTAAGACTACTTGCTTATTAAATACCTCATGTCCTTTATTTTTCTGAATGAATATGCACAATTTTTGTATGGTTGTGATAATGATTTTAGCGTTATCATCCTTTAATTGTCTTTTCAATACCTCCACAGAAGTATTGCTGTTGGCAGCACCTTCTTGAAACTTGTCATACTCCTTCATTGTTTGGTAGTCTAAGTCTTTTCTATCTACAACAAATAATACCTTGTCAATGTAGGGAAGATTTGTAGCAAGCTGAGCCGTCTTGAAAGATGTTAAAGTTTTACCGCTGCCCGTAGTATGCCAAATGTATCCTCCTGCTTCAATAGAACCATATTTCTTGTAGTTATGAGCGAGTTCTATTTTGTTCAATATCCTTTCGCAAGCTGAAATTTGATATGGTCTCATAACCAACAACAAGTCTTCTGATGTGAATACACAGTATTTGGTTAAGATGTTTAATATCGTGTGCTTTATAAAGAAAGTTTTAGTAAAGTCCACAAGGTCAAAAATAACCTTATTATTACCGTCTGCCCAATATGAAGTAAACTCAAAACTGTTACTTGTCTGTTTGGTGATGTTTCTGCCGCAAGACATTTCTTTGATATGAGTTTCTCTGGTTGTATTGGAATAATATTTGGTATTAGTTCCGTTTGATATAACAAAGATTTGTATATAATCAAATAACCCATTGCTGGCCCAGAAACTGTCTCTTTCATACCTTTTGATTTGGTTAAATGCTTCTCTGATAGCTACCCCTCGTCTTTTGAGTTCTATATGAACCAACGGCAAACCGTTTACAAGGATAGTAACATCATATCTGTTCGGATGATTGCCGTCTTGCGTTTCATATTGATTAATTACTTGCAGTTTGTTGTTGTGGATACAGTCTTTGTCTATAAGCTTTATGTTTTTAGAAATACCGTTATCGCACCTCAGTAGTTGTAAATGGTCTTTCTGTATCTTCCTTGTCTTTTCTACAATACCGTCATTATTAGATGCAATAACATTTGTGAAAAACTGTTCCCACTCTGTATCGGAAAAAGTGTAGTCATTAAGTGCTTCCAGCTGCTTTCTGAGGTTTAAAATAAGAGCTTGTTCATCATGTATAGTTATATATTCATATCCCAAAGTTGAAAGCAGTCTGATAAATTCGGCTTCAAGTTCTGCTTCGCTTTGAAAGCTGTCGGACTTTTGGGTATCAGGTGTGTACTCTGATACAACCGTACTTTGATTTGTAGATGCAACTATATTATAACTGCTTGTCATTATTATCTTCCTTTGCTTTTCTTTATTAAATACAGATACAATTTGCAACTGTGTTTATAGAACTTTTTCCTTGAATGTTAGTAATTTGTCTCTGTAATACTCGTATTGTTTTTTGCGTGCTTCAATTTCTGCCGGAAGACCTATGGATATGTCATTACACAAGGCATCAAACCTGTCTAAGATTGAAACAATACGTTCTTGCTCTTCAAGTGGAGGAATAGGAATATCTAATGATACTAAACCTGATTGTGTTAAATGTGGAATTGTCGAACCTGTTTTTACGCTCTCTACAAAGTCGATAAAGTACTTTGAAGTAAAGAAATGATATAGATATTTTGGTAAAACTAATTTGTCAGTAATATGTATTCTAAAGACACCGCTATTTAGAGTTGTTAATTTTGTTGGTTCTTGTTTTAGTAGTGCGACTTTGCCTAAAGTACCGTCCTTTGTAATTAAAATATCATCTTTATGAACTTGTATATTTGCATCCATGTCATATCGTTCTTTTGTTACATATACACAATGTTCAAAATTAATTCCACCAGCCATATCAAAATCAGTACCAGTTATTAGATAATATTCTCCATGTGTTAAATATTCAGCCTTAGTTAGTCTTTGCCAACCAACCCTCGCTTTTACTAATGCAATATCAGTAATGTGTTTTATAGGAGCATTTTGAATACTATCGAAACAATATTGCTTATAATACTCATACTGTTTCTTACGAGCTGTAAGCTCTGCTGTAAGCTCTGCTGTAAGCTCTGTGAAATTGTCAAGGTACTTGACAATTTCACACTGTACCTCCATAGGAGGTACAGGAACTTCAAGTTTCGTAACGGTTGATTTTGCCAATGCAGGTATTCCTGCACCATACTGGCATTTTTGCAATAAGTATTCCTTTTGTTTTAGAAAATGGTACAAATATCTATTATGTACGATACTTTTTGGTCTTACAATATAACAATGAGCTCCAGCCCAAAACTTAACGGTTTGATAATTTACATAACCTGCTGAAGCACCGCCCTGTGAAATTATTATAGTATTTTCATCTGTATTGTATTTTTCTATGTAACCTGAAGGATTCATTCCTCCATTCATAACAGGGTATGAACCTATATCGTTCATATTCTCTTTATTATACTGTACCCCTTTAGAAATAGAACAAACTTCATCAACAGTCTTATACTCAACCCCGTCAGGGCAAAGTTCTTGTATTAGGTCATCAAGTCTACTCATCTGCACCCTCTTTTTGAACTGCCGAGATTTTCTCGGTAGTTGCTTCTTCTCTTAATTCAGCTATTATTTTGTCTATTTGCGCTCTTAGCTGAGCTTCTTTTTCAACAATTTGTGAAATTTCTTTATTAAGTTCAGTGATGTCAATAACTTCTCTTGTGTCTTGCTGCTCTACATAAGTTGATACCGAGAGATTGAAGTCTTCTTCTTCTACCTTTGAATTAGGTACAAGTTTTGAAACATACTCAACATCTTTTCTATCTGTATAATACTTAACTATTGATGCAATATTATCGGCGGTTAACTTGTTATTATTAGTTACTTTAACGCATTCTTTACTTGCATCTATGAATAGTGTTGAGTTATCCGTCTTATTCTTTTTCAATACCATAATACAAGTAGCAATAGATGTGCCAAAGAATAAGTTGTCCGGCAGTTGAATCACACAGTCTACAAAGTTGTTAGTGATTAAATATTTGCGGATTTTCTGTTCAGCTCCACCTCTGTACATTATTCCCGGAAAACATACTATGGCAGCAGCACCGTTTGGAGCAAGCCATGAGAGCGAGTGCATAACAAAAGCTAAATCTGCCTTACTTTTTGGAGCAAGAACCCCTGCCGGAGTGAACCTCTCATCATTTATCAGTAAAGGATTACTGTCTCCTTCCCATTGAATTGAATATGGAGGATTTGAAACTATTGCTTCAAACGGTTCATCATCCCAGTGTTGCGGTGATTTTAAAGTATCGCCATGCGCTATATCAAACTTTTCGTAGCCTATATCATGCAGAAACATATTTATTCTGCATAGGTTATAAGTTGTTATATTAACTTCTTGCCCAAAGAAGCCATTTCTTACATTATCTTTACCAAGTATCTTAGCGAACTTTAACAACAGAGAACCTGAACCGCAAGCAGGGTCATAAACTTTATTAACTTCTGTTTTACCTACTAAAGTTATTCTTGTAAGCAGTTCTGATACCTCCTGCGGAGTGAAAAATTCTCCACCGGATTTTCCTGCATTAGAAGCATACATGCCCATAAGGAACTCATAAGCATCTCCAAAAGCGTCAATGGTATTGTCTTGATAGTTGCCCAAATTCATATTTGCAACACCGTTAATCAGTTTGACAAGTCTTTCGTTGCGTTCTTTAACCCCTCCACCCAGCTTGTTACTATTAACATTCATATCATCAAACAGACCTTTAAAGTCTCTTTCAGAGTCAGTACCCATGGCAGAATTTTCAATGTTTCTAAATATCTTTTCAAGAGTTTCATTCAAGTTTTCATCCCCAGACGCTTTCTGTTTAATATTGCAAAACAATTCGCTTGGCAATATAAAGAAGCCTTTAGCATTAACAAGTTCTTCTCTTGCTGATTCAGCTTCCGCATCTGATAACTTAGCATAATCAAAATCCCCTGCGCCGGCTTCAATTTCACTTGCATTGATGAAGTTAGCCAGGTTTTCTGAAATGTATCTGTAAAACAACATTCCCAAAACATATTGTTTGAAATCCCAGCCATCTACCGAACCTCTGAGGTCGTTTGCTATCCCCCAAATAGTTCTGTGAAGTTCATCTCTTTCTTGCTCTTTTTTATTATCTGCCATATATTTCTCCTATGTTTTCATCATACAGCAACCCTTTTAGCGGGGCAATTTGTTAAGCATACTCATGGTACAAGATAACCATGTCAGAAAAGGGCATATTAATTGATATATTATTTATAAATGGAAGATATTTGTTTTAGTGATATATAGCAGCACTGCAAATTGCTTGAAACAACAAAACAAAACATAAGCCAACATATTAAAAATGCTTTTGAAGAAGAAGAATTGGACGTTAATTCAGTTGTAAAGAATTTCTTGACAACTGCCCAAGACGGTAAAAATTACAACACAAAATACTACAATTTAGATGTTATTATCTCCGTAGGTTATAGGGTTAAATCTCTTAGAGGTACTCAATTTGAAATATGCAGCGCAAGTTTTAAAGCAATATTTAAAAAAAGGATTTGTTCTGAATCATGATTTATTAAAACAAGCAGGCGGCAGCGGATATTGGCAGGAATTATTACAACGCATTAGAGATATCCGCTTCATCAGAAAAAGTTTTTTATCGTCAAATACTTGATATTTACGCTAAGAGTATAGACTATAACCCAAATTCAGCTGAAACAAAGAAATTTTTTAAAGTTGTTCAAAATAAAATGCACTTCGCAGCGCACGGTCATACTACCCCTGAAATTATCTCCTGAAATTATATATTTAAGAGCAGATAGCACAAAACCAATATGGGTTTAACCGTTATTCAAGGTAAACACCCGAGAAAAGACGAAGTAACGATTGCAAAAAATTATCTTAGCGAAGAGAATTAAATATTTTAAACAGAAATTACATCAGCTTATCTTAAATTTGCCGAGTTGCAGGCGCTAAGACAAAATAAAATGACAATGAAAGATTGGATTATTAAACTTTACGACTATATTAAAACGACAGGAAGCGAATTATTGCAAAATGCAGGAACGATATCAAGACTTGAGGCTGAAAACAAGGCTTTAGCCGAATATGCAAAATATAAAGAAATAATAAAAGACGAACTGTCGGAAGTTGAAAAACATTTTCTTGAAAGCGTTAGAAAAGCTCAAAAACAAATAGAGAATAAAGCAAAAGGCAAAAAATAGTTTGCCGGTGCATGGTTTTTTAAAAATGTCATAAAACTCCCGACTTTGGAACTTTATAATAATATTATAAATACCTTAAAAGAACTATAAAACTTGGGAAAAAGTTAATTCCATGTAACAAAATAAGGCTAGACACTTCACAAATATTTATTTGTAGTTTATAATAATAATGTACAACCTCAGATGACTTCCATTAAGTTGAGTTACTGAGGTTTTTGCTTTATTGAAACTTCTTTAAAGTCGCAAATCCTATCAAGATACTGTATACTATCCTTAGATATATAACTTAAAAGTTTTCTTAAATCCGTATAGCAATTATCTATTCCATAGGGATGGTTTATAATTATTTCGTGGTGAAATACTCTATTTCTTAATTTCAGCATAAGTTGCAATTTGGGAAATATTTTACTAAGTTTATCAAATTCTGAAAAATTAGGGTAATCGGCAAATACTATCCTGAAAAACCCTTGCTTGTGCCACAATGCTGTTTTATATCTTTTTGTGCACAGATGAATCCAAAAACCCAATGATAATTCGGCTATTAAATCATCCTTGCTGATATTTTTACGTCTTTTATTTATGAGTTTTTGTTTAGCTTCAAGTAATTTATTATGTTCATTTGATAACAAAATATTGCGTTGATTAAGTTCTTTTAATAACCAGTCATTCCGTACAACTGTTTCAATAGCTTGATTTATTCTATTGCGCAAAGATATTTCAAGAAAAGATAACAAAGGATACAAAGATTTTGACAACTCGATATTGTATAAATATCTTTCAAGAACAATCGAATAACCATCATTATTATCATATTTATAAGAATTTAAACGATTTGAACTGAGTAATTTTACTAAATTTTCTTCAAAAGCTTTTGCCATAAGGCTATTATATCATAAAAGCAGACAATTATATTTATTAAACAATATTTAAAACATACACAAAACAAACACAAGAGAAATGTAAAACCTGCGGAATTGTTGCAAATAAAGGTAATAAATGTCGATAGGGGGACTTGAACCCCCATGGATTTCTCCACACGCCCCTCAAACGTGCGCGTCTACCGATTCCGCCATATCGACAAAGCTTATTTAATTTTTAATCTTTTTACATTATAGTTTAATAGCATATACTTTGCAACAGTCTAAACTGTTTTAATAAAAACAAAAATTAACAACCTTTAAATATTATTCCTTCAATCTATAATAAAACAGCCTTTTTAAATTAAAAAGGCTGTTTATTTAACTCTTTTTAGCAAATTTATTACTGTGCTTTTCTTTTCGGTATTCTCATTGCATAGAAAGAACGAACAACAAATATTAAAGCTATAATTAAAAATATCACGCCTACCGTTTTTGAAGCATTTTTAAATTGTTCGCTTATTGCTATTTCCATTGCCAACAATCCAAACAGGGTTGTAAATTTAATTATAGGGTTCATTGCAACGGATGATGTATCCTTGAAGGGGTCTCCAACAGTATCACCAACAACCGTTGCGTCATGCAAAGGTGTTCCTTTTTGAGCTAAATCAACTTCAACAATTTTCTTTGCATTATCCCAGCAACCGCCCGCATTTGCCATAAATACGGCTTGGAATAAACCAAATACGGCAATTGCAATTAAATAGCTTATAAAGAATGATACAGCGTTATTTGTGCTTGTTGGTGAAGATAAAAACGCAAAAGCTAATGCAAAAGAAAATAATGCTACAAATATGTTAAACATACCTTTTTGAGCATATTGAGTACAGATTTTTACTACTTCTTTTGAATTTTCAAGGTTTGCTTTTTTATCATCAGCTTCACCAAGTTTTATATGATTTTTAATATATTCTGTTGCAGAATAAGCTCCTGTTGTAACAGCCTGCATTGAAGCACCCGAAAACCAATATATTACGGCACCGCCTGCAATAAAACCAAGCAAAGTATAAGGGTTTAAAAGGTTCAATATTGATTCGGGCTGAATACCCAGTGTTTCTTTAATTACAAGAATTAAAGAAAATATCATTGTAGTTGCACCGACAACCGCTGTACCTATTAAAACAGGTTTTGAAGTAGCTTTAAAGGTGTTGCCTGCGCCGTCATTTTCTTCTAAGAACGTTTTTGCATTTTCAAAATCGGGTTTAAAACCGTAAGCTTTTTCAATTTGTAGTTGAATGTCGGGTTGTTCTTCAATTAACGACAATTCATAAACGGATTGAGCGTTATCCGTAACAGGTCCGTAGCTGTCAACTGCGATTGTAACAGGACCCATTCCCAAAAAGCCGAATGCAACAAGACCAAACGCAAATACTGAAGGATAATCCATAATACCGTTAATAAAAGTACTTGCGTAATATGCAAGACCCATTAACAATACTATGATAGCTCCAATCCAAAAGCCTGAAAAATTACCCGATACAATACCCGATAATATTGTTAAACTTGCTCCGCCTTCTTTTGAAGCCGTAACAACTTCTTTTGTGTGTTTTGATTTTGGCGAAGTGAATATTTTTGTTGCTTCAGGAATTAGCGCTGCTCCAAGTGTTCCGCATGAAATAATCGAAGCTAAAACAAGCCAAGCACTACCTTCTAAGTTTCCTAAAAGCCATTTACTTACACAAAAAGTCATAATCATTGATAAAATTGAAGTTAGCCAAACAAGGTTTGTTAAAGGTGTTTCAAAATCAAATCTTACACCTTTTTTAGTGCATTTTTTAGCATAAGAACAGCTCATGATATTTGATATCCAATAAGCAACAATTGAAGTTATTATCATCAAAAATCTCATTGTAAATATCCACGCTAAAAGCTGAATTTGAAATTCAGGGAATACTCCAAGCAAAATAAAGCTTACAAGAGCAACACCAGTGACGCCGTAAGTTTCAAAACCGTCAGCAGATGGCCCTATTGAGTCTCCTGCGTTATCTCCCGTACAATCTGCTATAACACCGGGGTTTCTGGGGTCATCTTCTTTAATTCCGAATTGAATTTTCATTAAGTCAGAACCGATATCGGCGATTTTTGTAAATATACCGCCTGCAACACGAAGTGCGGAAGCTCCTAAACTTTCACCGATTGCAAAACCGATAAAACAAGCGCCCGCTAACTCGCCCGGTACAAAAAGTAATATAACAAGCATTAAAATTAATTCAACGCAAACAAGTAATACACCTATACTCATGCCTGCTCTTAAAGGTACATTTAAGCAATATAATGGTTTTGAGCGAAGTGCCAGAAATGAAGTTCGAGCATTAGCCAAAGTATTCATTCTAATTCCAAACCATGCAACAAAATAAGAGCCTAAAATACCTATTATCGACCAAAGAAGTATTAATAAAACTCCCTTAACTCCCATTGAAGCTAAAACTCCAAAATAGTATGCAATACAAATTGCAATTAATACTTCTAATAAAATTAAAAATTTGCCTTGTTGAATTAAATAAGTTTTACATGTTTCAAAAATTGTTGTCCCTACATTCTCCATCAGAGGGTGAACTTTAATTTTTTTAATTTTGGCAAATTCAACTAAACCAAAAACAGCTCCTAAAACAGCAACTAAAATTCCAACTAATAAAAGGTTATAGTGGAATGAATCAGCTTTAATATCCGGAACAATTAAATCTGCTTCCGAAGCAAAAACCGGAATATTTAAAAGAGCTAAAGCTAAAAAGCTTTTCAAAAAATTTTTCATAAATACTAATTCCTTAAAAATTTTACTCTTCTTTTAGCAATTATACCTGCTGACAGATTTTTTAACTCATCTGATTGAGCCATATTAATAAGAATTTTATTCTTAAGCAATATTTTGAATAAAATAGACTTTATATAATTATGACGATAAATTTAATCAAAACTGTAGATACACTTAAAACAAGCACCCTAAAAGCAGCTTCAAATATCGACAAAAAGATAAACACTCTAAAAATACCCCTGCAAGCAGATAGTTTAGAGCTTTCAAACACTAAAAGCGTCGTAAATGTTTTTAATGCTTTAGAGAAAAAAATGACAAACGGAGAAAAAATAATCTCTCCTAAATTTAACGGCTGTCACGGCGTAGGTATATACTCGGATGAACAGATGTTCTTTGCACATTTTCCTCCGTTTATGCAAGGAAGAATGAAAGAAGCAATTGCATCCGCTCTTGAAAATTTTGATAAATCAAAAAAAGCGCAGGTTGTGTTCGTTGTGCCGACAGCAAAAGACGGAAGCAGGGAAAAAGTTTTTAAAGAATATTCGGATTTAATTTTGAAAAAATTTCAAAACGAACCAAGCATGGAATATTTGACATATCCAAACAGGTCAAAAGGCGCTACATATACCTATGTCGGAGTTATAAACAACGGTGTTTTAAAAAACTTTATAAATAAAGTTTCAAATAAATAAAGCGTTTTAATGTTAATAATAACTCTTTATAAGGGCTTTAACGTTTTCATTCTCAATTTTTTCAACAATTTCTTTGTCAATTAAAGAAATCTCATTCAATTCTTTCAAAGTTAATGCGCCTTGTGCCATTAAATCGTAAGAAAGCTTATTATTATTAATTAAGTTTGCAATTTTTTTTGAATAATTTTTATCTTTAACTATCCCAACAACTTCAAGAGCCGTTATGAAGCGTTTTGAATTGTTGTAATTATCAAGCTCAAGGTCAATATCTTTTGTTGATAAATCCAATTCATTTAAAAAGTCTGTAATATTTTTCAATTCATTTTTTAAATTTTTGTCTAAATCAAAAGAATAAATCTCATTGGAGAAAAATTCTCTAAATTTTTCTCTTGCAACAATCAGACTGTTTTTTGCATATTGAGAGTTGATTTTTGAAATAAGCTCGACAAAATCAAAAATTTGATAGTATAAAAGCGTATTAAGTTCAATATCTTCGGGGTATGCTTCGATTATGGTTGTAAAAATTTTGATAAACGTTTCATCATCAGAATTTTTTCTGATTACCGTAATATCGTTATAATCAAGCAAATTAGAGATAATATTTGATGAAAACGAAGTATTAAAGCCGTTTTTCAAAATAAATTCAATTGCTTTAATATCGTTATAAGCACTTATAAACTCAAAAGCCGAGAGAATTTCAAAATCATCTTTTGAATTTTTTGCAATCTCCATCATCTCATTCAATGTTTTTGTATCTTTAAATTCTGCTAAAACCTTGGCACAATTAATTTTTAAAGGTTGAAAGTCGCTTTTTGACAATTTATCAAGAGCTTCAAGACATAAATTATCTTTTATATATTTAAAATATAGTACCGCATAAGCCTTTTGCTCAACTTCGCCTTTGTCTAAAAGTTCTAAAATTTCATCGCTTAAAGCTTCATTCGCAAATTTTACCCATGATTTAACAATTAAATCTTCAAAATCAGCACAGTATATTTTTGAAAATTCAAAAACTGTTTTTAAATTTTCTTTGTTAACTAACTTAACAAAATCTGAAATTATTCTTTCTTTTACAAAAGGAAAAATAAAATCGCAATTTTGGCATAATTCGCTAAATTGCTTACTATCACTTGAATTTATTAGTTCTTGAAGTGTTTGTTTATATAAATTTTTGTCTTTCGACGTTAAGTTTTTTATAAAATTTTCTGATGACATGATTTTATTATTACATATTAAAAATTCTTGTGTATAATGAATTTATATTATTTTTAATTCGGCTAAATTTTTTAATTAGAAAAAAGGTGTTAAATGTCAGAAAAAAATTATAAAAAAATTCTTCTAAAGATATCGGGAGAAGCTCTTTTGGGTTCTCAACAATTTGGAATTGACCCCGTGCCTGTTTCAAGTATCTGTCGGGAGATTAAAAAAGCCTATGATAAAGGAGTTCAAATTGCGGTTGTTGTCGGCGGAGGAAATATATTTAGAGGCATGCAAAGCTCCTCCAAGCTCGGAATGGATCAGGCTTCGGGGGATTATGTCGGCATGCTTGCAACCGTTATGAATGCAATTGCGCTTCAGAGCGAATTAAGAAAAATCGGGGTTGATTGCAGGGTTCAAAGTGCGATAAATATGGAAAAAATAGCAGAACCCTATATCCGCTTCAGGGCAATAAGACATCTTGAAAAGAAAAGAGTGGTTATTTTTGCAGCGGGAACGGGTAACCCCTTCTTTACGACAGACACGGCTGCTGCGCTTCGAGCAGCTGAAATTGGGGCTGATATTATGCTTATGGCAAAAAATGGAGTAGATGGAGTGTATAGCGCTGATCCTCGAGTTGACAAAAATGCTAAGAAATATGATAAAATAAGTTATGATGATATTATAGTTAACGGCTTAAAGGTTATGGATTTAACATCCTGCGCACTTTGCAAGCAAAATAATATTCCGATTATTGTTTTTGACTTTAATTTAAAAGATAGTATCTTGAAAGTTTTAGAAGGTCAAAACGTCGGAACAATTGTAGAATAAGGGAAAATGTTAGGAGAATAAAAAATGTCAATTGATGAAATTAAAAAACAAACAAATGAAAAAATGGATAAATGCGTAAATCAGCTTAAAAAGGAGCTTTCAGCAGTAAGAACGGGTAGAGCAAATCCGATGATACTTGATAAAGTTTTAGTTGATTACTACGGAGCGCCCACGGGACTTCGCCAATTAGCGCAAGTTTCGGTTGTTGAAGGTACAACGCTTGTTATTACTCCGTTTGATAAAACAATTATAAAAGAAATTGAAAAAGCAATTGTAAAAGCAGAACTGGGGATTACTCCAAACTCGGATGGTATTGTTGTTAGACTTGCTTTTCCGCCTTTAACTCAAGATAGAAGAAAAGAAATTGTAAAAAGCGTTAAAGCAATGGGTGAAGAAGCAAAAGTTGCAATAAGAAACGTTAGAAGAGACTCAACAGACGCCGTTAAAAAACTTGAAAAGTCGGATAATCTGCCCGAGGACGCTATTAAAGACGGGGTTGATCAGGTTCAAAAAATTACCGATAAATTTATAAAAGTTGTTGATGAAACAATTTCTTCAAAAGAAAAAGAAGTAATGGAGATATAAATTTGAGTCAGGAAGAAATATCGGCAAAAAAGAATAAGTTTTTAAGAGTGGTAACAGGGGTTATTATCTCTTTAATATCAATTATAGCAATAATTTTAGGGGCGCTACCTTTATATATCATGCTTGTAATAATAATTGCGCTCTGTTCTAAAGAATTTGTTAAAATATTAAGATATAAAGGATTTCACCCGAGTTTATCAATTATTCTTTTTTCCGATATTGTATTTGCAACTTTAACTTTTTTCCATAAATTTGATATGGTGCCTTCAATGCTCACTTTAACAATTATGGCTTCTTTTTTAATTGTTTTATTTAGAGGAAGACAACCCTATATTGTTAATGTTGCAACAACGACTTTAGGCGCACTTTATTGCGGCTGGCTTCCCTGTCATATTCTTCTTTTAAGGCAAATTGGTCTTAGCAGAGTCGGCGCTTTTGAATTTTTAATTTCACAAGGGCTTTTTCTTTTGATGTTTGTTTTTGTTGCCGTTGCAATAACAGATATTGGCGCATATTACTTTGGAGTAAGGTTTGGAAAACATAAGCTTGCAGAAGTAATAAGCCCTAAAAAAACAATTGAAGGAGCTCTTGGCGGGGGGATTTGTGCTGTTTTAGTTTCATGTCTTGGGGTTTTTTATACGGAGCTTAGCTTGTGCCAAGCGATTATCGGGGGTTTAATCATAACTCTATCAGCACAGCTTGGAGATTTATCCGAGTCATTAATTAAAAGAGATGCGGGGGTTAAGGACTCAAGCGACATTCTACCCGGGCATGGCGGTATGCTGGACAGGTTTGACGGGTATATTTTTGCAATTCCCGTTGCATATTACTATTTTATGTACTTCACGCAAGGGAATAATTTATTTATAAAATTTTTCAGCTACTTAAACGGTTTATTTTAGATTAAAAGGTATTTAAAATGTCGTCTTTTATTGAAATTACGCAAGAAAGAAAAAACCAACTAGAAGAATTTCAGCAAAAATATAATATTCATTTTTCGGATATTGAGCTTTTAAATCAGGCATTTATTCATTCATCTTTTATTAGAGAAAATAATCTTGATATAGCGCTATCCTATGAAAAACTTGAGTTTTATGGCGACGCTGTTTTAAAGCTTACTGTTAGTGATTTTTTATATAATCATTTTAAAGATTATACGGAAGGAGAGCTGACAAAAACAAGAGCAGAAATAGTTTCAGATAGAAACATTTTTGAATACGCAAAACAGCTCGGCTTTGAAGAATTAATCGTTTTAGGGAAAAACGAAAAAAAACAAGGTGGAGCGCAAAAAGAGTCAATTCTGGCATGTTCATTTGAAGCTTTACTTGGTGCAATATTCATTCAATACAGGGAAAACGGTTATAAAAAAGTAAAAAGTTTTCTTGAAGAAAACTTTATTGATGATATTTTATCAATTGATAAAAAAATTAATGAACTTAATCCTAAAGCAATTTTGCAAGAATACACCCAAGCCAGAAGTAAAGAGCTTCCCGAATATCGTTTGACAAAAGAAACGGGTGCGGAGCATAAAAAAACGTTTTTTGTTGAAGTAATTTATCAAAAAAAGATAATCGGGCATGGTTTTGCAAACAGCATTAAAAAAGCACAGCAAAATGCCGCTGAAAGTGCGCTTTTAAATTTGGGTTTAAAGGAATAAGAATAAAAGATGGAAAAGAAAAAAATTATAATCTCTCCTTCAATTTTAAGTGCCGATTTTGCTAATCTTGAAGCGGATATTAAAAAAGTTGAGCCTTATGCGCCTTGGCTTCATATTGACGTTATGGACGGGCATTTTGTTCCAAATATTTCAATCGGGGTACCTGTTGTTAAGTCAATCAGAAAAGTTACCAAGCTTTTTTTAGATACTCATTTGATGATAGAAAACCCGATAAATTATGTTGAACCTTTTATTAGCGCAGGAAGCGACCTTATAACGTTTCATTATGAAGCTTGTCGAGATAGAGTTATTGAAACAATTGAAAAAATCAAATCTTTTAATAAAATGGCGGGTTTATCAATTAAACCAAAAACATCGGTTGATGAAATTAAGCAATATATTAATTTAGTTGATTTAATTCTTGTTATGAGCGTTGAACCGGGGTTTGGAGGACAAAAATTTATTGAAGAGTGCACAAATAAAATTTCTCAAATCAGGGCGCTAAATAAGGATGTAATAATTCAAGTTGATGGCGGAATTAACGATAAAACCGCAAAGCTCTGTATAGAAAAAGGCGCAAATTCGCTCGTTGCGGGTAATTATATTTATAGCGCAAATGACATTAAAAAAGCAATTTCAGAGCTTGATTTTAATATATAATTAGAACATTTTTTAATATAAAATTATTTTTTTACTCAATTTTGATGATAAATATAAACATAAATGATAGTATAATTATAAAAAATTGAGGAGAAAAACATGCTGCTTGATTTAATTAAAACAAGACAAAGCACAAGAGAATATTTACAAAAAGATATACCTAACGATGATTTAAAAAAGATTTTACTTGCGGGATATCTTGCCCCTTCTTGGATGAATAGCCAGCCATGGAAATTTATTCTCGTAAAAAAGAAAGAAACTAAAGAGCTGTTGTCAAAATTGGCGCTTAATCAGCCCCATGTTAAAAATGCTAATGCTTTAATAGTCTGCATAGCAGATAAAAACGCTTGGAATAAAGAAGAGTTTTCTAAAACACTTGCTTCGTGCGGTATTGGAGAAAAAGGTATTGAAAAAATACTTACCATGCCGATATTTTATCCCAAGATTTTAGGAGATGATAAAGTATTGCTGCGCTCTGTTGAACAGGTTACGTATGCAATTTCTTATATGATGCTTGAAGCAAAAGAGCTTGGTATTGATTCTTGTATAGTCGGTGCAATTTCTAACGAAGCCACAACAAATGCCCCGAATGGTGCGGTAAGTGAGTTAATTAAAGAAGTTAACAAAACTTTAAATTTAACAAACGGACAAACTTTGATTACAATTATAACTTTGGGTTATAATAAAGAAACCACACAGTTAGAAAATAAAATCAGAAAAGACTTTGATGATGTTGTACATTTTGAATCAATAGGCAACAAATTTGAATGTTAAAAACCATAATCAATAAATTTAAAATAAACAAAAGATATAGAGATATATTCTTGCAATATATTCACAGGGGCGAAAATGTACCTTTAAGCATTGGCGCTCTTGTAGTATGCGCATTTTGTTTTGTTATTTTTTTGATTGCAACTTTTTCTCAAATTCCAATTTCTCACCCTTGGCTAAAAATAACGACTGACGAAGGTTTAGTGAGTTATACAAAAACCATTCTTTATAATCCTCAAATTCCCGTTATGATTTTAATAATATATATTTTAGGGAAGGGTTATTCATTTTTATTGTTGATAGCTTATTTAATAATCGGCTTTTTTGTTTGGCCCGTTTTTGTTTTTGGCGGCGGACTGGGATATGTACATAACTATCTTTTTGGGTATTTGCTCGGTTTTGCGTTTGCAATTTTAATCTCGGGTACGATTTTTAAAATTAACATGTGTTTTAAAACAAGATGTTTAGGCGCATTGTTCGGTGTTTTAGCAATTCATATCTGCGGTTTTTTTTATTGCATATTTCTTGCAATGTTTAAAGTAATTAACTTCAATTTAATTTTTCCGATTGTAAGTACCGTTTCAGGCTCTAAATTTATCTATGATATTATAATTTCTTTAGCTACGGTTACAGTCGCACCTTATATTAAAAATCTGTTTTGGGTTTGCATGAAGCCAAAAGCAGATAATAAGAACAGATTAAAAAATGCTCGCAAAAGAAACCAGATAGTCAGTGATTACATTAATCAAACCAGGAAGAATTACAATTAAAATAAAAGCTCCCATAACGGGTTTGAATAAAAAGCTGAGAGAAAAAACATTAACTTGAGGCGCTGTTTTGGAAATTATACCAAGAATTATATCCTGCCCCATTGTAGCAAGCAAAACAGGACTTGCAATATGCAGACCCGTAAAGAGAATATTAGCGGTTACATCGCTTAAATATTGAATATTTACAAATTTTTCAAAATGAAAATCAACACTATACATAGGTAACAGCGTAAAACTTTTTATAAGTGCATTAAAAAGCCAATATATTCCGCCCGAATAAATAAAGATTAAAAGAGCCAAAGTTGAAAAATAATTTGCCATAACGCTTACTTGGCTTCTTGTACTGGGATCCATAATCATAGCAGAAGATAAACCCATTTGATTATTTATCATATCACCACCAGCTAAGATGGTTGCAAGAATACAGTTCGCAACAAAACCAATAATCATTCCAAAAAAGAAATTTAAAAACATACAAAGATATATGGGTGTATTAGCAGGCGGCGCTTGAGGTTTTATCACTCCCATTAAAATAACGGTACAAATTAAAGCTATTGAAATTTTAACTATGGAAGGAATTTCACTCTTTGATAAAACAGGGGCAAGCCTCATCAAGCCCACCAGACGCAAAAAAATCATAATACCTGCGCCAAGAGCGTTATTCAGCTCAGGAAAGAGTGTTGCAAATTGTTTTAAAATTTCATCCAATATTTTTACCTTTGATTAATCTTTCTTTTTTCTATAAAGTTTGCTTCTTGAGCCGCAGATTGCTTTGATTTAACATAAACAGAATGCTTTGTAGCTTTTTTATCCCATGGAATTTTACCCTGATTTAAAAGAGCTTTGTTTAACGACCTGTCATATCTCAATCTGTCTTGCATTTCAGCGTCAAAAGGGCGGGTATATCTGTAATAATCTGAAGGAAGAACAAAAGTATCATTCTTTGGAACAATCTCAAAAGCAATATGCACCCCTTCAAGGATATAGTTTGTCAGAACTTTTATAAAGTAGCCTCCCAGAATTACTATTGTTAAAAAAACTATAACAATCTTAGGAGCAGCGGCAATTGTTTGCTCTTGAACCTGAGTAACGGCTTGCAAAATTCCGACAACAAGACCCACAAGTGCCGCCATAAGTACGCAGGGCATACTAATCGAAAGCATTACCATAAAACCTTTTGCAAGATATTCTACTAAAGTTTCCATTAACTAAAACTCTCCACAAGACCTTTTACAATTAAACTCCAACCGTCAACCGCAATAAAAATCAACAATTTGAAAGGTGTTGAAACAATTTGAGGAGACAGCATAAACATCCCGAGCGCCAAAAGTACATTTGCAACAACCAAATCAAGAACAATAAAAGGAACATAAATTATAAAGCCGATTTCAAAAGATGTTTTTAATTCAGAAATTATATAGGCGGGTGCTACTTCCCACAAAGTTAATTCATCAGGTGTTTGAGGGGGAATTTTTCTTGTTTTTTCGACAAAAAACGCTAAATCACTCTGCCTTGTCTGCTTTAACATATATTCTTTTAAAGGTTTTGAACTTGCATCCAGCGCAACTACAACATTATGAGTTTTTTGATAAGGAATTTGATACTCCTGATACATCTTATCAAAAACCGGAGCCATTGTATAAACCGTTAAAATTAACGACAAGCCTATTAAAGTAATAACGGGAGGTACTGAATTTGTCCCAAGCGCTGTTTTCAACATTGAAAATACAATTGCAAATCTTAGAAAAGGTGTCATTGAAACAAAGACAAAAGGCAAAAGGGAGAATGCCGCCATTGCAACCAGCAATTGAATTACAGGGTTAATATCTTTTAATAAATTGTCCATTAAAACCTGCCCCCTTGTGAGCTTGTAGTATTATCCAAATCTTTTAAAAGTTTCCTTACTATCGCTTTTCTTTGCGGTGTTTGTTGAATTTCATCCTGATTATACAGTTGTTTAAATTGATTTCTAATTTTATTTAATTTTGCCATTTTAATTTGCTCAAGCTGCGCACGTTGAGCGGCAAGTCTTTCTTGCTGTTCATAATCCGTTTCTTCTTGTTGTTGATTATTTTGCCGCTCTCGCTGTCTTGGTATCTGAATATTATTTTGTTCTTCGTAATTTAATTTTGATAAAAACGTTGTGTGTTCAGCTCCGGAAGCAATTAAAAATTTTTCATTTTTAATTTTTACGACAAGAAGATTTTTTTTCGGGCCAATCGTAGTACAATCTATAATTTTAATTAATCCTTTGTTTTCGCTTTTTGTTGTTGACATTACTTTTTTGTAAATAATAAAGCCGACAAGGATAATTCCAACCATTGCAAAGGTATAAAATATAAATGCGCTAATGTATGTTATCATTTTATTTTCCTCTATTTTTCAAAATCCGAATAGTCAAATTCTTCATCCTCATTTGCCTTTTGAGGTTTTGGCTGAGGTTTTTGGGCAGGCGGCGCCTGTTTAGGTTGAGGAGGTCTTGATTGCGCCGGTCTTGCTTGAGCAGGCGGGGGCACTTGAGCCTTTGGCGGAGTTTGGACTTTAGGTTGAATTTGCGGTTTATTGGAGCTTAAAACCTCATTCAACCTTACGGCATACCTGTCATTAATTATTATCAGCTCGCCTTTTGCGACCTTTTTTTCTTCAACATAAAGTGAAATTTCATTATTAAAAACAGAGCCTAAGTCAACAACCTGACCTTGAGTTATCTGTTTCAGCTCTCCTATTGTCATTTTTACTTTTTCAAATTCAGCATTTACTTCAATTTGTATATCATCCCAAAGGTTTTTTTCCATTGCTACCTCATTATAAGTTTCACCGTTGTCCTGATTATCTTCATTATCAAGCTTTAAAACTAAAGCAGGATTTACTTTAACATTAAATCTTTTTTCTAAATTTCCCGATATTAAAGTTAATTTTGTAATATCGCTTGACTCTAAAAGCACGATATCATCGCTTGAAAGATTTTTTAAGTCGTTCAGGGTAATTTTTGAGCTTCCCGCTTTTATTCTTACCTGCGTTGACGAAGTTAAAAAGTCTTCGTCTTTAAAGTTTTGGGTTGGTTTAATTTGGGGCATGTTAATTCTGTCTTGAGGAATTGTCAGCATTAATTGCGAACAGCAGGTATTATCAAGCGATAAATAAAACAGAAAATTGATATTTTTTTCGCTTCTTTCGCTAATTTTAACATCACGAGGGGAAATTAAAACTTCTTTTATCCTTTTATAGAGAAATTCACAAAAATTGTTTAATATTTTTATTTCAAGCCCCGTCAGCTTTGTTAAGCTAAAATTGGATATGCGGCTATCGAGAGTTATTGTTAAGAAATTTTCGACAAAATCTTTGCTGAGTCTGATTGTGACGGGTTTATGTACTTCAACTTTAATTTGACTTGAAAAGAAATCAATATTTGCGCAAAGCCTTTCTTCTCGTACCTCTCTAAAGTTGTTAATCGCCTGAAAAACAATTTGAATATCCTGCTCCCAATATTTTTCTACGGCAGACTTAACCGCTTCGGTAAGTTGCGAGGTCAAAGCATTGAAATCTATATCTTGGAATATGTTTTTTTTGTTATTAGACACAAAAACATCCGTTTTTAGCTGTAATTCCCCATCGATATTATATAATTTTATCTTTTTTCAAGGCAATTTATTAAAAAAAATTAATATCATGTATTAAGGTGTGTAAAAATTTTATTATAAAGGAGGAAGATAGGGTTATCTAAGGTGCTGAAATACCCCGTCCGTTATTATAGTATAAATTGGTTTTGCTATGGAATATATATACGCCCATGGCAATTTTTAACCTTGGAGTAAAGAAGCTGGGTAGGCTTTAGTCTGGTATTACGCTTGAAACAAGTATACATTCAGCACAATTGCCATGAGCTAAACCCTGAAAAACGGTAGACTAAAGTCTAGCCTGCGGCTGCTCTTTAAATAGTTATAATCAACCGTAATTTTGGGATGGTAGACTAAAGTCTACCCTACAATTATAATTCTCCACTATCTCGGTTTGATATCCGTAGGGTGGACTTCGCTCCACCATGCGCTAAGTTAGAAACTAAAAAACCGGTAAATCAGGTTTCGAGATGGTAGACTAAAGTCTACCCTGCTGTTACACCCTTGCTAATGATGTGATGGGTAAGATGGTAGACTAAAGTCTACCCTACAATTGCAACCCCCGCTTTAGTCGTAGGGTGGACTTCAGTCCACCGTTTATAACTAAGTTAAAAACCAAAAATCGACAAGTCAGTTTCAAGATGGTAGACTAAAGTCTACCCTACTGTTACACCCTCGCTAATTGTGTGATAGGCAAGATGGTAGACTAAAGTCTGCCCTGCGACTTCCTATTCCCATCCTTTTATCATCCCCCCGCCCTTGTTAATGGCATACCCTTAAAACACCCTCCCTGCCTTCGTTAATAACATGCAAGACACAAACCGTCCCGCCACTTTTTCATCCATCCCTATTTTAAAAATATCCAAACCATGCTATGATTATCTAAATTCAAAAAAATCAAATCGGAGGTTGTAATGTTTTGTCAAAACTGTGGTCATGAAACAGAAGAAAATTTAAAATTCTGTCCAAATTGCGGCGAGAGATTGAATCCTAAAAAAACCGCAAAAAAAAGCACTCTAATTATCATAATCTTACTTGCAATTATTACTCTATCCTCCTTGGTTCTTGTTTCGTTTTTTGCCTTTGACAAATTATCGGACAATATGAAAAATAAAATAAATATCGAACTGCCAAAAAATGAAACGAATGAATATAAATCACTAAAGACTATAAACATTGATGAACTTGACACAAAAACCGCTATCTCAACCCTTAATCAACAAGAACAAGATTTAAAAGAATACTTCTCAAGCAATCAAACCAAAGAACAAAACGACGAAATTTTTACAATATTCTATTCAAATGCTTGCGATTTAGTCGAAGCTTTAAACAAAAAAGCAAATGAACAACAAATAGCAGAAATAGACTTTATTAAAACAATAAATACCGATAATTTAATTGTTGAACTTAACTTTAGCTATTTACTCGATAATTACGCAGAAAAATTAAGCGCTCCTTTTGTTAATTATTTAAAATTCAAAGAAAAAGAGCAGAACAAAAGAGGCTATATGCCCCTTTGGAGCGAAAACAACCTGAATGAAAATATTACCAAAGCAGACATTGTTGAATACCTTAACAAATTAAAAATCTTAATCGGAGAAAACCCGGATTTTCCTTTGTGGTATCAGGCGATGGTTGATAAATATATACTAATAGATGCATTCTTGCGCCCTTCTGATAATGAAACAATTACAAGAGAAGAAAATATAAGCCTGTTTAAAAAAGTTATCAATCTCTTAGACGAAGGAAGCTTTACAAAAGACTGCGCAAAAGAATTATACGAACTATATTTAAAAAATTCTCTTAGCGATTATCAAACAAAATATACTGAATGGAAAAATTCCGCATTTTATGACGATACAACACCAATCATTACTCAAAGCGATATGAGTATTCATAGCTACGACGAAAATATTGCTCTTGAAAAGAAATTTTTAAAAAAAGCTTATGAATTTAAAAAACTTGATTTAAATGACGGCGGAGCAGTAGCAAAATATATCAATTCTTATGCTGAAAGAATTGAAGAATTTGAGCTTTTAGCCTATCCTAAGGCAAATGACGACGACAGACAGTCTGAATACGGAACAATTTTTCCCTTGTTAATTAATTCTTATGATGAAACAATCAGAAAACTTGAATTATATACTTATCAAAAAATCGTTGATACTTATAGCGATAATTATGAGCATGATAACATTATAACAATGCGCTCATATAGCGAATGCTACGATAAAATTGCTCAAGGAATCATAAACTCAAAATTCACAAACGACAAATTCAACTCTTATATTGAAAACCATGAAAAAAGAAAAGCGCTTTTAAAAGATACTGTTAATTTTAAAATGAACGAAATTGATTTTTCAATTTGGTTTGATAAGCTTGAAATCTATACCTATAAAGTTGTTGCAGATGAAATTAATCTTAATCATGATTACGATGAAGAAATTAACAAAATTTTCAAACAACATTAAAAAGGATATTTAATCTTGCCTTGAAGCAAAAAATTATCCTCAAGTTGTTTAATCTTAATATCCTTAAGTTCAATGCAATCTTCAATTTTATTCAAATTAAATCCTTCTACAAAATTCAATCCGCTTGCGAAAATCTTATTTGCATAAAACAAATTAATCTCATCAACAAGCCCTTCTTTTAGCATACTTGAATTAAATTTAGACCCTGCTTCAATCATAATGGAATAAATTCCAAGCTCATAAAGCTGTTTAAAAAGTTTTTTAAAATCTCCCTCAAAGTTAATTTGTTCAATATTGCTTCTTTTTTCAATTTTTGAATTATTAATAAGTATTATTCTTACCCCGTCATCATTAAAAACATTATAATTCAAAGGAATTTTATTATTTGGGTCAAAAATTATCCTGATTGGAGATTTTTTATTCTTAATTCTAACACTTAACCTCGGGTTATCAGCTAAAATTGTACCCGACGCAGACATTATCGCTTGATAAGAACTTCTTAATTTTTGAACATATCCTCTTGCTTTAGAATTTGTTATCCACTTTGACACCCCGTTATCTAATGCAATTTTAGAATCAAGCGTCACAGCGCTTTTTAGCATAACATAAGGTGTTTTAGATGAAATGTTTTTTATAAAAACCTTGTTAAGCTCTCTTGCCTGCTTTTCCAAAACTCCAACCGTGACTTCAAGACCCGCTTTTTTAAGCTTCTCTATTCCTCTGCCCGAAACAAGAGGGTTTGGGTCTAAATGCGCTATAACAGCTTTTTTAAAACCCGACTTTATTATTAAATCGGCACAGGGAGGGGTTTTTCCAAAGTGCGAACAGGGTTCAAGATTAACTATTATTGTCTTATCTTTTGTATCACCTTTTGCAGCGTTAATTGCATTAACTTCCGCATGTGCTTCACCATATTTCTTATGAAAAGCGCCCGAGATTATTTCTTCTTTTTCTTCATCATAAACAATCGCCCCAACAAAAGGGTTTGGCATGTTTTCTCCTTTTGCCGATTTAGCAAGAGAAAAACATTTTTTCATAAGCTTTTCATAAGTCTTAATTGTTGTCATCTTGGTTTGAATTTATTTGCTCTTGAGCGTTTGATTGAATATTTTTTCTAAGTTTATTAAACTTTTCCTGAACTTTTTTTACAACTTCTTCATCCTGATTTTGTGAGTATTCTTTTTTTAATTTTTTCAACATTTCAAGACTTGAATCATTTGTGCTCTGCTCTTCTTCTTGAGCTATAAAAGCACTGTATGTATGAGTATAATTTTTATCAAAAATATTTAAATTCAAACAAGAAGCGCTGTTGTTTGCTTCTTTTAAAAATTGAGGAATTATATCATTTGATTGATGATATTTTACATCATTCAAATAAAAAATATCTTCAAGTGTAAGATTGTTGTTCTCATCAAGCTTAATTTGAGAGATTGAACAAACTAATCTTCTGTTGTTATCAAGTTTTGTAAAGATAATCAGATTAATATTTTTTGCAATTTGTGATTTTATTTGATTTAAATTTGATAAATTATTTTCATTTGTTAAAAAAGAAACAATCTTTTCAAGCGTTTTTTCTTTTGAAGCTGCTTCAAGAGTAAAGCTGCACCCGCTAAAACCTTCTAAAACCCTGCGCAGGATATAGCTTTGAGCTTCGCTATCCGAAACATCAACAAAAAGTTTATCAGGCTTTGAATTTATAATTGTTTCAAGAAGTTCTTTTTTAAGCTCGGAGTTATCCGTTTTTGACATATCAAAACTTAACAGATTAGTATTCTTCAGCTCAATTTCATTAAGATTATCAATTAAAACATTTCTTGCATTTGCTGTTGTTTTTTTAATTAAAGAGCTTAAAAGAGTAGTTTTAAGGCTGTTTTTTTCTCCTGCAATTACGATATTACATTTCATTGTTGCGATTGCTTCAAGAAAAAGGGCAATTTCTTTTGAAAGACTGTTTTCATCCTGAAGCACCTGCATATTCGCAAATTTATCTTTGTAGCACTTTATAAAAAGAATAATGTTGTTACTCAAAGGAGGAAGAGTTGCGCTAATATTAACACCTTTTTCGTAGTTAAATTTTATATAATTTTTATCCGCACCGTAAGAATTATTGAACGCAATTTTTCTTATTATATTTTCAAGCTTTGAATCGTCAGCAAAACAAGAGGAAGATTTATGAAATTTTCCTTTTTTTTCAATGAATATATTTTTTGCCCCATTTACACAGATTGAATTAAGTTCGTCATCAGACAACATAATATCTATAACATCTAATGAAGATTCGCTGTTTGCGACTTCAGACGATTCATAATACTGCGGCTGTGTATCCTTTGCATTAACTTGCGGAGTTGCTTTTAGTAAATCAGGCTTGTTTTCATTATTTAATCTGTCGTTTTTTAATCTATCTTTGAGTGACAATTTTATTCTCCTATTTTATGAATAAGGTTAAATATTCCGTGATTGTATTGAGATTTATCCAAAGTTGAAAAATTAATTTTTGTAATATCCAAAGCGATTTTTTGATAAGCTTTTGCAATATTAGATTGAGGATTAGTCTTTGAAACAGGACAACCAAGGTTGATTGCGTCTTCCAGGGTTAAAAAATTATTGGGAATTTTGTTAAATACTTCCTTGCTCAATGTTTTTTCAACATCCTCAAGCGTGATTTCACATTCTATAAACCTGTTTATTATAAGCTTAACTTTATCTTGAGGAATTTTAATACTTTCAAACATTTCAAGAAGCTTTTGTGAATTTCTGATTGAAGGCATATTCAAAAGAGCAACAAGTAAAATTAAATCGCTGTTGTTTAAAATTGAAAGACTGACTTCGTCTAATGTGCTTGATGTGTCAATTATGATATATGAAAAAATATTTTTCAGGGAATTAATAATCTTGTTAATATCTTTAACCAAAGGTCTTTGAGCGGGTTCAATCTCGGCTCTGCTTGATAAGACGTATAAATTTGTGCCGGGGTATGTATCAATTAAAGATAAAAGAAGCTCCTTAGAGGATGATTCAATATTTTGAATTATATAGTCAACATTATATTTGGGCTCGATATTTAAAAAAGTTGTAGCTTCTTCCGAGTTAAAGCTTAAATCAAGCAGACAAACTTTTTCTTTTGTTAAATTTTCAATCTCATAGGCTAAATTAACGGCTATTGAGGTTTTACCTATTCCGCCTTTGTTTGAAAATATGCAGATGGTTTTTGCAAGTTCGTTTTTATCGCTGATTTTTGAAACGGCGCTTTCTAAGATATTTGGTATAACGGGCTTTAAAAGAAAGTCTTTAATTCCTTGCGCCATTGTATCTTCAACAAGGCTTGAATTAATTTCCGATGAAAGCGCAATAAAGTTAATATTTTTATGTTTTTCTTTAATTTCTTTAATTTGATTAAGGATATTTTCCTTATTTTTTACCCCGATGTCAAATATTATTAAATTAATTTCATCTAAGTTTAAATATTCTAAAATAAACTCGTCAAGAAGAGCAACAACAGCTAAATTATCAATATTTTTCAAATATTTCGATAAAATATCTCTTTGATTTTTATTTTTGTCTATAACAACCGTTTTAATCATTTTTTAAAATAAACTCTTATCTATAAAAAAATTATATCATTTTAAAGTTTATATGTGTAGATGATAAACAAAAGTGTTATTAATGTTTAAAAGAGAAATGCTGCAAATATTAAACAAATAGTATAAAGGAAGACTGTTTGTTGTCTCTCAATTGCTATTATGAGGGTGATTATTTTAATAAGAGCGGAATATAAAAAAGAAATTAATCCCCTCCACTCTGTCTCCATTTGTCTTTGCAAGGGCGAGTTATTGATAAAAGGAGGGAAAAACAGCAGGGTAGACTTTAGTCTACCATCTCGAAACCAACTTGCAGGTTTTTGATTTCTAGCTTAGTTATAAACGGTGGACTGAAGTCCACCCTACGGATACCAAACTATTACGGTGGAGAATTATAATTGCAGGGTAGTTATAAACGGTGGACTGAAGTCCACCCTACGGATACCAAACTGATACAGTGGAGAATTATAATTGTAGGGTAGACTTTAGTCTACCATCCTAAAACTGTCATTAACAAGGGTGAAGAATTATAAAAAGATGAAAATAAAAAGCCGTAGGGTAGACTTTAGTCTACCATCTTACCCATCATATCATTAGTAAGGGTGTAACAGTAGGGTAGACTTTAGTCTACCATCCCAAAACAGAATAGGTACATGTTTCAAAACAAAAAAGCGTTTTTAATTAAATTTTATTATACATAATTACTTATTAAACAGTAGGGTAGACTTTAGTCTACCATCCTAAAACTGCTTCTTACGCCTTTGTTGATGACATGAAAAAAGAAAGCATTGGTTATAAATGGTGGATAAATGGTGGAGCGAAGTCCACCCTGCGGATACCAAAGCTCATAACTTCGCTAAGGGCTGAAGCATCCGCCCGGATTACCGACAACTCGTAGACTTAGCACTTCGCTTTTAAAACCTGTCTTACGTTTAGTTTCAATAACTTGATAGGGAAAAAATTAGCAATAAACAGGCACTTGTAACGACAAACGGGTATGCTCAAATAACTTGGAGATGTTTGGCAAAACAGGATGGTTTGTTTTGTTGTTAAATGTATCATTTATTATATTTAGCAACATTAAAAAATTTCATAAAAATATTTAAAAATTATCAATAATTTTTCAGATAATGAATTGGAATTTCTTTTAAATCTTTTAAAGCAAGCGCAAAAAGGTTTGGTAAATTTTAGAGCGAGTCTTGGAAATTAAGCTCATATTTAAATTGCAAATTTTAATCTTCAATCAACTTTCCGCTAAACTGTTCAATCATGCTTTGAACCATAGCGCAATGGTGCTTCTTCGAGGTTTTAGCTTGTTGATTATCAGCATTTTGCTTGGGTTGTTGAATATTTTTTTGCTCAATATTTTCAATTGGGGCGGGTTTAGCTGACTCAAAAGACGGGTTATGCGCTGCGACAGGTCTTGAAGACATTGTTCTTGGTTTAAGCTCTACAACTTTTGTTGCTGAATCAATTTTTATAAATTCAACACTAAAATTAGAATAAGTCGCCTTTAGTGCATTTTCAAGCTGTTCATATTTTGATTGAGACTTTGCTTGAATAAGAGCATTCTCATGCAAAAAACCAAGAGTAATTTTATTATTCCCAACCCTGACAAGCTTTGCAACGCCGGAATAAAAAGCTCTTGCGGGTAACGATTGAATAGTATGAACAATATTCATCCAAATTTCAGCCCCATCTTGGTTTTGAGAATTATTTGCAAGATTATTATTGCTTTGTATAACCGTTTGCGGGGTTTTTGACTCCTGAGAAGATGAAGATGAAGCAACTGCAGCCTCAGTCTTATCAATTATATTTACCCCGTCAGCTGCCTTTGGCACCTGCTCTTGAGCATTCGGCTTAATTGGCATAACATTTGATACTAAAGGCTTTTGAGGCTGTATATTTGAACTTTTTATGGCGCTTTGTTGAATTTGTTGCGTTTGTTGAATTCGAGCCGTTTGAGTTGTTTGAGGGGGCAGCATTTGATTTAGCGGAACCGACACTAAATCAAGCTTGCATGAGGCAATTGAAGCAAGCTCCATCCAAAGATAAGGATTTGTTGAAACCTTAATTTCTTTATAATATTCAATTATAGTATTTAGAATTTTTATTATTTTATCTTTATCAAAGTTGCAATTTTTAATTTTTTCAATATCCGCTTCGACAAAAGAAGTAAATTTATTAATATTTTCCTTATCGGATGAATTTAAGACAAGAACAATATTTCTTAAAAATTCAATAAAGTTTTCCGCTAAATTCCTCGGCTCGTTTCCTTTAGCATAAATTTGATTAATATCGGCCAAAGATTGTTCAATATTACTTTCGGAAATATTCTTTAAAAGGTTTAGAAGAACATCAAAATTAATTTTTCCCAATAATTCTTCTATTAAATCTTTTGTAATTTCTTCCTTAACGCCAAGAATACTAACTTGATCTAAAAGCGCCAAAGAGTCTCTTAAACCGCCTGAAACATTTTTTGCAATTGTATAAAGAGCGTCAGAAGTTATTTTTATATTTTCTTTATCGGATATTTCTCTTAATCTTTTAATAATATCTTCAATTGTTATTCTTCTTAAATCAAACCTTTGACAGCGTGAAACGATTGTTTCTAAGACCTTATGAGGTTCTGTTGTTGCTAAGATAAAAATAACATTTTTAGGCGGTTCTTCAAACGTCTTTAAAAGAGCATTAAAAGCGTCGTTTGAGAGCATGTGAACTTCGTCTATTATAAAAATTTTATACTTGCCGTTAATCGGAGCATACTGCACCTGACTTATTAATTCTTTTGCGTCTTGAATACCCCTGTTTGAAGCAGCGTCAATTTCAATAACATCAAGCCCCGTTGCGTTTGTAATATCAATACAGCTTGCGCATTTTTGGCATGGTTTCAGAGTCGGACCATGCTCGCAATTTAGGGATTTTGCAAAAATTCGAGCGCTTGAAGTTTTCCCTGTTCCTCTCGGGCCGCAAAACAAGTAGGCATTAGCTATTCTATTTAGTTCAATTGCATTCGAAAGAGCTTTTACCAGACTTTCCTGTCCTACAACATCTTCAAAAGATTGAGGACGATATTTTCTAAATAACGGCAAATAATTTTGTTCCATAAAAACATTATATTACAAAAACTATTAAATTGTTAAAATTTTAAATCTTTTTAAATTCATCAATTGCAAAGTTGAATGCTTCAACAAGTTCGGGGGAATATTTTTTATTTGAATTGGAGTTAATTTCTTCAATTGCTTCGTCAATTGTGTATGCTTTTCTGTATGGTCTGTATGATATCATTGCAAAGTAGCTGTCAACTATTAAGACAATTTGTGAAGTTATGGGAATTTCTCCGCCTTTTTTATTGGCGGGGTAGCCTGTTCCGTCCCAGTTTTCGTGATGATTTTCAATTATCGGAATAATGCCCGATATTGCCCCTATTGGTTTTAGAATTTCTTGAGCACCAATAATCGGATGTTTTTGAATTTCATCTTTTTCTTTTTCGTCTAAAGGCGCAGCTTTTTTCAAAATATCCTGCGGCATCATTGTATTACCTATATCATAAAGAAGCATTGCAATTTTTAATCTGTCGACGTCAATTTTTGCAAGGTTTAATCTTTTTGCTATTAAAGTTGCAAGAGTAACTTTGTTTTTGGTGCTTCCATCCTGATAGAGAGGAAAGTAAGATTTTGAAATTGTATCAACAATGCTATATAGCATTTCTTGAGTTGAAGCGCCTGAGGAATCATGCTGTTTTAACTGCAATTTTTCAATTAAATCCTGCGCAAGGGTTTTGTTGAAAGGAATTCTATGACTGGTTAAGATATCAACAAAAGCGTCAATTGCAACCTCCTGCCAAGAGGTCTTATTGTCAACATCGGCTAAAGTAACACGGTTTCTGCCTTTTTGCTTTGAAGAATACATTGCTTTGTCGCACATTTCAAACAGTTCATCAATATTTGTTGTTTGCTCGATAAAGTTTGCAACACCTAAAGAAGCGGTTATTCCTTCCTTAAGACCATCAACCAAAGCTTGTTCAATTTTCAATCTTAAGCGCTCTGCCGCAATTAAACCGCCTTTTGAATCAATGCCCGGTAAAATTATGAAAAATTCTTCACCGCCATATCGTGAAGGAATATCGACACTTCTTGAGGTTTTAATTATAACATCCGCTATTGTTGAAATTGCCTTATCGCCCATCGAGTGTCCGTATGTGTCGTTAATTCTTTTTAGGTGGTCTAAATCAAGCCCGATTAAGCAAAAAGGCTGTTTTGTTCTAAGAGAACGGGTGGCTTCTCTGTGAAGTGCGTCCTCAAAAAATCTTCGATTGAATAAATTTGTTAGATGGTCTGTTACGGCTTGTTTTTTAACCGTTTCAAAAAGATTTGCAATTGTTATTGCAAGCTCAATTTGTCTTGAAAAAAGAGTAAGAAAACTTATCTCATCGTCTTTTAATTCTTTTCTCGGTGAAAATACGGATAAAAAGCCGCTAAATTGGTCGCTAACGGTTATGGGCAGAATGATAATCGTTTTAACTTCATTATTCTCAACAAAATCAGGTAAATTTATATTTTTACACTCGGGAATATTTTCTTCGATTAAATGTTTCAGGCTGAAATAATAACCTATTTGCTTATTTTTTATTGCATTTTCAATTACGCTGTTTTCCTTAGGGTATAGTTTAAAGTCGTAAATTGTGGAATTTAGAGTATTTATAATCTTTGAAGAAAAATCTGTTTCTAAATAGGTTATAACTGCGTAATGAGAACCTTTTTCGTCATATTGCTTTTGAGCAATAAAGCTGTAAATATAACCAAATTCACCGTATAAGCTTGAAACAATTGTTTCAAGAACGCTTGATAGGGGTCTTGAGGAATTCATCATATCCCAAACCTGTTCTAAAGTAAGAAGCGTTTGATTTGCAAGGCGCAATTCTTCCGTGCGTTGCGCAATTTCTCTCTCCAGTGCTGCGTTTCTCTGATAAACTTCTAAAACATCTTTAGATTCGTCACTGATTTGGCTTTCAACGTCTTTTAATTTTTTAGCTGATTGTGATATCCAATCTAAAATTCCCATAGGTAAATTATACTCCAAGTTTTAAAATATGTACAAGTAGTTTTTTGGCTTTTGTGTTTTTGAGAAAAAAAAGGGGGGGGGCATGCTGCACCTTTGCTAAAGATGTGGCGGGTAAGGGTGGGGGCAAGAATATGATGGTACTGGTGCTCTAAAACCGGATAATTGTAAGCGCAGGAATGATAAAAAAGATGGAGCTAGAAAGCCCAGGGTAGATTTTAGTCTGCCATCCTTAAGCTGCGGTTGATTATAACTATTTGAAAGAGAAGCCGCAGGGTAGACTTTAGTCTGCCGTTTTTAAGGTTTAACCCATGGCAATCTTGCTGAATAAACACATGTCCCAAATTCTAAGATTGCCACAGGCATATATATTCCATGGTAAACTCAATTTATGCAAGGCTGCACCCTCACTAATGACAGCGGGGACAAGGTAAAAGTAATGACATTTTTTAAGGTATTTAAGTTTACGTAATAATTAAAAGTGTTTTACTATTATCTTACTATCTACTAAATTATTCCGCCCCAAATAACACTCCTTGCGGATTAGCAAAATACCTGTTAAACATATCTCAACATAGCTCATAAGTATTTGCTATTTATAAATTTATGATGAATAATAATAAAAAAGCAAAGGAAAAAATAATGCTAATGATTGAAAAAGAAATAACAACAGATGAATTTAGAAACCTGATGGCAAAAGGTACACACGTTGAAACAGGCTCAGCTTTATATTCAGCATTTCACAAATTCAGCCAAAATGCTCTTAAAATAACAAATGAAATAAACAATAAATACCACAGCCCCGAAGAAATTCGAGAACTTTTTGCTAAATTAATTCAAAATGAAATCAGTGATGATTTTGGTCTTTTCCCGCCATTTTACACGGATTGCGGAGTGAATATTAAAATCGGCAAAAATGTCTTTATAAATGCTTGCTGTCGTTTTCAAGACCAAGGCGGAAT
Organism: Candidatus Gastranaerophilales bacterium; assembly: GCA_947587615.1. Taxonomy (GTDB): domain Bacteria; phylum Cyanobacteriota; class Vampirovibrionia; order Gastranaerophilales; family Gastranaerophilaceae; genus RUG14156. Next base: position 15,393 of record CANPYC010000003.1, on the reverse strand, counting down.
TGAAATAGGTGATGGTGCGCTAATCGGGCATAATGTTACAATCGCCACGCTAAACCACGATTTTAACCCCAAGACAAGACAAAATATTACTCCAAAATCTGTTAAAATCGGGAAGAATGTATGGATTGGATCGGATTCTACCATATTACCGGGTGTTAAAATAGGTGACGGTGCAATAATTGGTGCAGGAAGTGTTGTTACAAAATCTGTTCCTAAAAACACAATAGCAGCAGGGAACCCCGCAAAAGCGATAAGAGAAATAGAAGAATAAAGGGTTTAAACGGAGTAAAAAATGATTAAAAAATTTTTTTTATTAAGCCTTATGGTTTCAGTTTTAATAGGAGGTAATCTTATGAGCGAAGCAAAAAATATTAACAAAATTGAAAAAAATTGGGATAAGGTGTTTGATAAATCTCAAGCGGTTGATGTTAAAAAAGTTGAATTTAAAAACAGGTTTGGAATAACTCTTGTTGGTGACTTATACATTCCAAAGAATATGGAAAAAAATGCTAAATTACCTGCGATTGCAATTTCAGGACCTTTTGGGGCAGTAAAAGAACAGGCAAGCGGCTTGTATGCTCAAACATTGGCTGAGCGTGGTTTTATAACTCTTGCCTTTGACCCGTCCTATACGGGCGAAAGCTCGGGCACTCCAAGGAATGTTGCAAGCCCTGATATAAATACGGAAGATTTTTCTGCCGCAGTTGATTATTTAAGCAGCTATAAAAATGTTGACCCTGAAAAAATCGGGGTTTTAGGGATTTGCGGTTTTGGCGGGTTTGCTCTTAATGCCGGCGCAATTGATACAAGAATTAAAGCAACTGTAGCTAGTACAATGTATGATATGACAAGAGTAAGTGCTTTTGGCTACAATGATACAATTGATGAAAATGCTCGCTATGAAATGAAAAAAGCACTAAACGAACAAAGAAATGAAGATTTTAAAAATATCCAAAACGGCGGAACTTATAAAGGAGCAGACGGACTCCCCGAAAAATTAACAGGCGAAGAACCTCAATTTGTTAAGGATTATTGGGGATATTACAAAACAAAAAGAGGATATCATCCTCGCTCAATTAATTCAAACGGCAAATGGAATATGACTTCAGCGCTATCTTTAATTAATCAGCCGATTTTACAATATGCAAACGAGATTAAAAGTGCAGTTTTAATAATCCATGGCGAAAAAGCACACAGCAGATATTTTGGCGAAGACGCTTTTAAAAAATTAAAAGGAGACAACAAAGAACTTTTAATAATAAAAGACGCAAACCACGTTGATTTATATGATAATACGGAAAAAATTCCTTTTGATAAGATTGAGGGTTTTTATAGGGAATATTTGAAATAAAGAAAAGGTGTTTTTATGAAAAAAGTTTTAATTATATCAACAAGTCTAAGAAATAGCGCAAATTCAGAAATCTTAGCTCACCAAACCGAAAAAGGGGCGCTGGATAGCGGTCATAGCGTTGAATTTGTAACATTAAAAGATAAAGAAATTAAATTTTGCAAAGGTTGCCTTGCCTGTCAAAAACTCGCAAAATGTGTAATAGATGATGACGCTAACGAGATAACTTTAAAAATGAAAGAAGCGGATGTAATTGTTTGGGCAACTCCGATATATTATTATGAAATGTCGGGACAGATGAAAACATTGATAGATAGGGCAAATTCACTATTTGCAACGGGTAAAAATTTTTCTGAAGTTTATGTAATTACAACATCAGCCGATAGCTCAAAAGGCGTTGTTCAAACGGTTTTAAACGGGATAAAAGGTTGGATTGCATGCTTTGATAACTTAGAATCAAAGGGATATTTAGAAGCAGGCGGGCTTGAGGCGCCAAACGACGTTCAAAAAAGACCTGAGCTTTTGGAAGCTGCCTATAATATGGGGAAGAATATTTAAGCGTTTAGAAAAATATATTCCCGCTTTGTCATGCAAGGACAGATAAAAGTATATATAAACGCTAGACTAAAGTCTAGCGTACAATGGGGAGTTGTAATTGCAGGGTAGACTTTAGTCTACCATCTCGAAACCTGATTTACAGGTTTTTGGTTTCTAACTTAGTGTATGGTGGACTGAAGTCCACCCTACGGATACTACAGCGAGGAGTCATAATTGTAGGGTAGACTTTAGTTATAAACGGTGGACTGAAGTCCACCCTACGGATACCAAACCGAGATAGTGGAGAATTATAATTGTAGGGTAGACTTTAGTCTACCATCCTGAAATTACTACAGCGAGGAGTCATAATTGCAGGGTAAGTTATATATGGTGGACTGAAGTCCACCCTGCGGATATCAAACTGCTATGGTGGAGAATTATAATTGCAGGGTCTTTAATCTACCATCCTGAAACCCGACTAGCGGGTTATTGGTTTTAACTTAAAGTATGGTGGACTTAAGTCCACTCCACGACTATTGCTCCTCGAATGACGTTTTGGGATTGTTTCGAGTCCCAAGATTGCCACGCTGACACTTCTTTTGGACTAGAGGCAGAATTTTGTTGTCTATTTTTGGGGGTATAGAGCACTTTTTGTCAATCTTTAAATATGATATAATACACCTTAAGGTAAAATAGCTATGGCAGGGCGAATGTTAGAAATATACGACATAAAAAATTTAACCGAATTAACAAAAGACCTCACAAAAGAACAAGAAGCTCTTCTTGATTATTTCAAAGCTTTAATGACCAAAGGAACAAAATATTTCATTAAAAACATCGACTGCGAAGTTAAAATTTTAAAAATTAATAATATCCTTATTCCGCTTGCAATTAGCAATAACAATTATAACGATACTCTTTATATATCAATGCTTTCGCACTATGTAAAATATATAAAAGAAGAATTTAATAAAAACAATTTAAAGCTTGGTTTTCTTTTTAAATTTTTAGAAAATTATTTTATAAAAAACAAAATAAATAAAACGGTTTATGTAAATCAATGGTTTATATCAACTAATCTTTATCCTGAATTAGATAATGAACAAATATACAAGATAACAAATTTTCTAAAAAATGAATTTAAAGACTACTGTATTGTTTTTAAAAATATTACAAAAGAATATAATACTAACTTATATGAAAATCTAAATAAACAAGGATATAAAGAAATAGTTTCAAGGCAAATTTTTATAAAAGATAAAAAATTAAAAGAAATTTCAAAGTATAAGTACAAAACAAAAAAAGACTTAAAATTTTATAAAAATTCATCCTTTAAAGCACATAAAGTTCAAAATGACGATGATTTTGAAAGAATAAAAGATATTTATACAATGCTTTATATTGAAAAATATTCAAAATACAATCCTTGCTATACTAAAGAATACTTTAAACTCGTTAGTTTCAACCCCATATTTAATTTAGAAGTATTTAAAAACAAAGATACAATTGCTTCAATGTGTTTAACTTTTGCAAAAAATAATACTCTTGCAGCTCCTGCCGTTGGTTATGATTTAACCTTGCCTAAAGAATTAGGGCTATATAGAATAATTTCAGCATTTATAGATGAAATGTATGAAAAAAATTATGAAATACATAATATGAGCGCAGGTGTAGGAGATTTTAAAATACAGCGAGGCGCTAAAGCTTATTTTGAATATTTAATGATTTATTATAAACATCTTCCCCTAAATAGACAAATTATGCTTAATTTTTTAAGATTTACCGTTAATAAAACTATTCCTTTATTGTGCAAATATAAACTATGCGGTTTTGTTTAGCCTTAAAAGGTTTTGCGCTCTTAAAAATATACTTTCATCAAACCCTAAATCTTTAAACATATTATACCAATCATCAAAAATATTTGCGTCTTTTTTTAAATTTATATAAGGATAACAGGGATAATCGCTTCCAAAGACTAATTTTTGGCAAAGAACCTTATCTTTCAAAAGTTTTTTTAAATAATCTTTTCTATAAAACCATATCATAGCGCTTAAATCGCCGTATAAATTTTCATATTTATAAGCTAAATTACACCAGTTTTCAAAATAATCCCTCTCCCAAAAGTTTAACTTTGCGCCCAAATGTGCGCAAATTACTCTTACTCCCGCTTTAAGCGCATTTTCTACTCTTAAAGGGTTATTATATTCTTGATTTCCTCCTTTGATTGTGTGTTCAATCCCCGTATGAACCAACAGGGGAATATCATACTCTTTTAAGAGTTCATAAAATTTATAACAGCACTTATCCGCTAAATCAATATTTTGAAATGACGGCAGAATTTTTATTAAAACGGCATTATCTTCAATAACTTTTTTAAATTTGTTTTCAATATCATTATCATTAGGGTTAAGGTTAGCACCAAAAAGAAAATTTTTGTTTTCTTTACATATTTTTGCGCTCTGTTCGTTATTTGAACAGGTCGAAGCACCTTCCAGAGCGCAAATAACCGCTTTATCAACTTTGCTGTTTTTTAGCTGAGAAGACATTTTTATATAATACTGTTCAAAATTTTTTGTTTGAAGCCTCAAGAAAAACATTTTTGTTGTGAAATTATGCTTAAACGTATTTATATCAAAATTTTGATTAATCATGTGTGAATGAATATCAATAATCATAACAGCGCACATTCCATATATATATTATTAAAATCTTTTATATTAATATTTTTATCCCAATCAACAAGGTAAACAAAACTTCTATACTTTATTGGAGGTTTTATTTCTTTTAATTCCTTTGTGTTACCATATACAAAAAAATCATATTTTATTTTATTTGACATCTGTTTTATAAAATCCGCTAATATTTCTTCATCTCTATATAAAACATAAGAAAGTGTTTCATATTTTATAATTTCATTTTCATTTGGAAATTTTGGATATGAAAAAAAATTTAAAACAGGATTAAAAACTGTTTTTAAAATTTTATATTTAAGTGAATATTTTTTTATTATCAACTGTTTATAATCCGTCTGCTCCCATAAATTTCCGCAAGCTAAAATATTATCTTCATTATCTTTTAATGCATAAAAATTATCTAAATCATTAATTTCAGGGAAAAAAGTCTTATCTTTAGAATAAAAATTAATAAAATCAATTAATTTTTGTTTTTCTTGTTCTTTAATTTTTTCAACAGTATATTTTGTATTATATTTTAGATTTTTTGCAAAAATATTAACCGTAAAATCGGCTGTTTTAAGGTAATATGGCATTATTTTTCTTTTTTTGGTGAGCATTTTTTGAGCGTAAATATTATCTTCTAAAATTGTAGTAAAAGTATATTTCACGTTGTTTTCTTTGATAAAATTTTCAAGAATTTTATACGCTTCAACAATATTGAGGCAAGAGTCATTATCAATTCTAAAACCGCCTAAGTATGCAATATTTTCATACTTGTCATTTACCAGCATTCTATATATCTGGCAAACCCCTACACCTTTTATTCTGCCGGTATCAACTTCTTTACCAATCACAACGGCACTTGCCGCACAATCTTTGTTTATTGATAAAACCGCATTGGGACGCCTTGAATATATCAGGCTGATATCACCTTTAAAAGCAGTTTTTTCAAGTAAATTTGATATTTCTTCACCATCAGAGACTTTTGCCAATTCATATTTATATTTTTTATTTTGAAATGACATTATCAAGACCCTTTCCGACAGGCAGATTTAATTTTTCATCTATCTCTCTTCTTAAATTGAAATTTTGGGTAAAAAATATCATCAATAAATATAAATCTTTGTTTCTAAAGAATTGAGCTATTCCTCTTTTTATAATGTTTTTGATACTGAAAAATTCTCTTCTTGCGTCCGCACAAAAGTTTCTTAACTCCATATATGATAAAGCAGCGGGTTTATAGGGAATATCTCCGTATTTATAATCATCCTTGAGCCACCATTTATCATATAAGAGCCTGTTTTCATCTTTTAATCTCTGATATAAAGGAGTACCCGGGAAAGGTAAAAGATGATTAAATGCTGCATAAAAGAATTTGTGTTTTAGCGCAAAATCTATTGTTCTTCTAAAATTTGCGAGGTTATCAAAATCAAACCCGAATAAAAACGTAGCATAAATACTTATACCTTTTTTATGTATCTTTTCAATTAATTTATCAGTCTCGCCTAATTTATAATTCCAGCTTTTATTCATCTGATCAAGATTTCTCTCATCCATCGATTCAAAGCCGATTAAGATATTTTTACATCCGCTTTTTGCCATTAAATCTAACAATTCATCATCCTGCGCAACATTAAGTGCCGTTTGAGATGTCCAGGATATTTTAAGCGGTATCAGAGCTCTGCATAATTCTTTTAAATGTTCTTTATTAGCACAAATATTATCATCAACAAAAAATATCATCTTTGGTTTTAATTGTTTAATTTCTTCAATGATTTTTTCAATCGGTCTTATTGTGTATTTATGATTATAAAACGTTGTAATTGAACAAAATTCGCACCTGTTAGGGCAGCCTCTCCCTGTTTCAATTAACGATAAAGGAAGATATTTTTTTCCTTTGAATATGCTTCTATCGGGGGTCATGGATGAAAACTTGTTTTCGCCATAGTATATTTTTTTAAAATTATTATTTTGAAAATCTTCTAAAACCTTTTCCCAGATACATTCAGCGTTACCGATTACAATAGAATCAGCATGTTCCAATGCTTCATCGGGAATTGCCTGAACGTGATAGCCTCCGAGTATTACTTTTTTACCTGATTTTCTGAAGGTATCGGCTATAATATAGGCTCTGTGAGCTGTATAAGTCTCAACACTTATTGAAACTAAATCAACGTCAATATTATAGTTAATATTTTCAATCCTGTCATCAAAAAAGAAAGTTTCAATATTTTTAGGAGTCAATGATTTTAAGGTAGCAACTGTTAAAGGCTCCATTTTCCAGGTGCCTATATATTTTTCATTATCTTTTTTGCCAATTGCAGGAGTTATAAAAAGAATTTTCATAAATTACCTTCTTTATAGCGGAATATCGCTGTTATCACATAGTCTTTCTTTTGTATACGCCCTAAATTTGTCTGCCCAGTGCATATATGCAAAATTTGTTGCATATTTTATAAAAAACATTTTATCAGGCTTAAAACCAAGCCTATGCACTATATTAGACGGTTTATAAGTTTCTTTCCAAGCCCAATCAATACCTTGGTAGAGTTCTTCAACACTCATATTTTTAGGCTGAAAACAGACATGTTCAACATCATACATAGCGTTTTCCGTTTCTATGATTCTATTTTGCGCAATTAAATCATTATAAAAAGGTGTACCTGGAAACGGTGTTATAATTGAATATCTCGGTAAATCTATTTTTAATTTTTGAACAGCTTCCACCGTCTTTTCAAAAACGTCTTTATCATCTTCATCTCCGCCAAAAGCAAAACATCCGTTGACGGTTACCCCTATATCATGAAGCTGTTTCATTAATAATTCATAGTTTGACGTTTTATTAACACCCTTATTTACAAAAGCTTGCGCCTTTTGATTAATCGATTCAAACCCGATTAATAAGCCCCTACAGCCGCTTTTTTGAAGCAGGTTCATTAATTCTTTATCAAGTACAACAGCGGATGTCGTTAGACCAAACCACATTTTCTTTAATGGTATCATTGCTCTAAAAAGGTTTTTAGCATAATTTATATCACTTATAAGGTTTACATCGGGGAATAATACTTCTCTGCCCTTTAGAGTTTTCATTTCATCAATAACATCATCTATCGGGCGATATAATATATTTCTTCCAAATGCCGCAGGATAAGCACAAAAAGAACAATGATGAGGACAGCCTCTTATTACCTCCATTGTATTATATGTAACATAAGAATTTTTCTTTAATAAATCACGTCTTGGAAGTGGTCTGTTTGCAATGGATTTGCTTTCATAGTCACAATATTCGCTTTTTAAACACCCGTTTTTATAATCTAAAAGCGCTTGAGGAAACGTATAATCCCCTAAACCTCTGAATAAAACGTCGCAATGAGCTCTTGCTTCGTCGGGTCTTAAAGAAGGATGAACTCCGCCTAAAAATACTTTTATTCCTCTTTTCCTGTAGTAATCAGCCCAAGCATAGGCTCTTGAAGCGGTTCCCGTTATAGCGGTAATTGAAATTATATCGGCTTCAATATCCAAAGGGATTTTTTCAACCGTTTCATCATAAAATTTAACTTCCGCATTAAGCTCTTGTGGAATTAGTGAAGCAAGAGTAGGAACTGTCATAGGGGCATAATGCAGCGCTTTTTTAAAGCTCCCGTTATACCTGTGCATTGCACCTGCCGGTGATATAAAAACTATTTTCATCTTTCAAAATCCTCTTCAAAATTCCAGCTAATACAATTTGAAAAAATCCTTGGCTTGATGTCTCCTGCCTTTTGACCTCTGTTTTGACATATTTCACTATAGCGCAAAATTGCATTTTTTACTTTAATAATTCTAAAATGTTTTAATTGATTAAGTTTTCTTGCGTATTTATAATGAAAATTCATTAATAACTTTTCTTCAAATTTTTCTTCAATTTCTTTTAAATTAATTGTTTTATCTGTTTCAAGATATAAAACATAATAAAAGTTTTCCCTATTTGTATATGGCGCAAACATACAAAAATCCGCTATACTGTCAAGTTTAAGTGATTTTATTATGTCTAAAACAAATGCTTCATTGAGTTTTTCTCCAAAATAATCAGAAATATTATCTCCTCTTGAGATAAATTTTAAAAGCGGGCAATTATTATAAAAATCATATACGTTAATAATGTCATTTGTATTATATCTGTATAGACCGCCTTGAGTGGTTACGATTACTCTATAATTTTTTCCTTTTTCAAGTTCATTGAGCAGCTTTATTTTGCTTGTTTCAATATCAAAAAATTCAAAAAAATGAGAATTTATACAAGGCAATTTACCGATATTTAAAATGGGTATTGTAATTATTGCTTCTGTTGATAATAGTCCTTTACCTTGAAATTTTACATCGGGAAATAATGTTTTTAATTTTTCAAAATACATTTGAGAATTACTATCATCCCAAGCGCTAATGAGCTTTAATTCTTTCCATATATTTTTTGGTTTATCTTTTAATTTTTCAACAAAAAGCATTAATAATGTCGGACTCCAAATTGAAATAAGCCCAAGATTATTAATTTTTGAAAGAAAATCTGCGCTTGTTTTAATAAAATCCTCTTTATTATTTAAAATTGGCGGTACTACAATATTTTTTTTAATAATTTGAGCAAAATCATCTTCAAGATAATCAAGGTCATTTTCAAACCCGATTTTAACTTTTGATTTTATAATATCCTGTTTAACATTAGGAGATATTGACCAATACATAGGAAGATTAATAATATCAGGATAATTTAAAAATAAATCACTCAACCAGGGTTTGATTCCGTTATTGAATGCTTTTTTAAGGCTTTTTGTATAGGGAATAAGTTTTGCGCTTCCGCTTGAGCCGCTTGTGGGTTCAAGCAAAATTACATCTTCATAAGTTAAGATATTTTTTTCACCTCGCATTATTTCGTTTATATAGGGGCGGTAATCTTCATAAACAGTTGTTGGGACTTCGTTTTGATATTGCGAAATATTTTGAATTTTTTCAAATTTATATTTTTCACCATATTTTGTATTTGAATTATCATTCAATATTTTTTTTAAAATATCAAATTGAATTTTATCAATGCTATTTATTGCGGATAAAAAGTCTTTTCTTGTATTTTCAAATAATTTTTTATATTCCAAGTACACGTTTTCCCGCCTTATTCAAATTGTTTTCATCAAGTTCAGCTACACAGACAAGTTCATTTCCCTTATAATAAAGAGGGTTTTTGTGTACAAAAAATTCTATATTTTTATCCGTTAATTTTTCTTTAGGGATTTTTGAATATTCTTCTTTCAGATAATCTTTTGTTTTATTCATCTTAATAATACCTGTTTTTTTATCATAGTATTTTGAATAGAATTTCTCGCCAAAAAAATCAATGATTTTTTGTTCAAAATTCGGTGTTTGTTTGTCATACTTAGGATAAAATTCTTTATAAAAAGCAGATAAATATTTATAGGTTTTATAGCCTTTTGATATTAAAAGCCAGTATAGTTTTTCATCAAACCCTTTTTTAAGCTCAAGCGCATTTTTTATCCAAACCTGCGCTAAATCATTATTTGACCAATAGTCCTTATGAATAATGGTATCACCCGAAAAAAGCAATTTTATTTTTATGTTTTCTATTGTTGCGTCATATAAAACAATTGTTGTAAAGCCTTTTATTTGATTATCATTATCTTTTAGGATAATTAATCGGCTCTTTTTTTCTAAATCCGAGATAAAATTTTCTTTTTTTAAATTATCATAATACATTGCCATTAATTCATACATTGAATTAATATCACTTTGAGTTATTTCATCTAACCGGTATACTCTACCTTTCAGCACTGTTATTCCTTTCTAAATATCTCTTTAAACCAAAGAGCATACCTTGTTTTTTATAAACTTCTTTTCTGAATAGGGGGTTATAAATCCAATATGTGATAAATCTATGGAATGAAGCTAAGTTTGTGTGAGGTTCAAACATACGATACAGTAATGAAGACGGTTTATTAAATTCATTCCTGCAATAAAACCCGACATCCGTTAATTCATCAGGTGTCATATTTTTTGGAATAAAAGCAGCATTATTAAATCGGTATGTATCATCAAGCCACCATTTACCGCCGTATAAGAGCCTGTTTTCTTCTTTGAGCTGATTATATAAAGGAGTGTTGGGATAAGGCATTAAAATATTAAACGCCGCAAAAGTAAATTTATTCTGAATTGAAAAATCGCAAGTTGCTTTTATACTTTCAATTGTATCGCTATCATGCCCGATTGTAAAAGCAGCCCAGGTTTGAAGTCCCCAATATCTTAATCTTTCTATTTCCCATTTGAATTTATCAAATCCTTTTAATTTATTAACCTTTTTTCCCATATAATCAAGGCTTGCTTCATTAATCGATTCAAAGCCCATAACAAAACCCATACCGCCCGATTTAACAATGAGCTCCATTAATTCATCATCATAGAGCATATCAATACTGCCTTGGCTGACCCAATAAACCTTTAATGGGATTAAAGCTCTTAAAAGTTCTTTTGCTTTTTCTTTATTAGCGACAAAATTATCATCAACAAAAAATAAAAACTTTCTGTTTTGAAATTCTATTTCTTTTATAACCTCATCAACGCTTCTTGTGAAATGGCGTCTGTCAAAATATCTGCTCACGGCGCAATAGTTGCAATTATACACACAGCCTCTTGAAAACTGTAATAAAGAAATTGGAAGATAACCTTTTCCTTTGTATAAATCTCGCCTTGGAAAAAAACCTTTTTGAGGCTCAAGCGCAACTTTACCATCATATATTCTTTGAAGATTATTATTTTTAAAATCTTCTATAACTTTTTCAATAATATTTTCCCCGTCACCAAGCATTACGCAATCGCAATGTTCAAGCACTTCTTCAGGGATTAATCTTGCGTGCATTCCGCCCATTATAACCGTAACATTTCTCTTTTTAAATTCTTCCGATATTTCATAGGCTCTTTTTGCCGTATAAGTTTCAACGGTAATCATTGCTATATCAAAAGGTTTATCATATTGGATTTTTTCCATCCTGTCATCATAAAGAGAAATTTGTGCATAATCATCAAGAAGCCCCGCCAAAACGCCGAGTGATAAAGGCTCCATTCTCCCTTCATCAATATATAAAGAATGAAGTTTTGTTCCGATTGTCGGTTTTATTAATGCTATTTTTAAATCGCTACTCACCGCCTAATTTTTTCCCTTGTTTTGTATGTATTTCCGATTTTGATATTAAATTGGCGCACAAAAATAAAATAAGATTAGTAAAATTTGCGCAATTTGATTTAAAATTTAATAATCTTCTAAAAATATTTCTATAAGAATTAAATTCGTATCTGGCACATTTACAGCTTTGCATTAATTCTTCTTCGCTCATGTTTTTAGGTTTCAACATAGCATCGCCGTATCTGTAGTTATCATCAAGCCACCATTTATCATAAATTAGCCTGTTTTCTTCTTTTAATCTTTCATATAACCTAGTCCCGGGCATTGGCATTAAGGGATTAAAATTTGCAATTGCAAATTTATTTTCAAGCGCAAAGTTCATTAAATTTTTTGCCGTGTCTTTTGTGTCATTATCATAACCTATAACAAATGTTCCATAAATCATTATCCCTGCGCTATAAATATTTTTAATAACCGTCTTATAATCGTTATATTTAATATTTGCGCCTTTACCCATCTGCTTTAAATTATCAATATTTAAAGATTCAAACCCGATTAAAACAAGAGCGCACCCTGCCTTTTTCATAAGTTTAAGCAAGTCTTGATTTTTTGCTGCATCAATACTTATCTGGCATGCCCATTTCTTTTTTAGAGGAATTAAACTCTCAAAAAGCTTTTGCGCTTCTTGCTCGTTAGAAAATAAATTATCATCAATAAAAAATATTACATTTTCTTTTATTTCTTTTAATTCATTAAGAATATCATCAATAGGTTTTGTTCGAATTGAATTTTTAAAAAATGCATGGACGCTGCAAAATTCGCAAGCAAACCTGCACCCTCTTGAAAATTGTACAAGAGCGATTTTATTATATTTTTTGCCTTTAAAAACCGAATAATCGTATTTAATTTTTGATAAATCCGCTAATTTTTCAGCTTTATATATTTGTTTTAAATTTCCGTTTTTTAAATCTTCTAAAACACTTGCCCAAATATTTTCAATTTCTCCAATTATAACGCTATTACAATAAGTAATCGCTTCATCAGGGCAAGCGCTCGGGTGAAAACCGCCCATTATTACCTTTTTACCTTGCACCATATATTTTTTAGACAATTTATAAGCTCTTTTAGCGCTAAATGTTTCAACACTTAATGCTACAACATCAGCGTCAATTATATCGGGAATTTTTTCAATTCGCTCATCATAAAAAACAATATCAAAATCATCGGGAGTTAATGATTTTACAATACCAAAAACCAACGGATACATTGCATCTTTTGAAGCAGAACCAAACATACTCGGGCGAATAAAAGCTATTTTCATTTATCATTCTCCTTGTATCTGCCAATTCCCCAATATCCGTTTATTTTTTTTGAAAAAATTGCATAAATTAATGTCGGTATAAAAATTGAAGCTAAATGCGCAAATACAATAACCGTCCAAAAATAATTGTTCATTGGTTTATCAATGAAATATTCAATAAGTTTTATATAAAAACAATAGATAAAACCAAAACAATAAAAATATACAGGTGCATATTCAAAAACAATTTCATGGGCTGATTTTTTTTCATAAGCACTTTTGTTATTTACAACAATAAAACCGCATTTAACCGCATGAATATCATAAATTACATTCCAAAAAGCAATGAAAGCTCCACCCAAAAGAGAAATTATAAAAGCATTTGTCATATTAGTCCAAAGGGGCGAAACTTTATATATAAAATATCCAAAAATACTTGTAACAGAACCCAATACAAAGCCATGGTATAGCCTAAATTTACCTATCATAAATTTTTTATTGTTAAATTCCCATAATTTTGTAATATTAGTCCCGACAGCAGGAACTATATATGCTGTTATAACAGGTAAACTTAATATTAAGATTACATAAGTAATATCTGCTAATTCCCTATGCCACAAATAAAACGCAAGCGGGAAAAAAATAAGCACAGCAATATATTGATATATATTAAAAAACCTCTGATTCACTTCCTGCTACTTAACTTGTTACACTAAAATTATACTTGTTTTTTTAATGCAATGCAAATCAATGTTCTATATGGCTATCTTTTGACGTTTTAATATTTATATAATTTTGTTATTATTTATTCCTCAATTCATTATATATTTCGCTCAGTAATAATTCTTTAACAAATTTAAGTTTATCGGAATTTTCAAACAGATTTTTAAAGAAAGTATCTGTTTCTTTATTTTCTTTCATTGCTTCTTCATATCTGTTTATTGCAATTTCAGGAAATTTTTTCTCATAAAGCGTATTAAATGCGGTTTTATCTCCTTTTTTGCCTGCGGCTGATATTTGTTCATCATTCAATATATCCTGTTTGAAATCGTTTAAAACTCTGTCCAATTTTGTAAATGATGTTCCGAATTTTTTATTAAATTTATCAATAATTTCAGATAATGTGTCCTTTTCTTTGTTATTTCCTGCTGAGCTGCCTGACACGGGCGGAAGATATCCTTCTTGTTCTTGAAGAGCGATAGTTCCTTCGGCTGTTTTTTGCAATTTATAATATTCAAGTAAAAGTGCATCATTCAAATTAATTTTTTCCGGACTATTATTAATTATTGCTTTTGATAAATATTTTGTATAAACATAAAGTTTTTGCATATCTTTATCAAACATTCTTACTACTTGAATTACAAAAGAATAAATTCTGTTAAATGAGTGTAATAATGATTTAAACTCGTCTTTTTGCTTGTCTTCTAAAGCCTCATATCTTTCTTGCGCAGGTTTTAAAATAGCCGATAAGGTATCAAGTGTTGGAATTGTTTTTTGATAGAATTTTTTAGCAAAATTTTCAACTTCGCTATATTGATATACATGAAAATCATCAAGTTTATTTTTTATTTTATAAATAGAATTAGGGTCTGTTTCTTTTTCTAAAACCGTTGTTTCATAATACGGTTGAAATGCTTGTCGAATTTCATCTTGAGTATTTGCAAAATCAAGAACAAAAGTATCTTCTTTACCTCTTGTTGTCCTATTTAATCTTGATAGAGTCTGAACTGCTTTTACGCCGTTTAATTTTTTATCAACAAACATTGTATGTAATAGCGGTTCATCAAACCCTGTTTGATATTTTTCGGCAACAATAAGCATGTTATAATCATCATGGAAATATTGTTTTAGCTGATTTTCTTTTATTCCGTTGATTTTTTCTTCGGTATATTCCTGCCCGTTATCTTCAAGACTGCCCGAAAAAGCTACTAAAACATCTAAATCATTATAATTATGAGCTTTTATGTAATCTCTAAAAGCAAATAAATACCTGACTGCATGAAGCCTTGAAGCGGTTACGACCATTGCTTTTGCACGTCCATCTATTTTCTTTTTTGTAATATTTCTAAAATGTTCTATAATAATTGCTGTTTTTTGTGCAATATTATGAGGGTGCAGACTTTCAAATTTTGAAACCGCTCTTGCAGCCTTTGCTTTATCATATTCAGGGTCGCCTTTTATTTTTTTAGCAATTTTATAATACTGTTGATAAGTTGTGTAATTTTGAAGTACATCTAAAATAAAGCCTTCTTCAATAGCCTGTCTCATTGAATATATATGAAACACTCTGTATCTTCCGTCTTGTTGTTTTTCCCCGAATAATTGCAGGGTTTTATTTTTTGGAGTAGCCGTAAAAGCAAAGAAAGATATA
>CANPYC010000002.1 GCA_947587615.1 Candidatus Gastranaerophilales bacterium | reverse complement strand
GGTATAAATCGGGGTTTTTGTCTCTATCCCAAGCTCTAAATAACGCATTTAATATATTCATATATATTAATGATATCCAATTTATCTTCTCAACAAAATGGGG
Source organism: Candidatus Gastranaerophilales bacterium (assembly GCA_947587615.1). Classification (GTDB taxonomy): domain Bacteria; phylum Cyanobacteriota; class Vampirovibrionia; order Gastranaerophilales; family Gastranaerophilaceae; genus RUG14156. The sequence goes on along the minus strand of CANPYC010000002.1, from coordinate 123,303 downwards.
CAGCTTGTTCCTGTGAGTTGGATAAAATCAACTGATGATTACGACCATTCAAGATTCAATCTTCATCACTACATAGAATATGAAGCATACACAGGGAATGAGGAATGGTACGAAATGAGGGGAATTAAACAGAAATTAATTTTAATATCAATACCGATTCACGAACAACTACATTTTATCGCAATAAAAAACCTAACGGATGAACAATTTAAACAAAAATACAAAATATCGAGGTGGAAACTGATATATAACAGAAAGCACGAAGAAAACTGAAAGGAGAACTAAAATTAATACAGGGGACTTACCAAAATTCGACATTTTGCTTGCAGGATTTCCTTGCCAAGCTTTCTCTATTGCAGGAAAAAGACGAGGTTTTATTGACACAAGAGGTACACTCTTTTTTGATGTTGCACGAATTCTTAAAGACAAAAGACCCAAATATTTTGTACTCGAAAATGTTAAAGGGTTACTTAATCACGACAACGGAAAAACTTTCCAAACAATACTTAGAATTCTCTCCAACATTGGGATATATTCTATCGAATGGGCATTACTTAATTCTAAATTCTTTGGAGTACCACAAAACCGAGAACGAGTGTTTATTGTCGGATATCCTCGAAAATACGGTATCGGAAAAATATTTCCTCTCGCAATCGCAGCAAGAGAAAATAATCGAGCAACTCAAACTGTAATCTATTGGAAAAATTCAAAAGAAAAATGGGTTTGTGAAAATCGTAATGATGTAGGCACTTTAAGAACTCAAACTGATTTATGCCGACAACCTTTGATTGTGCAATTATCAAGAGGAAATAATAAAGGTGGAATAAAAGAACTTTGTCCGACAATATCTAAAAGTCAATGGGAGTATAACAATTTACTTGTTGAAAATAAACCTAAAGTTATAGGTGGAATTGGTGAAAAGAATTTTGGCAAACAATTTCGACAGGATAATCGAATATATAGTAGTAACGCACCAAGCCCTTGTTTGAGTAGCCATAGCGGTAATGCTTCAAAAGGCTCTGTATGTATTTTGGATACACAAAAAATAATACGCAGATTATCCCCTCTTGAATGTTTTAGATTGCAGGGTTATTCGGATGAGGTTTTTTATAAAGGCAGTAAAGGTATTCCCGACACGCAACTTTATAAAATTGCAGGGAATTCTGTAACTGTAAATGTAGTATATGAAATTATTAAAAAAATTATAGATATAGAAAATGAGGCAAAAAAATGCAAGATGGACTAAAAGCAAGAATGTGGGATCCACAAGAAAAAATGATGCACTACAATGATTTTGTCATAACTTCAACAGGCTATGTGGCAAAGGTTGAAACCTATATGGAAACATTGGGCAAGTTCGTCATTGACCAAACTGACCTTGATTTTGACAAAAAAATGGTTGTGATGCGTTGTACTGGACTGGAAGATGAAAACGGCAAACTGGTTTATGAGGGGGATATAATGAGAGGTTTGCGAGATAACACTCTATTTGTTATTAGTTATGAAGATAAATATGCCTCTTTTAAAATAAAAGAAATATTCCCTACGGATTATACAAAATGGAGTATAACAGATGCACGACATTTTGAAATCATAGGCAACATCTACGAAAACCCCGAACTATTAAAAGGAGAAGAAAATGAATTTACAAGCATACAGAGAACAACGAAAAAGAACTGAAACTTGGACAGACACACTTGACACCAAAATATATATGTTATGTTTCGGTTTAATGGGAGAAACAGGCGAAGTCGTGGACTACTTGAAAAAAGTCGCTTTTCATAACCACCCATTTGATAAACAAATTCTTATTAAAGAAATCGGAGATTTAATGTGGTATCTGATAGGCTTAACCGATTCTTTCAATATTGATTTAGAGGATGTATTTGAAAAGAACATTCAAAAATTACAACAAAGATATCCAAACGGCTTTACAACGCAAGACAGTATAATTAGAAAGGATAAACAAAATGGATGATTTAGATTTAAAAACAATAATATTGAGTACAATTTATATTACACTCTGTACAATTTTTGCTCAATTTTGTGTTGTAAAATCAGCAGTAACACCGTATCAATTTTTTCTGTGTTGTCTTGCTTATGCCTTTTTACTCCTCTATGTACACTTATTATAGGCTTAATAAGAGGAATTATAAAATGACAGAAGAAGCAAACAATATAATTTTTGAGAATCGGGATATAAAAATAATAAGAAATAGCGCCATAAGAAAAGGGTACGAAGTCTTTTTAAAAACAACTGAAAACAAGCCCCAAAAAATAGAAAATGGCTTAATGGCAGATTTGGTTATATCGGCATTATTAAATCAAATTCTTGAATTAAGGGAAGAACTTTTTACCGAAAAAGAAATAAACAAAGATTGCGAAATTGAATATCGCAGACTAACAACGCAATATAACGACATAATCAAAGAAACAAAGCAGGGACAAATAAATGGCTGATTTAATCAATTTTGAAATAATCGAAAAATTAAAAAAAGAATGTGAAAGAGAAACCGCATTAAGAAAATCGGTATATCCTAAATTAATTGCCACAGGCAAAAAGACAAAAGAGGAAGCAGAGGAACAAATAAAACTTATGGCTCTTGCTGCAGCTTGTTTTGATAAAATTCTTAAAGGTAAAGCTCCCGGAGTCCAACAAAAATTATTTGATACGAGTTTATATCAAAGAAATTCAATGTATTATTAATAGAAAAGAGGTAGAACAGGAAAAATAATATTATAAATATTGCCAAAATAAGCAAAACAAACCAAGAACTTATAGCAAGAAATATTTTGCCAATGGTTGAGGATTATTTCAAAGACCCCAACGTGCAAAGAAATTATAAGATATGGTTAAAAAATAGGAACGAAAATAAACTTTTGGGGTAAAATAAAATTATGAGTCAAGGAAATAGAGCTGTAACTTATAACAGATTCTCTCCGGGTCGAAAACAAAGAGAAGAAAGTATAACAGGTCAGCTAAGGGAAAATCATCGGTTAGCAAAAGAAAAGGGTTTAATTGTTATCCACGATTATATCGACCGCCATTTGACAGGAAAAACAGACAATAGACCTGATTTTTTGCGTATGCTTAAAGATGCTGAAAAAGGCTTATTTGATTATGTAATATGCTATCAAACAAGCCGTTTTGCGAGAAATACTTATGATGCAACAATTTATAAAAGAAAACTTAAAAAACTTGGTGTAAAAGTAATTTACTCAAAAATGAGTATACCTGACGGCCCGGAGGGAATAATCTTAGAAAAGATGTTAGAAGCTCTTGATGAGTATTATTCAGAAGAATTAAGACAAAAAGTAATGAGGGGTTTATATGATAATGCTTTACAGGGTAAAGCTATTGGAGGATGCGTTCCTTTTGGTTTTAAACTTGATAAAAATAAAAAATATGTCTTAGATGAAGATAAAGCTCCTATTTTGCGTGAGATATTTGCCCGGTACGCTTCGGGCGAAAAAGCAACTTCAATTAGTGAAGATTTAAACAAAAGAGGATATAGAACAACAAAGGGCAAAGAATTTAACAAAAATTCATTTCATACAATGTTTAATAATTGCAAATATTTAGGCATATATAATTATATAAGCAAAGACCCTGATATGAAAAATGTTTATAGCGAAGATAAAATTCCTGCCATAATAAGTAAAGATTTGTTTGAAAAAGTGAAAACGAGGGTGGAAATGAATCAGCATAGAAAATCTAAAAAAAGGCTTAATGATATATGTTTTTTATTGTCAGGTAAAGCCTATGACGGAAGTTGTGGCGGTGCATTAATTGGTGATAGCGGAACAAGTAAAAACGGAAATACATATTATTACTATACTTGCACTAATAAAAAAAGGCGAAAAGGCTGTAAAACAAAATCGATAAAAAAAGATTGGTTTGAAAATCTTGTTGTGGATGCAACAAGAGAAATAGTTTTAAAGGATGATTTAATTGAGTTTATAGGTCAATGTATAGAAAATCTGCAAGAAAAAAACATTGACAATGTTATGCTGAAAGCCGCTCAAAAAGAACTACAACAGACACAAAACAGTATAAAAAATATGCTCAAAGCTATTGAGCAAGGAATTGTAACGGATTCCACAAAAGACAGATTAGTTGAATTGGAATCAAGGCAAGCACAGTTAGAAGATGAGGTTAAATTTGAAGAATGCAAAGTCAATGCACCAAAAGTAAAAAAAGAGCAGGTTATATATTGGCTTGAACAATTCAGAAACGGAAATATCAAAGACGAAAAATATAAAAAACAAATTATTGATACATTTGTTAATACGGTTATTTTAAATGAGGAAACCGTAACAATCGCTTATAACTATGCAAATGATAATATTGTAGAGATACCTTTTAGCAATTTAAAAGACTCACCCGATAGTGTTCGGATGAGTCTTTTAAATTGGGCGTTGAGAGGCTCGAACTCCCGACATCCTCCTTGTAAGGGAGGCGCTCTACCAACTGAGCTAAACGCCCTAAGATTATTTACTTGTCAGCGCCTCCAAGGAGGCACGTACTCTGTATTTGTTAGCTGTCGCTAACGGGCAACTGAGCTAAACGCCCTAAGATTATTTAATTATCTGTCTTTGTTGATAATTAACTCTGTATTAATATAATACATGATAAATAATTGAAGTCAAGCAGATTTTATTTTACTTCAATAGTTATTGTACCTCCGCTTTTACAATATTTTTTTACGGAAGACGTTACAGAGGTTGAACCTGCCAAAACTAAATGTCCTTTTTTAATTTCCGCCAAACTTTTATTTGCCTCGCTAATTCTTGTTTGTGCGTAGCTTTTAGCAACACTCATGGGTAAATAGCAATCATTTAAAGGTATTTCTTGTTTAGTACCATAAAATGCTGCGCCTTCGCTATAGTGGCATTTTCCGTCAACTTTACCCAAAATCTTTGCTCCGGTTACGCTTGCAGGTGTACAAGTAATCAATTTTTGATAAAAAGAAATGTTTTGTTTAAAATTTGACTCAGCTGCTTTAATTAATTCGCTTATATCCGGTTTTGACGACTCGGCATAAACGCTGCTAACGATAAAAGAGCAAAATAACAGCGATAATAAAGCTTTTTTCATTATTTTTTTCATCTGCGGCTCCTTTATATTTCACAATAATTATACAAAAATTTAAACAGAAATCGCTACTTCGTTTTCCTGATTTTTAAACTGCATATTATATAAATTTCTATACTTACCGTTTTCTATTTGAATAAGTTCTTCATGGGTACCTGATTCAGAAATTGAGCCGTTATCAATAACTATAATCTTATCTGCATTAAAAATCGTTGAAAGTCTGTGCGCAATTACAAAAACTGTTCTATCTTTCATCAAATTATCCAAAGCTTTTTGAACAATTTTTTCTGATTTATTGTCTAAAGCTGATGTTGCTTCATCCAAAACAACAATAGGTGAATTTTTAATCATTGCTCTTGCTATGGCTATTCTTTGTCGTTGACCTCCCGATAAAGAAACCCCGTTTTCAGCTATGTTTGTATCAATTCCGTTTGGCAGCGTTTTGATAAAATCGTCCAGATGAGAAGCCTTCACAACCTTTTCAATATCTTCTTTTGATGCATCATTCTTGCCGATTAAGATGTTTTCTTTTATTGTTCCCGAAAACAAAAAATTATCCTGAAAAACTTGAGAAACATTGTTTCTTAAAGAATTAAGCGAATAATCTCTTATATCGACTCCATCAAACAATATTGCACCTTTATTTACATCATAGAATCTCGGAAGAAGATTAACTATAGTAGATTTACCTCCGCCTGAATTACCTACAAGTGCAATTGTCTGCCCTTTTTTGCATTCAAAAGAAATATTATGAAGTATTTCTCTTTCTTCATTATACGAGAAAGAAACGTTTTTAAATTCAATTGTATTTGGTGCATAATCAAGTGTTTTTGTACCTTCATCTTTAATTCTTGAATTAAAATCAAACAATTCAAACACCCTGTTTAGTGCAACAAATATACCTTGCATGCCTGTTAAATCCTGTCCTAAGGTTTTAATGGGTTTATATAAAAGCAATAAAGACGTAATAAAACTTGCAAAACTTCCCGTTGTAAGTCTGCCTGCTATTATCAGCTTATTTCCGACAAACATAACAAAAGCAATACCAATACTCGCAATGATATACATAATAGGAGATAACCAACCTGTTCTTTTTGTTAAAGACATTTGAAGCGAAAAGGTTTCTCTAATAAGCCTTTTAACTTTGTCAAATTCATTGATTTGCAAGTTATATCCTGAAATTACTTTATTACCTTTGTATGTTTCATTAAAAGCAGTTGTAATATTACCGCCTACAACAATACTTTTATTTGAAACTTCTTTAATTTTTTTTCTTAAAAGCGCCATTGGTGCAAAAGCACAAATTAAAACGATAACCCCGACAAATGCCAATTCCCATGAATTATACACAAGGACAAAAATTAACCCCAAGGCACTTGTGAAGGATGTTATAAGTACTTTAATACTGTTAATAAGCTGTTTTGAAGCAGAATCAGGGTCGCCTAAAAATCTTGAGATAACAAGACCTGATGAATTATCATCATAGAATTTTGAATCCAAAAAAACCAGTTTTTTAAATAAATCAACCTTAACACTGTTTGCAATTGTTAAGCTTATCCAATCTGATAAATATGTATTCAAATATCTCAAAACGCCTTGAAAACCTGCAAAAAAAACAATCCCCGGAGGAATAATCGTTGCAACTAAGTCTCTTGTAAGGTTGTATCCGAAATAAGAAACGCTTTGTCCGTTAACAACAATATCAATATATGGTTTCAAAACAAAAGCCGTAACCCCGTCCAACAACCCCAGCGGAATTGCAAGTACGAATGTAATTATTATTCTAAACAATACGGGTCTGATATAGGGAAAAATTCTTTTTAATAAATACCCGTAGTCGAATGATCTATCTGTTTGTATTTCATTTAATTTCATCTGTAAACATCCTAATTCTGTTCTATAAAAGATTATTACATAAAAATATAATATTGCACCCTTAAATTAATTATTATTAAAAAAAATAACAATACATACCCAATACACTTCAATAAATATTGATAATGATATAATGAAAATATGGATCAGAATGTAGTATTTGAATATTATGCAATAATCAAAAATAAAATTTCTCAAGGCAATTTTGAATCCGCACTGGGAAGTATTGATAAACTTTTGTATAATTTTCCAAACGATATCTACGGATATTACTACAAGGCTGTTTGCGAATTTGCTCAAAATAAACATGAAGAGTCAATCAGAGATTATAAAATCGTAATTCAGCTTGAACCCGGCTTTGCTAAAGCATATTTTAATCTTGGTGTTTGTTATTATGTATATCATTTTTACGATGACGCTTTAATAAATATCGGGAAAGCCCTTTTTCTTTTTACAAGAGGACGTGAACAGGATAGCAAGCAAAGATGTATTGAAGCAATTAAATATATAGATTTAGAAAGATGTTCTCGGTGAGTGTAAGTGTAATTTTGTTTTTAAGTTTAATCTTAATCGGAGTTGTTGTAATAGTTGCTTTGTTTATAATTGTTAAGTATATTAAGCTTACTTTAAAATACAACTCTTTAATTAAATATCTTTATAATTACCTAAATATTATCACCTCTTTAAGATACGGCAACTTAAATTTAAAATGCGAAGATGGAATTGACGCTTTTACAATTCAGCTTTCAAGAAACACAAACGCCCTGATTGAAAGTATTAAAGATAGAGATATGATGATACAGGAATATATAGAAAAAGAAAAACAAACTCAAAGCTTAAAACAGGATTTTATCTCGAGTTTAGCACATGACTTAAAAGTTCCCATAATTGCGCAGGATAATACCTATGACCTTTTTTTAAACAATGCTTTTGGAGAGCTTGACGGCATAAAAAGAAAAGCAATCGAAAATCTTAAAATATCAAATAACGACTTAAAAAACTTAACTCTTAATCTTCTTGAAGCTCATAAAATTGATACTCATAAGCTTGAGCTTAACATACAAAATACAGATTTAAATTTACTGATATCGGAAATAATAGAGCAAAACAAAAGCATTTTAACAATTCAAAATAAAGTAATTAATTATAACGAAAATAAAAATATAATCTATCCGATTGATATATTTTTATTTAAAAGAGCGCTCAATAACCTGATTGCAAACGCAATTTTCCATGGAAAAAATACAAAAAATATAAATATTTTTCTAAATAAAACTCAAACACAAATCGAGCTTTCAATTCAAGATGAAGGAGAAGGTATAAAAGGAGATATAGAAAGCATTTTTAAAAAATACTATACATCAGCTAAAAAGTATTCAAATATTAATCAGGGCTTAGGGTTATATATTGCAAACAAGATTATTTTAGCGCACAAGGGCAAAATTGAAGCAAAAAATAATGAAAATAATAAAGGTGCTTGTTTTACAATTATTCTACCTTTAAAAAATTAACAAAACCATGGTTTTTGAATTTTTTTAAAAAATATAGTAGAATAATAAAAAAAATAAAATTAAAAAATAAAATTAAAAAAATTAATTTAAGTTGTGGAGAGGTTTAATGTCGGGAGAGTCAAATAATATCTTATCTTTTTTGCAAAATAAAACAAACACCTTTAAAGACGATATTGCTCTTGGAATGCGCTCTGAATACGGTTGGAGCGAATTTACCTACCAAGGTTTGAGCATGCTAAGCAGAAGAATAGCGTCTTACTTGATTAATGAAAAAAATGTCAAAAAAGAAGAAAAAATCGCAATCTTGTCAGAGTCAAAAGTTGAATTTGGCGCCGTTTATTTTGCCTCAATTATTGCAGGAACAACTCTTATACCTCTTGATATTAAACTAACGGAGCATGAGCTTAATTCAATTCTTTCAAATTGCGCTCCTTCCATAATTTTTGCTTCGGCAAAATACTACGAAACGGCAAAAAAATTAAAAAATGAAATAAATTCAATTAATGAAATAATTTTAATTGATGAAACTTCAAATAATGAAATAAAAAGCATTTATAATATTGAAAAAAATTATGACGCAAAATTTCGCCAAAGAAGCCTTAACTCTACGGCGCTTATTATCTATACATCAGGAACAACGGGTAACCCTAAAGGTGTTCAAATTACCTTTAGAAACATCTTAGCTCAAGTTTCCGACTTAAAAAAAGGAATGGAGCAGGTATTTAAAAAAGATGAAAAAGTAAACGTTTTATCAATATTACCCATGAATCATCTGTTTGAGCTAACTTTCGGCTTTGCGGCATTTTTAAATTTGGGTTATTCAATCTACTACACAAAATCTCTTAAACCAAAAGACACACTAAGCGTTATGAGAGATAAAAAAATCAGATTTATGTGCACTGTTCCATCGTTTTTTAAGATGTTAAAAATGCAGTTCGAATCGGATTTAGCTAAAGAATCAAAATTTAAACGGTTTATGTTTAATTTTAATTTTCACTACGTTGCAAAGTTTTTACCTTTTGAATGTGTAAAAAAATATCTCTTTAAAGATATTCATTCTAAGTTGGGAAATAATTTTTACGGTTTTGTTTCGGGCGGCGCTCCGATGGATTTAGATATGGGAAAATATTTTAAAAGAATAGGAATAAATGTTTTCCAGGGCTACGGTTTATCTGAAGCAAGTCCCGTTGTAACTTTCAGTATGAAAAAAAATCTTGATATGCGCTCTGTCGGTTTATTATTAAACAGTTTTCAGGCAAAAATCGATAAAGACACAAACGAACTGTTGGTAAAAGGTCCTGCCGTTATGAAAGGCTACTACAAACAGGATGAGCTCACAAAAGAAACAATAACGACTGACGGCTGGCTGCACACAGGTGACGTTGCAAGAATAGATAAAAAAGGACAAGTCTTTATAACAGGCAGAATTAAAAATATGATAGTTCTTCCGGGCGGAAAAAAAGTATTTCCTGAAGAAGTTGAAGCGGCAATGAACGAATCGGAATTTATTAAAGAAAGCTGCGCACTTTCAACAACAAAAAATACGGGCGAGAAAAAAGGAACTGAAGAAGTTACGATTGTTGTAAGTCCTAAAGATGAAATGTATGAAAATTATGATGATAAAACGGTTGAAGCAATGGTTATTAATGAAGTAAAGAAAAAATCACTTAAACTAAGCCAATTTAAAAGACCGACAAATATTATCGTAATAAAAGGAGAACTACCCAAAACGGCAACAAGAAAAATTGTTAAAAAAGAGGTTAAAAAGCTTATTGAAACAAGGTAACAGTTTAGTTAATACTAATATCAGCGCCAATATTAGTGCTTATATTAGTGCCTATATTAGTGAATATATAACCTATCTTGAAATTGAAAAAGGGTTGTCACAAAATACAATTCTTGCTTATAAAACAGATTTAGTCGATTTTTTTAATTTTTGGGAAAAAGAAAATCCATGCTCCAATCTTGATGAAATCAAAAGGAAAGATTTTTCAAACTATACAAAGTTTTTAGCAAAAAAAGAAGCCAATCCTTCAACAATAACAAGAAAAATTGCTTCAATTAAAGGGTTTTTTAAATATATTTGTTTTAAAAGGATAATTAAAACAAACCCCGCAATATCAATTGTTTCTCCAAAGCTCCCGAAAAAGCTCCCCAAGGTTTTAACAATATCGGAAATTGAAACAATATTAAAAAGTAATTTGAATAATACAGAGCTTGCAATAGTGGAGCTTTTATATTCATCGGGAATAAGAGTAAGCGAGCTTGTTAATTTAGAGCTTAAAAATACAAACATTGCCCAAAGAATTTTAAAAGTATTCGGTAAAGGCTCCAAAGAGCGTATTGTACCCATTAATAAAAAATGCGCTAAAGTGCTTGAAAACTATTTAAAAAAAAGAGAACTAACTGCTCTAAAATATAATTCAAAACCATATTTATTTTTAGACGATAAAGGGAAAAAAATCACAAGACAAAAGGTTTATTCAATTATTAAAAAACAGGGCAAGCTTGTTAATAAAAAAATCTCTCCTCATACAATGCGCCACAGTTTTGCAACGCACCTGCTTGAAAACGGAGCAGATTTAAGGGTAGTTCAAGAGCTTTTAGGTCATGCCAGTATCGTAACTACGCAATTATATACTCATATAAGCAAAAAGACTCTAAGAGAAGTATATTTTAATATCAATAAAAATTAGTTATTGTATTTGATTTTTATATAAAGGATTGATAAGATTTAGTAAAAGAGGACTAAGAACAAAATTGCAATTTGCTAAGCTCTTAAACGGATTAGAATATAAATGTTAAAATACATTAAACTTTTGAATTTAGATTTATTGAATAGCTTTGATTTAAAAGATTTAAGAAAAGCATATCATAAGATGGTTTTAAAATATCACCCCGATAAAGCAAAAGATGAAGCTCAAAGAATTGAATATAACAATAAAATGAAAAAGCTTAATGAAGCTTATGATATTCTTGAAAAATATTTAAAAACCCATGGCGGAAGATATACAAATACAAAACAAACAAAGACCAATAACAGAGGCAATACAAGTTATAAAAAAGATTATAAAAATAATTACACTTCAAAAACATATACTCGAAAAACAAAATATAAAACATATTGGCAGCAGCAATACGAAAACCCCAATTTTGGCTCGGAGTATGAAAATGCTTACGGTGAACCAAGCTTAGGGCAAGAATTGGTCAAAACTTTTATATTTATTTTTGTTTCTTTGATTATAGCAGTACCGATTTATATATTGTTTGACTGCTATAATCCGTATAAGCCGTATAGTTCCTATAAAAAACAAAAAATTAAAAATTTTATCAATTTTTCTTCAAACGAATACACAAAAGGAACTTACAAAATTGATAATCCTTATTATCATGAAACACATAAAAAAGATATATCCCCTTATAAAACCGAAGTCGAAAATAAAAACGAAACTTCAAAAGTAAAATCTTCAAAAATAGCGCCTGAAGTTACGCAAAAAGCGGAAGATAAATATATAAATAAACTTCATGCCCTGGTTCATGAAACCTGGGAAAATATTATACTGGGTAAATCTCTACTGAAAGATGTTACGCTACCGATTAATGTGGGAGTAGAATTTACGATTTCAAAAAACGGAAAAATAGTCGATAAACCAAAAATTACCGAATCCTCGGGCTATGAAAAAATTGATAAAGCCTATATTGATGCAATTATGATGAATATGCCCTATAAGCCTTTTCCCGTTGAAATTAATAAAGATACCCTACTTATAAGAATAAGCGATATGTATTTTGGAAGGTAAAAAATAAATTTGTGAATTACGGTATTTTATATTAAACTATATACATTCTTTTAAAAATTAAGGAAACTTTATTGTTTAACTATATTAAACTTTTGAATTTAGATTTATTGAATAGCTTTGATTTAAAAGATTTAAGAAAAGCATATCACAAGATGGTTTTAAAATATCACCCCGATAAAGCAAAAGATGAAGCTCAAAGAATTGAATATAACAATAAAATGAAAAAACTTAATGAAGCTTATGATATTCTTGAAAAATATTTAAAAACCCATGGCGGAAGATACACTAAACCAACAAAGACAAATAACGAAGCTAATACAAGCTATAGAAAAGATTACACTTCAAAATACTCCGATAATAAAACAGCAAAACAAACATACGGGGATATAGTTTTTGATGAGGATGACGAGTATAGAAAACTTTACGCAGAACTGCGAGAAGAAATTAAAAAGTCGCAATTAAAAAGCGATAGAAATATGATAATATTTATGATTATACTTATTCTGCTTTCTTTGTTTCTTGTATTCGGTTTATGATATATGGTTGCAAAAATATCTTCTTTATAAAAAATTTCTGATATTTTTTTAAGTGCTAAAATAAACTTATGGAAAATAATATTGATTGGCAAAAAGAAGATTTAAAATATATCTGGCACCCGTGCTCGCAAATGAAAGATTATGAAGAGCTTCCCCCGATTGTTATTGAAAGAGGCGAAGGGATTAATCTTTATGATATAAAAGGTAAATGTTATAAAGATGTTGTAAGCTCATGGTGGTGCAATTTATTGGGGCACTGTAATCCAAGTATAGTTAAAAGATTAAAAACCCAAGCTGATACTTTAGAGCATGTCATTTTTGCCAATTTTTCCCATAAACCGATAATTGAACTGTGTATGAGATTATCTAAACTTGTACCAAAAGGATTAACCAAATTTAATTTTTCGGATAACGGCTCATCTGCTATTGAGATGGCAATGAAAATGAGTTTTCAATATTTTGAGCAGACAGGTTTCCCTCAAAAAAAGCGCTTTATGGCTCTAACTGAAGCATACCATGGTGAAACAATAGCAGCCTTATCAGCAGGTGATTGCGATTTATATACAAAAATCTATAAACCTATTTTAATGGATATTATAAGAATTAAAGCGCCTGATTGCTATCATTGTCCGTACAATAAAACAAGGGACAATTGCTCTTGCGAATGTTTTTGTGATTGCGAAGCTCAATTTGAAAAATACGGATCTGAAACGGCTGCAATTTTAATTGAACCGCTTCTGCAAGGCTCAGCAGGCATGAAAATATATCCACCTTTATATTTAAAAAAGTTAAGAGGGATTTGTGATAAATATAATGTTCATATAATAGCCGATGAAATAGCTACGGGGTTTTATAGAACAGGGAAAATGTTTGCTTGTCAGCATGCTGATATTACACCAGATTTAATGTGTATATCAAAAGGTTTAACGGGCGGTTTTATGCCAATGGCGGCAGTTGTTACAACAGATGAAATTTATCAAGCTTTTTATGATGATTATTTAAAATATAAAGCTTTTATGCACTCTCATACATACTCGGGTAACCCCTTAGGAGCAAGCTGCGCGCTTGGAGTGTTGGATGTATTAGAAAGCGGGGAAATTCAAAAACATTTAATTGAAGTTACACCTTATTTTAACAATTTAATTAAAGAAAAATTTTTAAACCTTGATAATGTTGGTGAAGTTCGCTCAATCGGTTTGATTAACGCAATTGAGCTTGTTAGTGATAAGAAAAATAAAATTCATTTTAATTCAAAACTAAGACTTGGTTATCAAATTTATAAAAAAGCGCTCAAAAAAGGAGTTTTACTAAGACCTTTGGGAGATGTAATATATTTTAACCCTCCTTTAATAATTGATAAAAAAGATATGGATTTTGTTGTGAATGTTGCGCTTGAATGTACAAAAGAAGTATTGAGCGAGCTATCCATACAATCATTAAAAGTATAATCAAACAACAAGCTCTACTCTTTTACCTGTTTTTTGCTCGTTTAATTTAATTAACTTATCAAAATCTTCTTTTTTTAAATAAAGATAGGTTTTATTAAAATCTTTTTTAAAAAGACAGCCTTTTTTATAAAAATCAATTGCTTTTGTAACCGGGGCGATTATATCAATTTCACTGCCCCCTTGTTTTTTGGATAATGCAGCTAAAAAAGCTAATAAACTTTGACCTGTATATTTTGTTGTTCTTTTTTCATTTTCAGATGAAACATCATCCCTCACTTCAAGTAAATGTACTTCGTTTGTATCTTTAAAATGACTGTATGATAAAACAAAACCAAGACACTTATTTTTATCTTCAATAACATATAAATAAGTAGGTAAATCTACTTTGTCGGAGCATAAAAAAGCAGTATGCGCAAGCCAAGAGTTATCCCATTTTCTCTCACTTTTAATTTTATCAAATAAATAGTCCTCTCTTTCTTCTTTGTCAAGTGAATAGATTAAACATGGCTTTGATTTATCTTGATTTAAAACGGCACATTTTGCAACGAGCTGTTTTTGAAAAGAAATATTATTAAAAATATTGTTAGTGTTATTTAAAAGGTTAATTTTCATAATTCAGCCGATTATTTCTATTTTTTTACCCGTATTTTTTTGATTTAGTTCTATGAGTTTATCAAAATCAGCAACATCTAAGTATAGAGCGTTTTTACTTCCATCTTTTTTAAAAGCGCAAGCTTTTTGATAAAAGTCAAGCGCATATTTAGAGGGTTGAGGTATTATTATTTTTTTAATTTTTTCTTCTTTCGCCTTAGCCGCAACAAATGCCATAAGGTCTTGACCGATATATTTTAAAGACCTTCCCTCTTTATTAAAAGAAAAAGAATTAGGATTACTTACCTCAAGAAGATTAATTGATTTTGTGTTTTTATCATCCTGCACTTCAACAAAACCAAGACACGATTCATCATCCTCTAAAACAAAAAGATTAAAGGGTTTATTGTAAAAATGACAGCGAAAAAGTGCCAAATCCAAAAAGCAATTCGTAAGCCAATTTTTACTTTTGCTTAATTTTTCAAGATATTCCGCTCTTTCGTCTTTTTCAAGTTCAAAAATTGAACACTCGAGCGGTTTTTCATTCTTCATTACAGAACAATTTGCAGCCAATTTTTTTTCAAAAGGAACAAAGCTAAAATTTGCAATTTTCATAATTTAACCTATCAACTCAACCTTTTTACCGGTTTTTTCTTCGTTAGCTTTTATTAGTTTATCAAAATTTGCTTTGTTTAAATGCAAACTCGGGTTTTGTTCGGTTCTTTCAAAACCGCATGAGCGCTCATAAAAATCAAGCGCACTTGTTGAAGGTTTTGAAACTTTTAAATTTAAAATATGCTCTTTTTTAGATAGTGCGGCTAAAAAAGCCATCAGGCTTTGCCCTGTATATTTTATATTTCTTTTGTTGTTTCTTGTATTGTAGCTTCTGTTTACTTCAAGTATATTTAAAACCTTTACATTGTTTGAATTTTCAACTTCCGCATAACCCAAACATTTATTATCGTCCTCTACAATATATAGGTCATACTCGCCTCTATGAAGCTGGGAGTCATAATAAGCAATTGATAAGTAGTTGTTAATTCTCCAATTTTTATCTTTTTGCATATTTGTAATATATTCTTTTTTTTCGTCATCATCAAGAATATATATCGGACATTGACAAGTTTTACCGTTTTTTAAAACGGCACATTTTGCAACTAGTTGTTTTTGAAAAGAGATGTTGTTAATATTTGAAAGCTTCATACTAATTCTAAAGCACGTAAACTGAAAGTTTTGCTATTAAAATTCAATTAATTCATTATAGGTTTTAATTGCGTAATTGTCGCTCATACCTGAAATATAGTCAATTATTGCTTGTTTATAGTCCATTAAATCTTCAATGTTATAAATTATTTTATTTCTATATTTTCTCAACTTATGCGTTTTTTCATCAATATTTGAATATTTTATAAGCCAATCAGCAAAATCAACCGTTGAGGTAGGGTAAAATTTTGAATATTTTGAAAGCTTATAAAGCGTATTAGAGCCATCATAATGATCAAGCAAAAAATCAAATATAGCATTTATTACAAGCCTTGCATATTTCATAAAGGGATTAAATCTTTTATTTGAATAAATCTTCTGATAGTTAAATTTTTTAATTTTATTCATCATCTCATAATGTTCGCTTGAAAAAGCTAAACCCTTATCGGGGTTTGAGTTTATACATAAATTTGTAATAAATTCATGGATTAGAGAAGATGTATTAACGTCTTTAAATCTGATTTTTTGCTTCATTACTTCCTGGGCAAGCTGTTTTAGGGTCATCATGTCTTCTTTATCAAAAAACTTATAGTTATAGGCATCTTCAATGTCTCTACCTAAATAAGCAATTTTATCCGATATTTTTACAACACAGCCTTCATAAGTATAGGGCATTTGCTTACCTTTTTCTATATTTTCAAGGTCGATATATTCGTCTCTCGGTTTTATAAAGTTTTCGTTAACTTCTCCGCAGTGACAAACAATCCCGTCTCTAACAGCATAGGTTAAATTAAGATTTTCTTTAAAACCGCTGTAATTAGGCAAGGTTTCAATATAGTCAATAAATCTTAGAGAATTTTTTTCATGCCAAAATTTTTTTTGAAAACCATTCTCATCCATTATTTTTTCAATTATTCTCTCTCCGTGATGTCCAAAGGGACTATGTCCCAAGTCATGTCCTAAGGCAATTGTTTCGGCTAAAGAAACATTTAAACCCAATGCTTTTGAGATGGTTTTTGATATGCTTGCAACATGGTTAACATGTTCAATTCTTGTACAAACATGATCGTTATTTGTTGCAAAAAACACCTGCGTTTTATGTTTTAATCTTCTATATGCGCTCGAGTGGATAATTCTTGTATTATCTCTATCAAACTCGGATCTGATGTCATAGGGCTTATGAGAAAGCGGGTTTAGTCTTATAATACAATTATTCCATTTTGGATTATTTTCACTTGTAGCATACTCTATAAAAGAATTTGTTTGAATTTGATTTGAATTTTTCACAATATACCTATTTTAAATTTTAATCATATTTTTATCATTATACGTAATTTTATTGATTTTTGTATCATATATGTATTTTATTTTATTAAAGTGCTAAAATTATTGTATGACTAAGCAAATGATGATAATTCTGGTACTGGTTGTTTATTTGTTTGTCAGCTCGGTATTTATTGAGCCAAATTCTTTGAAAATTACTACTTACGAGATAGAAAATCAACGACTCCAAGGAACACGAATTGCTTTTTTAACTGACTTACACTTAAAAAAGCATGGGTACAAAAGGCTTGATAAAATTGTACAAATGACAAATGATGCTCATCCTGATTTAGTTTTATTAGGTGGGGATTATGCAAACGGACACAGCGCCGATAACATGATGGATATAAATATAATTGGAGAAAAATTGAAATTAATCACCGCTCCAAAGGTTTCCGTTTTGGGTAATCATGACTGGTGGGCAAATGGTCAGGAAATTGCCAAAGGACTCAGGCAAAACGGAGTTTATGTTCTTGAAAATTCCGCAAGGCGATTTGTTTTAAAAAGCAGAAAAACAATTGACGTTATAGGACTGGCAGATTTAGACACAAGAACCGTACAAATTGCAAAAGCTTTCAGAAAAACAAGAAGACCAAGAATTGTTTTAACTCACAACCCCGATGTTTATTTTGATATATTTGATGAAACAGATTTAATACTTGCCGGACATACCCATGGAGGGCAATTTGTAATACCGTTTATGCCTCCTTTGTTTGTTCCTTCAAAATATGGGGCCGAATTTGCAAGCGGCTTAGTTGATTCCGGACAAAACCCTATGATAATTTCAAAGGGTATAGGAACAAGTGTCCTGCCTATAAGATTTAACTGCAAACCTGAAATTGTAATAGTTGACTTTGTTAAAAAAGGTCAATCATCAACCCCAAGGAAGAAAAAGAAAGCAAGATATTTAAAATAGATTTTTAATAATTATATCGATTTAAAGTAATAAAAAATATGCCAAGAAGTTCTTGGCATATTTTATTATAATTCTTTTTAAAACTACATAGCACCTTTAATAAGCTCAATAAAGCTATCTGCTTTAAGTGAAGCTCCGCCTATTAAGCCGCCATCTATTTCACTTTGTGCCATTTGCTCAACAATTGTTGAAGGTTTAACCGAGCCGCCGTATAAAATTCTGATTTTATCTGCCGTTGCTTGAGAATACAATTTTGCAACAACTTTTCTTATTTGTCCTATTGTTCGATTTGCTTCAGCCGCATCGCATGATTTACCCGTACCGATTGCCCAGATTGGTTCATAAGCAATAACCGATTTTTCAACATCGGCTGCCGAAATTCCTTTAAGGGCTTTTGTTATTTGACCTTCAAGGTGCACGTCGGTAACCCCTTGTTCTCTTTGTTCCAAAGTTTCACCGCAGCAGATAATGGGAATCATACCGCTATTTAAAATTGCAATTGCTTTTTGGTTGATAAATTCATCACTTTCATTGAACATTTGACGACGTTCGGAGTGACCTATGATAACATATTTAACTTTAAAATCCGAAAGCATGGAAAGAGAAATTTCACCCGTATAAGCTCCCGAAGGGTTAGGGTTAACGTTTTGAGCGGCAAGAGAAATTTTCGGTTCGTTTTTAATAATGTCATAAACTTGCCATAAAGCCGTATAAGTCGGCGCAACAACAACTTCAGGCATTTTATCGCCATCCAGTTGAGATACGCCATACATAATTCCGTCGATTAATTCTCTGGCTTCGGCTTTATTGTTGTTCATTTTCCAGTTGCCGGCTATTATCGGTTTTCTTGACATAGATAACTCCTTTTTAAAATATTTACAGAGCTATTCTAGCATGAAAATTTTTTAAATAATACTTTTGCTCAAACGCTCGCTTCTTGTTGTAGAAAGAATATTTCTAAGCTTCATAATTGCTTGAGCATGAAGTTGACAAACACGTGATTCTGAAACGTTAATTGCTTCACCGATTTCTTTAAGAGTCATATTTTCGTGATAATAGAATACTAAAAGCATTCTTTCTCTTTCGGGAAGTTTTTTTAAGGCAAGCTCAAGTTCTTTTTTTGCGTCAACTCTCTCCATCTCTTCTTCGGGACGGTTTGAATTTTCATCTTCAATTGTGTCAATGATTTCAACACTGTCTTCTCCCGTTCCTTTTTTGTCATAGATTGAATTAACGCTGACATCGCAGGATAATATTTCAAGAACTTTTTCTTCGCTCATTCCGATTGTGTCTGCGATTTCTTTTGATGTGGGGGCTCTACCTATTTCTTGTTTTAATCTTTCGGTTGTGATTTTAATTTCTTTGATTTTTCTTCTTAAGGTTCTGGGAAGCCAATCAGATGAGCGCATTCTATCTATTATAGAACCTCTTATTCTCATAAGAGCATAGGATTCAAACTTGGCACCTTTATTTGGATGATATTTTTCAATGGCGTCAATAAGACCTTCTATTCCAAAAGAAACAATATCTTCAAAAGAAAAAGAGGGCGGCATATTAACTTTTATTCTGCCTACAACGTAGCGTGCAAGATAGATATATTGCACAATAAGTTTGTCTCTAACCTCTTTATCTGTCCTGTCTTGAAGATACTTTTCCCAAAGTTGTTCTAATTCCTCGTCAGAAAGTCGGGTTATTTTTTTATATGAATCAATGTCTGTCGCCTGACTCATCTTGATTTTTTACTTCCCCAAAAGTGTCTATATTACTATTATTATCAAAAAAACTCAAATACGTGTCATCATCTATATAATTGAATGGACACCGTTACTATTGCGCTTCTTCAATGCTTTTGTTAATCATTTTTTTTGATTTATCAACATTTTTCATTTTAGAATTGAGTACTTTAATTTCTTTTTTTAAATTTTTGCAATTGGCAATAGCTTGTTCTTTTTCAGCTAATGCAATGTTATATTTATCCGTGACTTCGGCTAATTCCTGTCTTAGCTCAACCTGCGCATCATCAAGGTTTACAAGAGCATTTGTAAATTTTTGCTGTTTAATTGAACCTGAAACATCAGCAATTTTTGTTGTTGTTTGAGCTTTTGCAACAGGTACGCTTGACACAACCTGAATTGAAGAAGAATTTGAAGAAGTGTTTTTTATCTGTTTTAAAGTCGGTTTAAGCTCAACAGTATCAGTTGTTGTTTTAGAGGTAATGTCTGCAACCGTTTTTGTGTTTGATGTTTTAATTGCGGGTGCAAGTTTAACTTCTTTAGCGTTTTCCATTGAGTCAAAGACCGTTTCTTCGGCATATATGCCCGGTGTGGCTAAAAGAGCAGTTAATACAAGTAAATAAATATTTTTCATAAAAACTCCAAATCTTAATATTTCTTAATTTTATTTTACTTAGCACAAATTACTTCGTCAAACAATCTTGAAATAATTACTCTTTTTATTTGATATATTTTTTTGATGTATAATAAATTTATGAAAGAATCATATATAATAGCTTTAATTATGTCCTCTCTGGCGGGGTTTTCAACCGTTTTAGGCGGTATTGTTACATTTTTTATTAAAGAAAACTCGCTTAAATTCCTCTCTTTCGGGCTGGGTTTATCCGCCGGTGTTATGATTTTTATTTCTCTTGTTGATTTATACCCCGAATCCTGCGAGATGATTAAAGCTCAACTTGGCGAAAATTATATGTGGCTTGCAATAATATTCTTTGCAGTGGGCATGTTAAGCGCTGTCATAATTGACTACTTTATACCTGATCACTTGCAAGCTCAAATGTTTACAAAACAACTGGGCGCTAATGAAAAACATATAGACAGTACAGACTGCGTGCAAAATGAAAATGCGGTAATATCAATCGGAAAAATTAAAAAAGCGGGAATTTTAACTGCTATTGTTGTTGCCATACATAACTTTCCTGAAGGTCTTGCAACGTTTTTCCTCACCGCACAAGATGTTATGGTAGGTTTAGGAATAGTTATAGCAATTTCAATTCATAACATCCCCGAAGGGATGGCTATATCTATCCCTGTTTATCAGGCGACGCATTCAAAAAGAAAAGCTTTTTTATA
Organism: Candidatus Gastranaerophilales bacterium; assembly: GCA_947587615.1. GTDB lineage: Bacteria > Cyanobacteriota > Vampirovibrionia > Gastranaerophilales > Gastranaerophilaceae > RUG14156. Next base: position 101,919 of record CANPYC010000002.1, on the reverse strand, counting down.
TTCCTTTTTGTCGGGAATGGCTGAACCCGTAGGCGGTGTTATCGGTTTTGCAATTATTAAAACACTATTCCCTAATATGTGTATAGGAATATTATTCTCTCTCGTTGCGGGGATTATGACTTATATTTCTCTCGATACTCTGCTTCCTTTGTCAAAAGACTACGACACAGGGCACTACTCAATCAGCGGAGTTGTTTTAGGGCTTCTTTTAATGGGTGTTGCTTTAATAATGCTTGAATTGAACTAGCTTTTTTTCATAAGCCTTAAAAAAGTATCATAATAGGTTTTAAATTTTGTAATGGAATTAATCTGAGTTGCCATTTTTAAAATATACTTAGGTCTCAGATAGTACTCTTTATTAAATTTTTTATTATAATTAAAGATTTCTTCGCTGCTAAGGCTGTAAGTATTAACGCTCGGGAATATATAAGGCTTTTCATAGTTAACTTCGCCAAGACGGTTTTTATTTATATATTCACTGAACTTTGTTCCGACAAGAGCCGTGGCAGTATAAAAACTTGCATAATGAGTATTTAATTTTTTTGCAAATTTAAACGTTTCTTGAAGCGTTTGCTTTGTTTCCCAAGGCAAACCGATAACATAATAAGCATAAACCTGAATACCTGCTTTTGTTATCAGTTTAACTGCCTGCTCTATTTGCGCCAAAGTAATTCTTTTACCCATTTTGTTTAATATTTCCTGGCTGCCGCTTTCCGCACCAATTGAAATTAAGGTACAGCCCGCTTTTTTCATTAGCTTTAGGGTTTCAAAATCAACCGTATCAGCTCTTGTGTTTGTTGAAAAACTGATTTTTAAACCGCTGTCTATTATCAGATTGCAGAGTTTTTTAACCCAATTAAGATTCATGTTAAAGATATCCGACCAGAATATAAAATTTTTAATTCCATAAAGGCTTACGCATTCTTCAATCTCGGATACAATAAGTTTTGGCGAGCGATAGCGTACAACTTTACCGTTTAGAGGGGTTGCAAGACAAAAGAAGCAATGATTCGGGCAGCCCTTTGATACTCGAATTATTGTTTGCGGCTGTTTAGTATCGGGTCTTTGATAGAAATTATTATCAATCAACTCTCTATCTAAAAAAGGCAAATAATCGATATTTTCACTCAATTCTCTATCCGGTGTTGAGACAATTTTATCATCCATTTGATAGGTAATACCTTTAACATCTGCTAAAGAATTGTAGCAGATTATCTCATCAAAAGCAGGTTCAATTTCCCCTCTTAGGGCAATATCAATTTCAGGGTATTGTTGCATAATTTTATAAGAATAAAAATTAAAAATTGCACCTTTAACAATAACAACAGTATCTTTAAGATAATCTTTTGAAGCTTTTAATATTTCCAAATCGCCTTCAAGGGTAGTTGAAGCAACGTTTATTACTAAAAACTCCGGTTTATATTCTTTTAAATCTTCAACAAAGTTTTCAATCGTTTCTTTGTTTAAGCTGTAATCTTTAAATTTTGTATCAAAACCCCTGCTTTTAGCAACAGCACTAAGGCTCATCATATCAACGGGAGGCAGAGGAGGAATAACGACCAAATCTCCCGTAGGCTGCTGACACCTGTCCTCCCTGTTCATTATAGGGGAGGGAGGATATACAAAAAATATTTTTTGTTTTTCTTCTTGTTCTTCACTCATTACGTTTATTTCTCGGATATTCTTTTGTTAAGCGCAAAAAGGACAATTTTATTCATCAAGCCTTGAGGAATAAAACGGGATATTTTTGCAATTTTTGAATCTAAACCAATATTATATATATTTTTAGGATTTTTAAGCTCAACTATTTGTGCAATTTTTTTTGCGACATAAATCGGATTTGCCGCATGAAGTGAATTTTTATTTGCATTATTAACTAAAAACTCTTTTTGTTTTTTGAATTTTTCGCTTTTGTTTTCAAGAGTTGCTTTATTAAGCTCAATAGAGCTTTCCCAAAACTTTGTTGCAACGGCACCCGGGCGTATTGAAACAGTTTTTATTCCGCTTTCTAATGAAAACGAATTTAACAAAATATCGGCTGAAGCTTTTGACATACAATAAGGAGCTAAAAAAGGAAATATACCGTAGCTTGCCATAGAGCTGACATTAATCAATTTTGCTCTTTTATTCAAGTGCGGGGTTAAATATTTAATTATGCGAAGCAATCCGAAAATATTGACGTCAAATTGCTTTTTAAGCTCAACTTCGCTCAACTCTTCAACAGCACCCGCAACGGCAATTCCCGCAAAATTTAATATTACATCAAATCGAAGATGAGAAATTTTATCTTTTAATAAAATAAAATCTTCTTCATTAGTAACATCAAGATTGTATTCATGCACCTTTTCATCCATGATACCCGTTTGTCTTGATGTTGTGTATATTTTCCAATCACCGTTTTTGAGTTCTTTAATAACGTTTTGTGCAAGTTCTGATGTTGCAGCAACTATTAAAATATTCTTTGTCATAAAAATATTTTATTTTAAATAAAAAAAATATACAAAGAAAATAGTTTAAATTAAGGACATTTAAGTAAATTTTGTATTAATTTTTTATTGTTGTATCTTTACTTAATGACACATTTATTAGTATCGTCAAAACCTGAAATAAATAAAAGGATTATAGGTATTTGCAGCAATCGTAATTGTTGATAAATAAAATAAAATTAAAAGCCAAGAATTTACAATTAATCTCATGATTTTATTCTGTATATAAATCATATTTTTAAATAAAGGTATAGAGCATAAAATTGCTATAATTAATGTTATTATTTCAATTCTACCAACGTAATATGATAGAGAATAGATAAAATTATTCTTATCCAAATGAAGCACAAAAAACATATTAGCTAAATATCTTATGGCATAGCTTAAACTATCCGCTCTAAATATAACCCAGCCGATAACAAAAGCTAAAATACAATAAATATGTCTTAAGATATTTATTTTTAAACTATGCTTTTGTTGTTCAAACTCTTTAATATTTAAAAGTTTTTCAATAATAATGAACATTCCATGCCACAAACCCCAAACAACAAAAGTCCAATTTGCCCCATGCCAGATACCCGTCAAAAGAAAAACAATTCCTAAGTTTCTTATTGTTGTAAGTTTATTTTTCCTATTTCCTCCCAAGGGAATATAGGCATAATTTTTAAACCAAGTGGATAGCGATATATGCCATCTTCTCCAAAATTCGGTAATTGATTTTGAAATATAAGGATAGTTAAAGTTTTCCATAAATTTAAAACCGAAAATCAACCCTAAACCGATTGCCATATCAGAGTATCCTGAAAAATCAAAATACAATTGAAAAGTATATGATATAGCTCCAATCCAAGCAATTATGTGAGAAAAACTATCGGGGTTTTGAGAAAATATCTTATCTGCAACAGCTCCAAGGGTGTTAGCGATTAGCATTTTTTTTGATAAACCTATGATAAATCTTTTAACTCCAAGGTTTACCTTATCAAAATTAACTTCCCTATCTTCGATTTGAGAAGCTATATCATGGTATTTTATAATCGGCCCTGCTATAAGCTGAGGGAAAAGGCAAATATATAGCGCTAATTTATAAATATCTTTTTGAACCTTAACTTCACCTCTATAAACATCAATAACATAAGATAAAGCCTGAAAAGTATAAAAAGATATACCAATCGGCATGATAATATTAAGCAATTGAATGTTAGAATGGAAAATGTGATTAAAATTATTAATTAAAAAATCAAAATATTTAAAATAAACTAAAAATGATAGGTTTGCTATTATTGTTAAAATTAAGACAAGCTTTTTATTTTGAGGGCTTTTATTTTTATCAATTAAAATTGCACCAAAGTAGTTAATAATAATTGTTAAAAGCATTATAGCAAGATACTTAGGTTCTCCCCAAGCATAGAATAATATACTTGCGATTAAAAGTATCGGGTTATGGAGTTCTTTTTTAGTTACCAAGTATAACAAAAGAACAATCGGTAAAAACATAAAAACAAATGTCATTGAACTGAATAGCATTGTGGTTTCCTTTGATTTGAAATAATATAATCAATCTTAATCTTCTTTTTGTTTTAAAAAATCATAAACACTTGATAAATACCGCTCTACGCATTCAAGTATTATAACATCCGCCCTTTTAAACTCTTCTGTGCCGGGGTTATATCACCAAATATATTTTGCATTTTTAAAAGACTCCATATAATAAGGAATAAGAGAAATTGTAAAAGAATCTCTATAAACCAACAAATTAACATTTTGATTTTTGTTATAACAACCAATCGTTTTATCTGAATTTTTTATGAGATTTTTGCACATAAAATTATTATTAATATCAGGCACTTTATACAAAGTTTCATCAATTTCACTTAAATAATTTGCAAATTCTTCCATTTGTTCATTGTTGAATAAATTTTGATTGGTGTAACTGTTAATCGACTCCATCCGGCCTAAAAAAAGCCAATTATCTTTCCCTTTTATGACATCTTTTGTTTTCCAATTTTTATTTAGAATTAGCTTTGCGTTGTATGCTTCAATAAAACTTTTTCTAAGGTTAAATCTGTCATTAAACCAAACATCAAATTGTTTTGGGAATTTATAGTTTAATCTGCCATTTTTACCGATAATGGGGGGTAATTTTGCAAGTGTTCTGTTTTCACGATGAGAAATATCGTTTTTCTCTATATGCAGCATGGGGATAAAAAGAAATATGAAAAATATTAAAAGAAAAACTATTTCAAAATTAACTGATATTGGTTCAAAAACTAACCGGCTTTTATTTATGGCAGCAAGAAGAATAATTGTTATTAACAAAGACAGTACTACTCTTTTTTTCATAAAAATATCCTTTTTGTCCAGTTGTTTTATTTTTGCATAAACAATTTTATTTTTCTACATATTTCAAGGATTTTTTAATTTTAATATTTGCTATTTTCAAGTTTTTTTATTTGGAATTTTTATTGAAAATTAAAGAAAGAAGGGATTTATGAGCGAAAATAAAGAAAATCTCGGAAATAAAATTAAACAACTGTGAAAAGCTAACGGCCGGACTCAAGAACAGTTGGCGGAAAAAATCAGCATAGATAATAAACATTTATCAAGAATTGAAAAAGGTTATCACATGCCAAATTATCAAATTATAAAAAAACTTGCTCAAATATTTAATTTTGATATTCGTAATTTTGACGATATTTCAATAAACGCAATCCCTCTGCCCGATAAAATAACGCAAAAATCAATTTAAATTTTAAATTCTGCAAGTGATAAAGGAGAGAAAAAATATTATCTTGAAGCGTTATTGTTTGCTCAAAGGGGGTTAAAGCTCGGAAATATGCTGGAATAGTTTTATTTTTTTTGTATTTTTAAATTATTCAGAGCATTTTCAAATTTAAGATTTTTATAACAACAAGACTAAATTATATTCTTTATCAATCAAAATTTTCTTGTAAACAATTGCCTTTTATGTCAAACTAAGTTTATGAAAAAGGTTCTTGTATCGGGTTATATCGGTTTTAATAACTTTGGTGACGAAGCGATTTTTTTGGCACTGACAAACCGTCTGAAATATAATAATTGCACTGTTAGCGCTTTAAGCTCAAATATCAAAGAAACGCAAAAAAAATATGACGTTAAAGCGTTTTATTATAAGAATATTTTTTCAATTTTCGCTGCAATTTTAAACTGCGATATTTTAATTTCAGGCGGCGGAAGTCTTTTACAGAATAAGACAAGCAGCTTTAGTCTTTATTACTACCTTTTTATAATATTTCTTGCAAAATTATTAAACAAAAAAGTTGTAATTTTTTCTCAAGGGTTTGAGCCGATAAAAGGTAAAATGAACGAATTTTTAATGAAAATTATTCTAAAAAACCTTAAATATATTTCAACAAGAGATAAAAAGAGCCATGATTACCTAAAAAGCTTGAATATCGACTCAATAATAACATCAGACCCGGCATATTCTCTTGTTCAGGATTTAAAAATTGAAGAAAACAAAAAAGGGTTAATTATTCAATTAAGAGAGTTTAAAGGAATTGATGAAAAACTTATATATATCCTAGCTTTAATTGTTTCTAAATATTATAAAGATAATATTGATGTTCTTGCTCTGCAAGATACGGATGAAAAAATATGCTCTAAATTTATTGATGAGCTAAAAAAAAGAAACATCAACGCTAATCTTATTGTAAACAAAGACGTCAATGAAACAATTGATATAATTAACAAAGCTAAATTTATAATCTCAACAAGACTGCATGGGTTAATTGCTGCAAGTGCGCTTAAAACAAACTCTTTTGCTTTAATTTATGATGAAAAAGTTAAAACTTTATGCGATGAGCTGAATATACAAAATATTAACACGCTTGACTATACAAAAGATGAGTTAGATAATAAACTAAACGAATTTTTAAATCACTGCTTAAACGAAGTCCATCCATACAGGCGATTTGACTGGGTTTTTATTGATAGTGTTATTAAGATTTAATTTAAGGAGAAAAAAATATGTTAGTAGCAAGCATAGATTTAATGGATGGTAAAGCGGTTCAACTGCAACAAGGAAAAAACAAAGTTTTAGAGCGAGAAGACGTTCTTGAACTTGCAAAATATTACGCTCGTTTTGGTGAAGTTGCGGTTATTGACCTTGATTGTGCACTTAATACAGGGAAAAATAACGAAGAATTAATTAAAAAAATATGTAAAATTGCCCCTTGCAGAGTAGGCGGAGGAATAAGAACAATTGAAAAAGCAAAAAGAGTTTTATCCTGGGGCGCTAAAAAGATAATAATAGGAACGGCGGCAAGCGAAGATTTCTTATCTAAACTTCCAAAATCAAGGGTAATTGTTGCAATCGATTCTCGTGACGGAAAAATTACAACAAAAGGCTGGCAGGAAGTTAGCGAATTTTCGACAATGGATTATGTTAAACGATTTGAAAACTATTGCAGCGGCTTTTTATTTACAATTGTTGAAAAAGAAGGAATGATGCAGGGAACAAACCTTGAATTTATAAAAGAAATTGCTTCATCAACCAAAAAACCCTTAACTGCGGCAGGCGGGATTTGCTCAATTGAAGAAATAGTTGAGCTTGAGAAAAATAACATAAGCTCTCAATTGGGAATGTGTATTTATACGGGTAAAATAACCTTAGAGGACGCTTTTTGCGCTTGTCTTGATTTTGAAAAACAGGGAGGCTTAATTCCTACAATTGTTCAGGATAAATTAACAAAACAAGTTTTAATGCTTGCTTATTCTACCCCCGAGTCGTTAAAAAAATCTTTTAAGGAAGGTTTTGCAACCTATTATTCACGCTCAAGAAAAGAACTCTGGAAAAAAGGAGAAACTTCAGGCAACACTCAAGAGCTTCTAAACGCTAAATTTGACTGTGATAAAGATACAATTCTTTTTACGGTCAGACAAAAAGGAGATGCATGCCACTTAGAGAGATTTTCTTGTTTTGAAGATAAAAACTTTACTTTTGAAGGATTGTTTGAGCTTATTGAAGACAGGAAGCTTAAACTCCCTCAAAACAGCTACACAACAAAGCTTTTTAATGATGAATTTTATCTTAAAAGAAAAATTATGGAAGAAGCTTTTGAAACGGTTAACTTTGAACAAGGTGACGGTTTAGGCTGGGAAGCTGCGGATTTAATCTATCATTTATTTGTGTTTATGTCAAAAAATAATACAACAATTGAAGATGTTAGAAACAATTTAAAATCAAGAGCAAAATAATGAAAATAATTAACTATAAAGATATTGATGAAACTTTTTTTCAAAAAATTGAATTTGAAGAGTTGCCTTACGTAAATGAGATAATTCAAAAAGTTAAAGAAGAAAAAGACTCTGCTTTAATTGAGCTTTCTAAAAAATTTGGGGACGGGGATTTTTCATCTGCTGATGATTTTTTAGTTAGCGAAGATGAAATTGATGAAGCGTATGATAAAATTAATAAAACCAACCCTGTACTTTTAGATTGTATTAATAAAGCAATTGAAAATGTTGAAGAGTTTGCACTTCGTCAGCTAAATTCAATTAAACCGCTTGAATATGAAAAAAATAATTCAATCTTAGGGCATAAAATAATCCCGCTTGAGCGTGTTTTATGCTATTGCCCCGGGGGGAATTATCCGCTTTTAAGCTCTTGCTATATGACAATAATCCCTGCTAAAGTTGCGGGAGTTAAAGAAATATGCCTTACAAGCCCGAAAATATCCCCTGAAGTAATAGTAAGCGCTCACTTATCAGGTGCAGATAAAATTTATAAATTAGGAGGGGCGCAGGCAATTGCAGCATTTGCCTATGGAACACAATCAATTAAACCTGTTGATAAAATCGTAGGTCCCGGGAATAAATTTGTTGCGGCGGCAAAAAAGGCGGTCTATGGCGCAGTTGATATTGATTTTATAGCAGGGCCTTCCGAAGTTTTAATCGTAGCGGATGATGTTAACGATGCCGGATTGATTGCAGCTGATATGTTAGCTCAATGTGAACATGATAAAGACGCAAGAAGCTATTTAATAACAACTAATGAAGCTTTAGCAAAAGAAGTTGAATTTTTTGCGGGTGAATTTTTAAAAACCCTAAAAACAGCTAATATTGCAAAAGTTTCTTTTGAAAAATCAATCTGCACTATTGTTGATAATATAGAGCAAGCAATTGAGCTTGCAAATAAAAGAGCGCCCGAGCACTTAGAGCTACTGGGTAAAAATGCGCTTAAGATAAAAGATGAATTTTTAAACTACGGTTCAATGTTTATAGGTAAAAATTGCGCTGAAGTATTTGGAGATTACTGCTCCGGAACAAATCACGTACTGCCTACAAACAAATGCGCAAGATATACGGGCGGTTTGAGCGTATTTGATTTTATAAAAATTCAAACTTATCAAAAAATATCTGATAAATATAAAGATGAGCTATCTAAAACAGCTTCAATATTAGCGCAAGCGGAAGGATTATTCGCACATAAACTGGCAGCAGATTTAAGGAGCAATAAAAACAACAAATGAGTTTAAAAGAAAAACTAAAAGTATACAGAAAAACAAAAGGAACAGAGTTTTTGTGCCTTATAACAATTATTCTGTTTCATATAATACGATTTTTTTATAGGTGTAAATGTATAAACTACCCCGAAGTTAAGTGTATGTTTGCTCTCTGGCATGCTCATCAGTGCGGAGTATTCTCCTGCAATCAAAATAGAAAAACTTGTATTATGGTTTCAGACTCGCAAGATGGAGAAATAATATCAAGAGCAGCAAACGCCATGGGTGTTGAAACGGTTAGAGGTTCAAAAACAAGGGGCGGAGCTAAAGCAAGCCTTGAATTAATAAGAAAAATTAAAGAAGAAGATGTTAACGGCGCTTTAACGATAGACGGCCCAAAAGGCCCGAACAGAATTGTTAAAAAAGGAATAATTGAGATTGCTAAAATGGCGCAAGTTCCGATTGTTCCTGCTGTTTGGTGGAGTCCACAGAAAAGATTTTTAAAATTTAATTCATGGGATGAATTTAGATTTCCTCTTATCGGAACAAATCTTGTTATGCTTTTTGGTGAACCTATACCGGTTCCTGAGAACCCGACAGATGAGGATATTGAAAGAGTAAGAAAAAAAATTGAAGATGACCTAAATGCGCTATATGTTGATATTAAAAAGAATTATAAAAAATATCTGAAACAAAAATAAATAAATTGTTTATTGCTAAACCTTTAAATCATCCGCCAATTTTAATTATGCCTTTTCCGAATTTTTCTTCCAATTTATCCCATGATTTTGATAATTCCTGTTTTTTAATTGTATTAGCTCCGTCAAAAATAGATATCTGCATTTCGTTTTGAGGAGTTAAGCGCATTGCACAAAAACCAACCGAGCGATATATAACCCCTTGTTGAAATAAATTATCCAAAATCTTTTTAGAATGCTCAATAAGCTCAAATTCCGTATTTGTAGGGTTAATTAAATTTATCTTTAAACTTTGAACCTGAAAATCTTTTGTTCTTAAAAATACGCTTATACAGCTTGTGGCAAGGTTTTCATTTCTTAATTTTTTACATGTTTTATGAATATGATTATTCAATTGCTCTTGAATATATGCTTTATTTGTTTGAAATTCCTTAAAACTCTCGCTTCTTGAAACCGATTTAGGAGCTTGTGAAGTACTATCAACCGGATGAATTGAATTTCCCAAAAGCTCCTGTTTTAATTCAAGCCCGATTTTTCCGATATTTTTCTTAATCCAAACATCTTCTTGTGAAACAAATTCCCATGCACTTTGAATTAAATGCTTTTTTAAAAATGCGGTTGTGTTTTTTCCGACACCCCAAACTTCTGATATAAGAGTGCTTTTCAACTCTTCTTGAATTTTTCTGTAGCCGATTTTATAAGTCTTTTTATCGGGCAGGGTTTTTTGTAAAGCCTTAGCTTTATCGTTTGCAAGTTTAGCTAAAACCTTGGAATAAGACATTCCGACAGAAACATCAATTCCTATTTCATCTTTAATATCTTTAACAATGCGCTCTATTATTTCTTCATAAGAGCAGTTAAAAGTTTTTCTTAAACCCGTTAAATCCAAAAAAGCTTCGTCAATTGAATAAATTTCAACATCAGGAGTAAAATCCAAAAGTTTATCCATTACTCTTTTTGATATTTCACAATAATAGCTTAAATTTCCCGATAAAAAAGTAACTTTTTTAAATTGATTTTTAATAATAAAATAGGGTGCACCCATCTCAACCCCCATTTTTTTAGCTTCATTGGAGCGAGAAACAACACAACCGTCATTATTAGATAAAACACAGACGGGTTTACCTATAAGCTCGGGTTTCATAAGCCTTTCACAAGATACAAAAAAATTATTACAATCAACTAAAGCTATAACTCTTTTAGTCTTTGACATATTATTTTATTTTCCTTGTTATACCAAGTGCAACACCAAAAATTGAAAGAGAGTTTTTAGGTCTTATGATTGGATAATCTTTGTTTTCGGGTTGAAGATATACTCCTTTATTATCTTTTTTATAGGTTTTTAGAGTAAATTCATCATCAACAATTGCTAAAACAACATCTCCAAAATTTGCCTCGGGCGTTTTTTTAATTATTACATAATCGCCGTCTAATATTCCAACCTCGCACATTGAATCGCCTGAAACCCTAAAAACAAAAGTAGAAGGAGAATTTATGTTTAACAGTTCATCCATTGAAATTCTTTTTTCAATCTTATCATCCATAATTGAAGCAAAACCCGCTTTAACATAGCTTGAAACAAGCTTTGCGCCAAGTTCGGAAGGGTTTATATAAAGATTACTTTCAAGCTCAACTATTAAATTTTCTTTTTTTAAAGCTTCAATATACTGCCTTATTGAATTTTTAGATTTATAATTAAGAGTCTTTTTGATATTATCATAACTCGGCAGTGCTCTTGAAGCATAAAGTTCTTTCAGGCTTTCAAAAAAATCTTTTTGTTTTTGAGTTAAATTATTCATACTTATATTATGTACGTTTGTGCATAAAAAATCAAATATTCTAAAGAATTATTTATAGATGATTACATTTGAAAATAAATTCTAATATTAACTTTTGTAAATATATTTGACATGTTTTGAATAAAATAGCAACAAAAAAAATTCACAAGCATTAAATAGCATGTAAACTCCTCTATAAACTCCGTAATACTAATTCTATCCATCACGGCTAAATTTGTTCACAAATTAGCCGTTTTTTTTATGCCCTTAGAGGATATATAAAACGGGAATTATATTTGCGATATAACCTGATTTCTGCCTGATTCTTTTGCTTTATAGAGGCATTTATCCGCATATTCAATAATTTCTTTAGGCTCTAATCCGTCATCCCCAACACTTGCAACCCCGACGCTTATTGTAACGTTTACTTTTTCATTATTTGCAAGAGTAAATTTATTATTTCTAACCGCAAGACAAATTTTGTTTGCAGTTATAACAGCGTCCGACTTAGATGTATTTGTTAATATCAAAGACATTTCTTCGCCGCCGTATCTGCAAGCAATGTCAGAGGTTCTGGAATTTTTCTTCAGAATATTTGCAACCTGCTTTAAAACACAGTCGCCCGATTGATGACCGTAAGTATCGTTAAATTTTTTAAAGAAATCAATATCAATTAAAATTAACGAAAAGACATTTTTATATCTGTTATAATTATTAACCTGGGTTATCATTTGTTCTTGGAAGTATCTGTGATTATACAGTTGGGTTAAACCATCCGTAACAGCTAGTTTATAGGTTTGTTCGTAGTCTTTTGTTTTCAGAAGATACTTTTCGCAATACACAAGAACAAAAGTTGCAATTGTTGAAATTAAAGGTAAAACAACTCCAATCCAAAGATTAAATCTTAACATTACATAAGTTGCAATAATCCAATAAATTACCTGCGTTAAAATCAAAAAGACATAAGTTTTAAATACCGAAGCCGTTATTAAAACAAAATAGCCTACAAGGAAAGATAGAATAATTGCTATAACAAAATCAAATTCAATTGATGTCTTTTTAATAAAGCTGTTATCGATAATATTATTCAAAAACGTTGTATGAAGTTCAACCCCCGCCATGTTTGAATCAGTCGGAGTACTTTTGATATCGGATAAAGATGTAACTGTTGTTCCTATGTATACAATCTTATTTTTGAAATTATCTTCAATAAATTTAATATCATTATTCTTTATAGCGTCAATTGTAGCTTTAAGGCTGATATGTTTAAACGTTTTACTTTTACCGTACCAGTTAAGAATTGTTCTGTTTGTATTATCAAGAGTCAAAGAATGATTATCGTCGATAATTACCGCATTATTTTTTATGGAAACACTGTCTTTATTAAACATATCAAGCGCAACTCTCAAAGAAAGGTTAGGGTAATAATCGCCCTGATATCTGAAAATCGGTGTTGCATAGCGCATTATGCCGTCATCATCTCTTGTTGCATTAATTATTCCTATGTTTTTTGTTGCGTTGATTAATTCTTGAATAATTGTTCTTGAATTTGTGAAGGTAATATAAGGATTATCTTCAAGCTTCCCTTCTTTAATATTTAATTTTAATTTATCATCAAGAGGTTGCGGCTTTCTTATGTCATCTCTCGAATAGTCGAAATTCATTGAAAGATAAACATTATCATGGTTTTTAACCGTATTTATAAAAGCCTTATCACCTTCAATATGCGCCAAATCAGGCTTAATAAACATCATATCAAATATTATAAACTTTGGATTTACCTGCTCTATGCTCTCAACAACATCAGACCATACCTGCCTTGTAATAGGCCAAGAGCCGTATTGCTCCATAATATATTCATAAGTAGCATCATCAACCGCTAAAATTACCAGATCTTTATTGGGTTTTTTATACTTTGAAATAACAATCTGTCTTAAATCAAACGAACTTTGTTCAATTTTATTAATAAAGTTTTTAAATAAATCAAAATGCCCCAAACCGATTAAAAGTATAAAGATGGCAATTACAATCAGGGTATATATTACATAAAAAAGATTTTTTTTATTGTTATTGTTCATACTACTTACCGATTAAACTTTTACAATGATTAGGATAGCTCATTTCATCAATTATCTGATAAACTGAATTATGATTTTTAAAGTTTAACTTAATGCCGAGTTTAAAAATTACTTCCAGCAAATCACTGCTTTTGCTTGTATCAGTGTTAGTACCGGAGATGAATTTAAGTAAATATTTTTCATTCTGATTGATTATCATATTTTGATTGTCTAACAGATAAATTTATATTAAATCAACCGTAAGAATAATTTAGCTTAATATTTCTTAATATAAACAATGTATTTTTTATAAATCCGATATCACAATAGTTAAATCTCTTCCCGTTCTGTTTACTCCTATGGGGTCGTAGATTGTGTGTTTATCTTTAATTTCCGGAAAAGTTTTCTTTAAATCAGATAAAACATCGCCTGAAATATCAAGGTTATGAATTGCGATATAGTCTTTTGAAACAAGGTTTGAAGCCTGCATTTTAACTTGCATTCCTTTTGCTTCCAGTTCTTCTTTTAAGCTTTGTGCACTTTGAGATTTTGAATCCGCATACAAAATTCCGATTGATAAATCTCTTGTTGTTTTGGAGGATCTGCTTCTGTATACCATTTTATTAATTAAATCTTGCGTTTTAGCGGGGTCTATAATCCAATAGCTTATAATACCTTTAGTAGAAGGGGCACCCGGAATTGTTGCAACCTGAATTGTTGAAGTATCAATGTTTTTTGCCATGCTTAAATATTTTGTCATGTCATAAGCCGATAAATCCGTTTGGATATATTCGGGCATAATTTTTAATAACTCCGGAAGTTTAACAATTACCGTGGGGTCTTTTAGTCTATCCAACAATGCGTTAAAGAACCACTGCTGTCTTCTTATTCTACCGATATCGCCGTAAGAATCATGCCTGAATCTCAAATATCCTTCAGTTTGTTTACCTGTAAGAATATTGTTACCGTGTTTTAAATTTATATGAAGATTACCCGAATAATCGTCATATTTCATATCTTTTTCAATATAGATAGGCAATCCGCCGAGGACGTCTATCATCTTTATAACACCTTCGTTTGATATGGCAAGATAGTTATGAATTTTTACTCCAAAAGTTTCTTCAACCGTTTTAACTGCCGCCTTAGCTCCGCCAAAAGCAAAAGCATGGTTTATTTTATCCACTTTGCTTTTGCCTGATATATATACTTTTGAGTCTCTCGGGATAGAAATTACATTAACATTTTTTCCGTAAGGAGCAATGCTAACTAAAAGCATGGTATCCGAACGAGTACCTTTAAAAGGACTTTGAGCATTTTCCGCTATATCAACCCCCATCAACAAGAGGTTTTGCGTTCTTGGAGAAAAGTTAAAATTTAAATCAAGAGGTGAGCGTGTATTTCCGTCTTTAGAAGCATTTATTGTACTTTCAATATCATTTTTAATTTTGTAATCGGTATAATAATAAATACAGCCCATTATTAAACAAATAAACAATAAAAACTTAATAAAACCGTTTCCTTTTTTGGGGCGGCGACGTCTGCGATATTGGGGTTTTGTAGGGGGAATGCGATACATTCTTGTTCTTTCGTCTAAACTGCTGTTCATATTAAATTTACCGTTACTGTTTTACATTGTTATTATACTACATAAAATCACTAAAAAAATATTTTTTCAAATTGTATGAAATGATTATTTGATGTATTATTTTATTAAGAATTGATAGGGTTATTAAAAGATGAGGTTAAGTCTTAAAAAAATTTTTTTTAATATTTTTCTTATGTTTTTTATTGCTTCTTTAAGCGCATATTCACAAGATAATATTAATACAGAAGAAATAAAACAGCAAGCAATAGCTTTATATGCAACAAAAAATTATGCTGAAGCGCAAAAATTGCTTGAAAATCTCCCTAAAGAAGCAAAAACGGAAGAGGTTTTTCTGCTGTTGGCAAATATAGCACAAGAAAATAATGATGACACCGGCGCTATTCAAAACCTGAATAAAGCGCTTGATTGTAACTATTCGTACTTTAAAGCTTATTATAATTTAGGGTGTATTTTTGCTTCTAAAAAATCTTATCTTTTAGCTTTGAACAATTTTCAAACAGCAATTAAATATAACAAAAACTGCGCTGAGGCATATTACAATCTGGCAAGGTGTCAATTAGAGTTAAGGGATTTTTCCGCTGCTAAGAAAAATTTAATCAAAGCAATTAATTTGGAACCTCAAAACAAAGATTTTTACTATAATTTGGCATATTGCTACAAACAGTTGAATAACGAAAAACAAGCTCAGAAAATTTTAGATGTTTACAATAAACTCAGTTGATTTTAAAGTTTGATAATTCTACAAATTCTCTAAATTCAAAATATTTATTCGATAAATTATTAAATGTATCAATATCAACAATATTACCTTCTTTCATGTAGACAATTTTTGTGGCATGTTTTAAAATTTGCAATCTGTGAGCAATTGAAATTATAGTCTTTTTGCCTTTAAGGGTTTTTAAGATATTGTTAATTTTTTCTTGAGATATAACATCCAATGAGCTTGTTATTTCGTCCAAAATTAAAATTTCACTATCCTTTTGAAGTATATTTAAAAGTGCTAAAATTTGCTTTTGACCGTTTGAGAGCTCATTATAATTTGAATTGGTAAAATCAAGATTAAGAGCTTTTAAATATTTTTTATCAAATTTTAAATCATCAAAAAGGGTAAAATTTTGACTTAAAAAAGCAAAGTTGTTGCGCCAAGCGTCTTTATTTTCTTCTTTCAGTTCTTTATTGTCAATTAGAATTTGACCTTTTTGCGCCTTAATTAAACCTGCAATAATTAAGCAAAGCGTTGTCTTGTAACAGCCCGTAAGACCGACAATACCTATAAAATCATTCTTGTTAATTTTAAGATTAATATTACTTAAACCGCTTTTAGTGCCGTCATAGCTAAAAGATATGTTTTTCAGCTCGATTGAAGTACTGAAAGGCAATTTTTCATTTACTTTTTGAGCATTTTTTTGGTAATATTTCTCATCAAACTCCAGAAGCTCAAGAGCTAATTTTTCATTGGAATTAATTAAATACATTGAACTTTGAGCCCTGTTTAGGGCGGGTGTCATTCTTAAAACAACGGCGCAAACGGTTGATATCGAACTTATTAAAAGGCTGTTATTGAAGTTTGTAGTATAAAAAAGCGAAGCAAGAATAATAATAAAACAAACCATTATTGTTATTTCCGTAAAGTAAATATGAAAAACATCATAAAAACTTCTTTGTTTATTTAAATTTGAAAATTTTTTACAGCTTTCATAAGCTTTTTTTATGAAATATTCCTCTTTGTTGTTAAGCTTAATTTCTTTTGTCAGGTTGATTATATCCAATAAATTTGAATTTATTTCATCAAGTGCTTTTGAATAGTTTTGATTTTGTTCTTTTGATTTAAACTTTAAAAACCGATATTCCAAATATATGAATATTAAAGCAAAAAACCCCGTTAAAAGGGCGGGCAGGGTAAATTTTATTAAAAGATATAAAGATAAAATTGAAATTATAACTATATTAACAAGTAAATTTATATACCTGTGGCAATATTGCCAAACAACAAGAGTAATTTTTGAAATAAGAGCAAGTTTTTTTGATTTTTCAATTGAGTTTATTAAAATATAATCTTGAAAGACAATGTTTTTAATTGTTCTTATGGTAATTTTTATCGACAAATCTTCTAAAATAGAATTGTTAACTTTAGTAAAAATAAACATGTAAATATTTTTAAAAATATATATTAAAGCAACAAAAGTGCCGAGAATTAAAGCAATTTTTGAAAAGTCATAAACACCAAAGTTATTGCTAAAAAATTTAATTATTTTAGCATTTGTTGAACTATTCGGGTTTGATAAAAATAATACAAATTGAAAAATTAAAACCAAGCCCATATACTCAAACAAACCCGCTATTAAAGACATGAAAAATAAATAATAAAATTTATATCTTTCACTTTTATAAAATCTCTCAATTAGGTTATAAAAAATCCCGATTTTCAATTTTTTTACTCTTTATAAACTTAAACTTTGTATGAGATTATATTATCATAAACCCCGCACCTCTTGAAAAAAGAATATTATTTAATTATACTCTTTACTATATGCAAAGTCCCTCAAGTAAAGAAAATTTTTTTATAGGTTTATCACTATCCAACTCATCAAGCTATGACAGCTCAATTTGTGTCATAGACAGAAACGCTTCAATTATTCTTATTGATAAATTTTACTTTGCGCCCGATATTGACTACTTTTTTGAAAACTCCCCTTATACATCACAAAGCGCAGTATGTGCAACAATTCCTTATGATAATAAACTGTTAGACGGCAAATGGAGAATACACTCAAAAAACTATAAAGTCCTTGGAGATTATTTTAAAGTAAACAAAGACGACTGGACAAATCGAATTTCAAGAAGATGTGAAGAAACTTTTATAAAATTAAAAGAAAAAAATATAAAAATTATAAGATGTGACATAAATCAGCTTCGTCAGGCTTACGGATTATGCGCACACTATCTTAGCCGAACAAGCATAGATTGCAAAAATTTACAAACATCGCTTAAGATAAAATACGGCTTTTGTCAATTGAGCGATAATATGCTCCCCGCTTCAAGTCTTGAAGCTTTAATATGTGCAATGTTTGCTCTTGAATATGTTAACAATGTTAAAACGACAAAATTATTTGAACTCGACTCTATACCCGTTTTAGCAAGAGTAATGGAAAATTAATCTTAATACAAGACGCAAAATTATTCCTTGAGGTTTGTTGTACTATTTGCAACTACATAACCAAGAAAGGAAAAAAGTGAATATCAATTTTTTAAACAACAATTTTAACACCGTTTCTTTTGGAGAAGAAAAAAAGAAAAACGTATATGTTATAAGAAGAAAACCGGGTACGGATAAAAAACAGGTAATAGTTCCTGATACTTTGTCAGATAAAAATACGCAAGCTCAACAAAATCCGATAAAAGAAAATAGAGCTCAAGCTCAAAAAGCAATAGAAGCTCAAAAAGCTTCAGTTTTATATAAAAGCGAAAAACCAACAACACAAACGAGTTTAGTACCTCTAAAGGCTTTATTTTCAAGTTCAAGAAGAGATGAATATGTGAATACCTGGTCTGAAGCGGGTTTAATCGAAGTTCAAAAAAATGAAGACGGCTATTTGATAGATACAGGCAATGAAAAAAATGCCAAGTTTTTAAAAAAAATTATGCCCCGTATAAAAACATCGGTTCCAAAATATTATTTTTACAGAGTATACGGTCTAAAGGAATCAAAACTTATTGAGCAATTTGTAGATGGAAGAATGGTTCCGCTCGGTTTTGAAGATTGTCCCGATTTAAGCAAAGATATGTTCTTTAAAAAACAATTTTTAACCGATTTAGAAAATGAAAAAAATAAAAAAACAATGAAATTATTACCCAAAAGAACTGATGGAATAATAATAGATGATTTTGCCAAAAGAAAAACCGAACGTCTTTCGATTGAGCTTCTTGAACAACAAGGCTTTGGAAGCGCTGATTATTTATTTGAATTAATCAAAGAAGGAAAAATAAAAGGAACAATAAAGCAAGATGAGGCTGACGGCACGCTAAAGGTAAATGCGGTTATTGAATCCGTTGAAGATATTGCAAAATTAAGAGCTTTAAGAGATGAAAACCCTGATGTTATCACAATTCCTCGTTTAGCCAAAAAACTCGGTGTAGAAAAAAGTGTAATCAGAGAAGCAATATATGAGAATAAGCTTGATATAATACCAAACTTTATTTTTAAACGTGACTCGGGTGTTGCATTTATTGATTTGGGCAAGGATAAAAACAAAGCTTTTGTTGAAAGCTTTATAGCATCAGATAAAGACTAAACTTTACCCGTCAGGGAATCGACTTTTTCTTTATAAAAGTCCATATTTATACCAAGCTTATTACCTATATCAAGCAAAATCAAAAGCAATTTTCTAAGCTCATTCATATCTGTTGAATGAGCTTCTATAAAGCTTTCAAAATTTTTACAAAACATTTCATAGAAAATATTTTGAGCTATTTTGATATTGGTTTCTATTTCAAGTTTTTCAATTAATTCAAAGAAATTTAACAATTCTTGAGCGTCTTTAATTGTTGTTTTCTTTTTTAATTTTGTAATTAAATTAATAAGGCTTGAAGATAGAATTTCATTAGATTTTGGACTTGTTAATCTTATATGAAATTTATCTGCTAATTTTTTAATTTTTAAAAGTTTTTGAATTTTACTTTTGTCGCCATAAGAAGTAATCGTTGATAATTCACTATCTAAATTTGACAAAAGTGTATATTTAGCACAAACCCTGAACCCTTCGGGGATATCCATACCAAGATCGTTCAGATGGCTTATCGGGCTTAATAAGCTTTCATATAGCTCTTTATAGGTTTGAGAAGCTCTCTCAAGCTTTTTAAATATAAGATTTTCAAGCACGGTCTTTCTTTTATCCATGGGAATATCTGCCAAAGAATAAAATTTAGAACCGAAATAAAGCTCGATTGACTGCAAAATATCAATTATATTGTCACTCTCAAAAGCTTTTGCAATTTCTTTTCTTTCTAAATTATAATCATCCAAACAGCTAAAAGGCTTAACAGCACAATAAAAATCATAGTTTTGCGTTTGAAGCAGAACAAAATTCATATCTTTTTTTTCTAAAGTAATGTTTGAGCTAACTTCAATTCTTCCGCAAATCAGCGTATTTGTGGGATTTTTATACTTTTTATAACTCTGTTTTTTAATATTAAAACAATACATCTCATTATTTTCAATTAATTCATCCTCCTTGAAAGATGATTCAATTGCCCATTGCGCCGTAATTTTATCAAAACCGACAGCAGATGGTTTTACCCATTTATTGTAAATATCTTTTCCGTTACCAAACTCTATAATATTACTTTTTGCTTTTTGTAATATTGATAAAAATGTCTTTTCATAATTTGCTTTAGCAAACTCTGAAGCAAGTTCAAGCGCTCTATAAGCATATTTTAGAATTTGTACGGTTTCAATCCCTGAAATATCGGCAAAAAACCAACCGCAGCTTGTATACATAAGCTGCGTAAAGCGCTGAATTTCCATTAATTTAATTGCTTTAACTTTTTCTGTTGCACTCAGTTGCTTTTTAGCGTTATGCTTGAAAAATTCTTCATAACTTTTCGGACTTCTATCCAATATAACATCAATATAGTTATTTCTTGCTTCCCAAAAATCGTTGTAATATTTTGTACCTTGAATTGAACAAAGTTTAATTAATTCATCTCTTAAATAATCAAGCGCTTGGCGAAGAGGTTTTCTCCACTTTTGGTTCCAATGAGGCTGCGCTCCTGTTGAGCAGCCGCAATCATCCATCCATCTGCCTACCCCATGGGCGCAGCTCCAAGCGGATACGGGTTTTATATCAACTTCCCAAGAAGGAGGATACATTTCAAGATATTGAGCATAGTTTGTTATCTCAAAACCGAGGTTTTTGGCTCCAACTCTTAAAACGTAAGCTAAAGCCATATCACCAAATTTCGTATGGTGTCCATAACTTTCTCCATCCGTTGCTATATTCACTATTTGAGGATGATTTCTTGACTCAACATAACCGTCATTTAATCTATAGGAAAATTTAGCACCGTCTTGAAGAAGATTATCAAAAGCAACGGATTTAGAAATTGATCCGTCATAGAAAAATAAATCAATGTATTTTTGTTTATCGCTTCCTTCAACAAAGTATCTGTATGGTTGAGAAGGGTCAATTGTACCCCATGAAACGTCCTGCCAGTTATGTTCGCCGATTTTATTAATACATTTTGCCTGATGAGGAGATAAGATTGTAAATTTAACACCACACTCAATTAAAATTTCCA
The DNA here is from genome assembly GCA_947587615.1 of Candidatus Gastranaerophilales bacterium. Taxonomy (GTDB): domain Bacteria; phylum Cyanobacteriota; class Vampirovibrionia; order Gastranaerophilales; family Gastranaerophilaceae; genus RUG14156. The sequence goes on along the minus strand of CANPYC010000002.1, from coordinate 80,515 downwards.
GCGTTTGAGAATCAACGGCAGTTTCAGCAAGCCAAATACCTTCAGCGTTTCTTTGAAATCTTTTTTGAAAATCCTTCAACCCCCAGAGAACCTGTGTAATTTTATCATTTCTGTTTGCCAAAGGTAAAATTATATGATTATAAACCTGTGCAATGGCACATCCATGCCCGCCATAGAGTTCAAGAGAGTTTTTATCCGCTTTAAGTATTCTATGATAAGCGTGTATATCATTCTTTTCAAGCCAGCTTAAAAGAGTTGGGCCGAAGTTAAAGCTCATGTATTGATAATTATTTGATATTTCAATAATCTTGTTTTTCCCATCCACAATACGAGAGGCGCCGTTTGGATTATAGCATTGCCAGCTTATCTTTTCGTTCCAATCATGGTGAGGATAGGCGCTGTCTTGTATCTCTATTTCTTCAATCCAGGGGTTTTCTCTCGGCGGTTGATAAAAATGCCCGTGAATTGTTAAATATTTTTTGTTTTCACTCATCTTCCAACTCTTATAATATTAATAACTAATTTTCAGTTTCATCTTTCTTAGCTTTTTTAATCACTGTCAAATTTTCAACATCGAGCCAAGGATCGTTAAGCGCTGTTGAAAATTCTTTTGCAACTATTTCAATTTTATCTCCGGTGTCTAAATCTATATGTTTTTCAGCTAAGTCTTTTTTAAGAAACAATTTCATCTCGGATAGCGGGATATTATGATCAATTACATCATCCCTTTGAATTAAAATACCGATATAGTCGGTGCTTGAGCGCATTGCTTTTTTGTAGTCAAGTCCGAGTGTTGAAAATTTATCAAACGTAGCTTGCATTTTAACTGTTTTATTTAAAAATTTAGAAGGATTTGCAACAATTTCAAGCGACGTTGTTTTAAGAGGCTGTTGAGCCTGCGGTTTTTGAGCTTGTTTTGGTGTTGTATCCTGACTTTGAGCCTGATTATATACACCGCCGAACAGTGCCAGTGTAATTATTGCTGCTATTGATAAGATAATATTTTTTTTCATTTTTTTCTTTCTAATTTTACAATTTTTCACTACCGTTAGTTTATCATAATTTTTATTGATTTAAAATATCAATTTCTCTACTTTCAAGATTAAGATATTTTATCTGATTTTTAAATGCCATTTGGATTATATCTTCCCTGCTTAATATTTTTTTATTTATTAAATTTTTACAAATTTCATCCAAAGTTTGATTGGAACCTGCCAGAGTTCCTTTTTCATCTTTTCCGTTTATTATTTTTTTATTGCAAAATATTACTTCTGTGCCATAATTACTTGATGGCAAACTGTCGCTTATTAACATTATCTTATCTTGGGGTTTTATTTTCAAAAATAACTCTAAAATATCCCTCGAACAATGTATCAAATCTGCTATAATTTCGCAATATATATCATCCCTTATTAAACCCTCCAAAGTTAAAGATTTTTCTCTATGGTGAATTTGAGGCATAGCGTTGAAGTGATGAGTTGTTGCAATGCATTTTCCGATACATTTTGAGCTTGAGTGTCCCGCTTGAGTTTTGATATTTTTTTCATTAAGATAGTCGATTAAATCAATGTCTTTTTCGGGCGCTATCGTAACAATTTTTATTATATCTTCAAAACATCCCGCAAGTTTTTTAAAATTTTCGACTGTTGGGGCTAAAAATACGCTTTTATCCTGAATACCCGATTTTTCTTCACTCAAAAAACTCCCTTCCAGATGAACTCCCAAAATTAACGCTTCTTTTTTTGGGTTTTTCAACTGTTCGTTTCTGATTTTTTTAAATATTTCAAGTTGAGCTTGAATATTACTACAAGCACTATCACCGACAAGCGTCGGGCAAATTCCTCTTATATTTTTTTCATAGAGCTTTTTTAGTAAATATTTTATTTGTTTATAATCTGCACTGTTAAAGTTAACTCCAAAAGCTCCGTGGGTATGATTATCAATATAGAAAATATTATCCAATTTTGACTTTCCCTCAAATTTCATTAAACAGACTTTGTGTCAACATTATAGCGTGGTTTTAAAAAATTGTTAACAATTGTAAACAAAAATAAACATAATCCTAAAGTATTAATAAAAAATTGTCGTAAACAAAAACATAAATACGAAGGAAAGGTGACAATATTATGGGTTTAGCGGCAAGTCAGGCTCGCTTTCTCGGGTTAACCGCAAGAAAGAGTAATGTAGAGTATAAAGGGCAGCAAATAAATCAGCAAAGAGTTGCTCTATCTAACGAAGTAATGGGTTTATATAACGAATACAACAATTTAGATGTACCCATTCCTCCATCCGTCAATGATTATCAAAAAACGCTTTATACACTTGATTCAACTTTTCAGGATTATAAAATTGAAAACTTTTCAAAAATAACCGACGGGCCTTATGCGGGTTATTATGACGTATTGTTAAGCTATACGGATGAAGTTCCGAGAGTTTATGCTTATGCGGCAAAAGATAGCGTTATAACGGCTAAAAAAGAAGGAGATGAGTATTCATACCTTAAGTTTCAATTGGGAGTTGACTCATTCTATTATGATAAAGATGATGAAAATTGCTCAATAACAAAAATTACGGGCGATTACGATAAATATCAGGGTTTAGCCGATATTATGGCTTCTCAAGGCAAAACTGACGGTACTTATTATATGTTTGTTAAGGATAACACGGCTTACTATACATCTGAGGATGATTTAAATTCAACCGCTTTTGATACGGTTGATGATAAACAAATGTACTATGGAACATACACATTTGATTATGAAGGAAGTCAAAAAACGGATAAACACGTAAGCGCCAAAGCTGCCTTTACACAAGAGTCAAGCGGCAGACTTTCTTCAATTCATGTAATCGAATGTGAAGATGATCCTTCTTTAGTTGATAATGCTTATTCTATAACAACCGAAAGAGTTGATGATCAAGACGCCTATAAAGACGCAATGAACGAATACGCTTATAAAAAAGAACTTTATGAAAGAGAAGTAGAGCGAATTAACGAAAAAACGGAAATCATACAAAAAGAAGACAGAAGCCTTGAATTACAACTAAACCAGCTTGATACGGAACAAAAAGCAATTGCAACAGAAATGGATTCTGTTTCAAAAGTAATTCAAGATACCGTTGAATCAGTATTTAAAACATTCCAATCTTAATTAACCAATTCCATATTCCTTTGTATTTAATCTCTTGCAGCGTTGTAAGAGATTTTTTTATTTTTAATTTTAATGCGCTCTAAAAAACCTTTGTTTTGTGCCTTCTTCGCCAATTTTTATTTTAAGCTCTCTTAAACATTTAGGGCATCTTCCGACATAATATGTACCTTCTTTGTTTTTGTAGAGTCTGCCGTATACATTACAGCATTCAAACATTATCCCTAAAAAATTTAAATTATTATTCTTAGCTTCCTTCATACAGCTCATATTAAAATTACGGCATGAAAAATACATCAATTTTTCGTTTGAATTTTTTTGCAAAATTGCAAAAAACATTGTAAAATAAAGCAAATAGTATTTTAAAAAGGATAATTGCAGATGGGTTTACATATGCAGGTTATAATAGCGCTCCTTTTAGGAATTAAAAGAAATGCGCATATATTTATCGGATTAATTTTAGGTATAGTTGTAGGATACTTTTTCCCTCATAACAGCTATCCTCAAGTTTATAAGATATTAGACTTTATTGGTCAGGCTTTTATAAGTATTATTCAAATGGTAGTACTGCCTTTAGTTATAAGCGCAATTATAATCGGAATATCAAATATCGGTGATTCAAAACAACTGGCAAAACTCGGCTCTAAAATGCTGATTTATTACGGAATTATAACAATAACCGCAGTTAGTATTGCCGCTTTAATTGCTATAATATTACAACCCGGACTTAGTGCTAAAAACCTTGTTAATCCTGATATTGCAACAAATATTCAAAATTATGTGGCTGATGCAATTCAATATCAAAAAGAAAATATGTCGCAGATATTTTTGGATTTAATCCCTAAAAATCCTTTCTCGGCTTTAGCTAAAGGCGAGATGATACCGATTATTATATTTGTTTCAATTTTTGCAATTGCTCTAAGCAGAGCAGGAGAGATTTCAAGACCCCTAATATCTTTCTTTGAAAGCATATTTGCTGCGACAATGAAAGTAACGGATTGGATTATGTATCTGGCGGCTCCCGGTATATTTGCACTTACCGCAACATCGGTTGCAAGCTTCGGGGTGGATGTATTCAACGACATTTCTAAATATGTTTTAGCTGTTTGTCTTGCTTTAGCTATACAATTTTTCTTTGTTTATCCTCTATTATTAAAAATATTTTCAAAAGTTCCTCCAAGCAAATTGTATGCAGCCATATCAGAAGCCATAATGGTTGCATTCGGTACGGCTTCATCCTCTGCAACATTACCGTTGACAATTACATGCTGCGAAAAAAGAGGTATTTCAAATCGTGTTTGTTCTTTTGTTTTACCCTTGGGAGCCACTTTGAATATGGACGGAACGGCAATTGTACAGGTAATAGCCGTAATATTTTTAATTCAAATGTATGGAATAGATTTAACCCCTCTTTTGATTGTTGAAATTTCCGTTTTGGCAATCGTTGCTTCTTCAACTTGTGCAGGTATCCCCGGGGCAGGATTAATCACAATTGCCCTTGTTTTAAACGGAATAGGTCTAACCCCTCAGCAATTACTGCTCGGTTTTTCTCTTTTATTCACTTTGGAGAGAATTTTGGATATGCTGAGAACAATCTGCAACGTTACATCAGACGCCGTTGTTGCTGCTTTAATTGCAGATAACGAAAACGAGCTTAACCATGAATTACTTTTAGGCTTAAACAAAGAGCAATAGGCGGAAGTTTGAATATAAAAGTAGTTCTTGAAGGGAAGCTGAAAGAAAGTTTTTATAAGACGGGTGCTTTTGAATACCAAAAGCGCCTTTTAGGCAGGGTTGAAATTATCGAAGTAAATAACATCGAAGAATATATAAAAAATAAACAAAATGCTTATATTGTAACTCTTGAAATTGAAGGCAAGGAATTGTCAAGCGTTGAATTTGCTTCTAAATTAAAAGAAATTGAGCAAGATGGTTTTTATAACGAAATTTTATTTTTAATCGGAGGGGCGCAAGGGTTATCAAAGAATGTTAGAGCAAAATCCGATTTTAAATTTTCAATGTCAAAATTAACTTTTTTACATCAAGAAGCTGTTTTAATTTTAATTGAGCAAATTTATCGTGCTTATAAGATTTTAAACAATGAACCCTATCATAAATAATTACAAATAAAGGAATAAATAATGAGAGCAGTCGACTTAATAGAAAAGAAAAAACAAGGCTTAGAGCATACAAAAGAAGAGATAGATTTTCTTATTGAAAATTATATGAATGGAATTATTGAGGATTATCAAATGTCTGCTTGGCTTATGGCTGTTTGTTTCAGGGGCTTAACAGATAGAGAAACGGCATATTTAACTCAGAGTTTTATAAACTCGGGTGATGTTTTAGATTTTTCTTCAATCAGCCCTAATATTGCAGATAAGCACTCAACAGGAGGCGTCGGAGATAAGGTTACTCTTGTATTAATTCCAATCTTAGCTTCACTAAACGTTTATAGCGCTAAATTATCAGGCAGAGGGCTTGGCTTTACGGGTGGAACAATTGATAAACTTGAATCAATTCCTAATTTTAAAGTAGAGCTGACAAATGAAGAATTTTTTTCTCAAATAAAAAATATAAAAGCGGCTATATCTTCTCAAAGTCCAAATCTAACCCCTGCGGACGGAAAAATATATGCGCTTCGGGATGTAACAGCTACGGTTGATAATAAATCATTAATCTGTGCTTCTGTTGTATCTAAAAAAATTGCCTCAGGTGCTACTTCTATTGTGCTCGATGTTAAATACGGCTCGGGTGCTTTTATTAAAACACCCTCTGAAGCGTATGAGCTTGGTAATTTAATGATTAAAACAGGTAAGTTGTTAAATAAAAATATTGATGTTGTAATAAGTTCAATGGAGCAGCCTTTAGGAACTCATATAGGTAACGCTTTAGAGGTTATTGAAGCAATCGAATTTTTAAAAGGAAATTATCAAAAAGATTTATATGAAATTACTTTTGAGCTTGCATATAAAACTCTTTTAAACTGTAAAATCGTATCTTCAAAAGACTCTGCAAAAGAAATGTTTGATAGAGTTATAAAAGACGGGTCGGCTCTTAAAAAATTCAGAGAAATTATTAAAGCTCAAGGCGCAGATGACAGAGTTATTGATGATTACAGCTTATTAAACATTGCAAAAAACAAACTCGAGATAAAATCAAGCACTAACGGTTATATAACAGAGCTCAACGCTCTAAAAACAGCTCATAGCGCTAAACTTTTAGGCGCAGGCAGAGATAAAAAAACCGATAAAATCGACTACGGTGCAGGAATTATTCTAAAAAAGAAAACGGGCGACTATGTTGAAAAAAATGAAACAATCATGGAGCTTTATTATAACAACACTAATCAATCAAGACTAAACGAGGCAAAACAAATTGCCTTGAGCTCTTTTAAGCTTGATAATAAAAAACCTGAAAATTACAGCCTGATTTATAATTAATCAGGCTGTATATAAACTAATCAATAACGGAGCCGGCAGAGCGATAAACGTAAAAATCACTCGGAGAAGCTCCTAAATAATAATCTCTCTTGCGAGGTACTTTGTTGGGATTGAAAAGATTTTTAATATTATATAATAAATCTTGAATATCTTCTTGTCTTTTTAACTTTTTGTATTGTTTTTTTGTTAAAGATTCGCCAATCCATCCGCGCGGCAGATATATTACCGATTGAAGGGCTTGCGGAGTAAGTGTATTATTTGCGTTATATTTATCAGAAGAATTGCTTTCTTTATCAGTTTTTTTATTTTCTGTTACTTCTTGTTCTTCAATATTGTTATCATCATTTTCTTCATCTGAATTAGCTAAAGAAAGCATTCTTTCAAGCATTTCATCTTTATCAAGATTTTTAGCTTTATCTGCCTGCTCATCAACAATTGCTTTCATTTGCTCAAACAATTCTTCTTGCTTATTTTTATCAAAATCATCAGAATTTAATACAACCGGGATTTCTTCAAGCGTTCTTGGTCTTTGTTCATCTTCCGGTTCTTCTTGTTCTCCATAGGGGTTTTCAGATAATTCCCAATTTTCTGACGTGTCGTCATCAGAAATTTGTTCTTGCTTAAGCTCATTGTCATCAAGCCCTAAAAGTTCATCAGTTGCTTGGTTTTCAGCATTTTTTTTCAAACTTTCATCAGCTTTGCGATTATTAAAATCATTGTTATAATAATCAGCATCATCTTCTTTTGTTTTAGTTTTGGAATTGTTTAATCTTTCTTCAATATTTGATTTAATCGAAAGAGCTATTGCGCCAAGAGCGGTAATAATTGTGCTAAAAATTGCAATTAAAGAGATAACCCTGCTTTTAGAGGTATTCTTTATTGAATTTGAATTATTTTTTAAAGTTGTTGCAAGATCGGGTTTTGGTACTCTTGACCCGCTAAAGCTGATATTATTTCTTGCAGCTCTAACATTAGAAATCGGATAAATACCCATAAATCACACCTTTATAAATTTTAATATTTATAATTATAACGCAACTAAAAAAATTTTTTTGCTACTAATATAAAATTTTTTATTATTTATTTACATTTATAAAAGGTACGCTGTTTCCAAGCATATACTGAGGCATTTTACCATCCCACTTTTTAACCGCTTCATATTCAACAAGAGCTTTATTTTGAGTAAGTGCGTTTGCTCTTATTTTCATTGACTCTGCTTCGGCTTTTGCTGAAATTAGTTTTTGTTTTGCTTCTTCTTCAACTTGAACGGTTTTATTTTTTGCTTTCAGTGCTTCTTGTTCTGCCGTTACTTTTGATTCAATCGCACGTTCAAAAACTTCCGAATAATTTATATCAATTATTTGAAAAGAAGTAACATTTATGTATCTGTCCTTTAATTGTGTTTGAAGTTTAAAAAGAATATCTGCCGTTGCCGTTGCTCTGTTTGCAACAAGGTCTTGAGCGTTCCATTTACCTATTACATCCTTGATATTGCCTTCAACAACAGGCATTAGAATTGTATCAAGATAATTCATTCCGACTTCTCTATACATTTGATGAACATGCTGCGGCATAAGGTTATAGTTAATTACATAGCTTATTTTTGCCTGTTGAATATCTTTTGTATAGACTTCCGTTGTAATATTTTGTTTTTGCGTTTTAACATTCATTACTTTAATTTTTGAAATAAAGGGCATAACAAAATGAATACCTTCAGAAAAACTTTGCGGAGATACTTTCCCTAAGGTTACTTTTACTCCACGTTCGCCGACACCAACAATTGCTATCGGATTACATAAAACTATAAAAATTATCATCAAAAGAACAATTGCAACAAGTAAACTTTTCTTTTCTTTAGTCATTTTCTCTCTCCTAGTGAACTAAGCCTATAAGCGCCAATACAACATAAACTGCTACAATAAAAAGAGCAAACAGGGCAAAAAATATTAAAATTTGCTTTGAATATTTTTGATAGAGGTTAACTCCAAAAATTAACCCCGATAACATTAAGACGATGTTAACTATTAAAGTAAAGCCTATAATTAAAAAGATTATTCTTAAAGCCATATTTCCCCTTTTGGTTTTATTATGGCTTAACTAAAAGCATTTGACATCATATTAAAGGCTTAATATTTTTATATAAGGGTAATTTGGACCATTAACTTTTTTTAATTAAAATTATACCGCTTAAAAAGATTGTTGAATTTTCAATTTTAACTTCCTTTACTTCCAGCTCCCCTTCATTATCCTTATCAATATCTATTTTCCAATTGGTCGGATTAAATTTGTTTATAACGGGTAAAAACATATTATTATTAAAAGTTTTTGAATTTAAGCTAAAATTACAAATTTTAACCTGCCCCTCAGCAACCTTTAAATCTGCACTAAAGACAAGGTTTAACATATTTTTTCGAGTTTTAAAAAACCCGAAGCCGTTAAATAAAATTCCATACTTAAAGTATAATTTATTATCTTTTAATATAACTTTTGCGCTTTTAATTTGCATAATTGAAGAAATTGTTTCATCGTTGTTCAAATCCCGGATAATCTTTTGAAACTCGGCTGAGCTAACAATTTTATCCAATTCGCTTTGAGTAATTTTTGCAAAATAACTTAAAACCATATTCTCATCAAACAAAAGCTTATCATCCCTATAACTTACTTTATTGTAAGGACAGATTGTATTAACGTTTAAATCCGAGAGATATAACCCGTCATAGGAAAACAGGTCGCTTTTTGCGCTCAAGGATTGAAATTGCCCCGAGAGAATATTTGTTGCATAAAAATTATTTATTTTTACTTTAAACTTTGAATTTGTTTCTTTTTTGAGAGTTTTTTCGATTTGTTTTTCTATTATGTTTCTTGAAACGGAATTAATCCCGAGTGTACTCATAAACGCACCCGATACCGTTTTTGGAGGTGTTGTTGAAGAACAAAACACTGAATAATCTTTTGCATTTGCACTTAAAAACAGCATAGAAACAGCAATATAAATTAATTTTTTCATCAGTTACTCCTTTGAATAAAACCATTATAAATCTAATGAAAAAATTAATTAAAAAGTATGTTAATTTTTATTAAAATTTATCAAAAATTTCTAAAGTTAGTTTTTCTTAAACCGTCTAAAAAAATATAAGACAATAAAGTTTGAAAGCGAGGTTTTTATGCTTGAATTATTAGGACTTATATTCTTTGGATTAATAGTTTACACATTTTTAGTAATTGTTCCGACAATTGTTGAACATATTGCAACTCCGGGATTCAAAGAAGCATATTTTAATCATCTGTCTTCAAAGTATATTAATTCATACGGAAAATAGCATAACTGTTACATCAGCTGCGGCAGGAAGCGTAGCTAAAGTAATTCTTCAAAACCTGAAGAACGCTCGGGTAAATTTCTATAACCTTTATTGGATACAACGAATTTATGTATATATTCGCTTGTATAATTACCCTTTATGAACAACTTTTTAATAACATTCTCACGCTCAACTAACGGGTGTGAGATTTTTTCTAAATCGGGGTTATCTTCGCTAAGCTGTGTCCAAACGGCAGCTTCCAATGTCCATGCGTAAGTTTCTTCATTCAGTGAATTTTCTTCGTCCTGATGAATTGCTTCATGGGCTAAAATTGCGCTCAAGGCTTCAATTGGTGCGTCTTTATGTTTTTCATTAATGTATATATGAAGGCGCTTTTTTTCTTTCCAGCCTAATGCGTCAAAATTTGCATACAGAGGATTTATTGAAGAAAGATTAAGAAATTCGATTTTCATAGGTTTTTGTGAAAGATTTTTACCCAGGATTGCTTCTTTTGAATAACTCCCCGTTGTTTTAGAGAGCAATTCCACTGCCATAATTAAATTTGGGTCATCCGTAACATTTTTATATTTTTTATATGTTTCATCATTGATTTTTGACACCCCAAAATCATCACAATAAGCATAGTTAAACCCAAAAGACAAAAGCATAAGTAAAAATAAAACTTTCTTTTTCATAAAACCCTCTGTTGTTAATCTGAATTTATTAATATTATACGCATATATTTTTCATAAGGACAAATTAAAATAATTCAATTTTAATTAAACGTTAATTTTTGTATTACAATTATTCTATGATTAAATACATAACTCCAATAATTCTTTTAATAATTTCAAATGTCTTTATGACTTTTGCATGGTATGGGCATTTAAGACACAAAAGCTCTGCTCTTTGGGTTGTTATAGTTGTTTCATGGCTTATAGCATTTTTTGAATATTGCTTCCAGGTTCCCGCTAACAGGTTCGGGCATGAAGTCTATAATGTCGTTCAGCTAAAAACAATTCAAGAAGTTATTACGCTTATAATATTTAGCATATTCAGTGTTTTATATTTAAAAGAACAGTTCAGATGGAATTATTTAATCGGTTTTATTTTCATAGTTTTAGCCGTATTTTTTATTTTTAAAAAGTAAATCGTTATGACACTTCATAAAAAACATTATTTAAGATTTTTCTTAATAGCTATTGCAACCCTGTTTTATTTTCTTGCAAATATTCAGCGTTCGGCAATCCCCGGGGCTGTATTTAATCTTTTGCAGAGCGATTTTAGCACAAATGCTGGAAAAATTACTTTATTGGGTGCAATATTTTGCTATACTTACGCACTTACTCAGCTTATAGCAGGTTTAATGGTTGATAAAATCGGAGGTTTTAGGGTTATTGCGCTTGGCTCTGTTGTGTTTAGTATTGGCGCAATTATTTTTCCCTCTTCCAATTCTCTTATGGGGTTATATCTTTCTCGCTCGCTTGTCGGTTTTGGAGCTGCAACGTTTTATTTAAGCACAATTCGGGAAGTTAAAAAATTTGCAAAAGATAAAAATTTTTCTCTTGCCGTTTCGTATATTCTTTTTATCGGATATTCGGGAGGGGTGTTTGCAAATGCGCCTTTTGTGCTTTTTGTTGACGAAGTCGGCTGGAGAAGCGCTCTTAGCTTAATTGCTTTATTTACCCTTATTTTAGCAGTGTTATATTTAATTTTGCTTTTTATTTTTAAACCGACACATATTGAAAACCCCGACAAAACTAAATTTTCCCTTGCACCTTTTAAGGAAATATTAACAAATAAAAAAAATATTAATTTATACATTTTTGGAAGTATAAACTATGGGCTTTATTATGTTTTACAAAGCGTTATAGGGAAAAAATTTCTTGAAGATTTTTGCCTTATAACTTCAACAAAATCTGCTCTTGTTTTATCTTTAATGGCAATTGTTTCAGCGTGCGCAGGAACAATCAGCGCATTTATTTCAAGATGTTTAAATAACAAAAGAGCACCGATTTTTAAAACCGTTGCAATTTTATCAACATTATCAACCCTTACGATATCTCTTCTTCTTGCGTTCAATATTCAATCAAAAATTATAGCTTTAATATTTTTCATCCCTTCTTTTATCGGTAGCATATCTCCTCTTTTAATTTTAACCCTTCATTTAATAAATCGCTATGAGGTATCAGCAACGGCGGTAAGCATTCAAAACTTCGGATTTTTTATGATGGTAGGGTTTTTAGGGATGATAGCAGGGGTTCTAATGAATGTTTTTGAACCGATTTCAAAAAACGGCGCTTTAATTTATTCAAATCAAAGTTATTTGCTTGTTTTTTCCCTATTTTTCGCTTTAAGCCTGATTGAATTATATTGCGCTTTTAAGATTAAAGATTAAAATATTATTATATACATTTTTGCGCTCATAGCTTAATTGAATAAAGCATTGGTCTCCGAAGCCAAAGAGTGTGGGTTTGAATCCCATTGAGCGCAAATTTGATTTTAAATTATTAAAAAAACTATAGACAATGTTACGGTAAATAAAAATTTTCTCTAAATTTTTTATTAAAATAAAAGAAAATTTTTAAAAATATAAAAAATTTCCATTAAATAATAAACTATAAACACTTATAAAAAATTATTTATCCCCCAAAACCATTATAAAAAGTTAATAGCAAAAAATTCTTAATCACTCTTTACCTGCAATTACACTTAGATACATAGGTATATCTCAAGAAGAAATTGATTTTTCTTATTTTAATTTTGAATTATAAGTTTTATACAATATAAAACATAGCTAAAATAGCTACAAATAAACTACTTTAGCTATGCTTGCCGTAATATTATATATAATTTACCAAAATTTTTTATGAAACAAAAAAAGATATAGGAATAATTATTCGCTTTTGTGATAAAGAATATTCAAAAGAAGAAACTATTTTTCTTTATCAAAGATTTATTTTAATTTTATTAGAAGCAAAAGATATTAAAATTTACTCTAAAATTATTGAAAATACAGCAAAAGCATTAGTTTCAAAAATATTTAAAATATCTGCATAGGTTCAAACTTCTAAAAAACCTATAAATAAAGAGTTATAGCGATATTTAAAAAATAATCGTTTTTTGAAAAAATATCCAAAGAACTCCAAAACGCACTAAAAAAGAGCCTTTTCAGGCTCTTTTTATAAATGGTGGAGAATAGGAGACTCGAACTCCTAACCCCCTGCGTGCAAAGCAGGTGCTCTACCAATTGAGCTAATCCCCCAGTTATTTAATTTTCATTTAATTTAAATTCATTTTGTAATTGAAAGACGAATTATGAATTATGAATTGCAACTTTCAATAACTTTCAATCTGTTCAATAGAAACCAATGTTTCAAGGACATTATTAATATTAAAATAAACAAAAAAAATAATCAAGTCTTTTTTTATCATGCTAAGATAATTTTATGAAAATAAAAAATAATATTGTTAAAGAGCCTAAAGTCAGCCTGATTATAACATATTACAACCTTTCAAAATACATAAACCCTTGTGTTTCAAGTGTTCTAAATCAAAACTATCAAAATTTTGAAATAATAATAGTTAATGACAACTCTGACAATGAAAATTCTTTCATACTAAAACAATTTGAAAAAAATAAAAAAATAAAAATTATAAACCTCAAAGAAAACCAAGGACAGCTTTGCGCCTTTATGGAGGGTTTGAAAGCTGCAAAAGGCGAATTTATCTGTATGATTGACGCTGATGATATTTTACTTCCTAATTATATCAACACGCTTCTTTATACACATCTGAACAACAATTTTGCTCTGGTAAGCTGCGCCTGCGGCATAATCAACGAAAACGACGAAGTATTATCCCTCAACTATTCCAATAACCCAATTTACGCAAGCCAAAAGACCGTTAATTATAAAGAAATTGAAACGCTTTTAAAAGTTGATGATAAATTCACTCTTAAAAAAGTCAAAGCTCCTTTTGCTCTTTGGAGTTGGAATCCTAGCAGTTCTGCCATGTTTAGAAGGGAAGCTTTAAAAATTTTAGACTTTTACCCCGATAAAGCTTTTTGGAAAACGGGAGCAGACAAGGTAATTTTTTCCCTTTTACACCTTGTGGGGGGTTCTGTTAATATAAGCTGCGTATGTTATTTATACCGATACCACAACTTAAATAATTCTCAAAGCACAAAACCCGTCGGTACAAAAAAATATTTAAACGATATCTACATAGAAAAATTAATAAATTGGAATAAAAAAATCAGATTAGATACTTTAAAAATGTTTATGAACAATAAAAGTAATCTAATCCGACTTTTTAATAAATTTAATTATGTTAAAATGTTTTTCAAGATTGTTTTTTGTATAGACCTAAAAGTCTGTTTAAAATTTTTCAAGGCATTGATATTTAAATTATTTTAGTAAATTAAGCCATTACATCAAGCTTTTGACCCGTACCTTGCATAGTAATTGCGGCTTTAGTCGAATTGTAGGTAAGAGAATTTTCATTTGCCATATTGGCTGTTTTGTTTGTTTGACTTTGAGCGGTTTGCTCGTTTTTAACCAGTTTAGCATCATACAAATCTCTTGCCGAGTTTAGTTGGTTTGCTTTGAAAGATGGGACACTTGTAATCATTTAGCATTCTCCTTACAACACATATATATAAACACTCTGCATAAAATTTATTGCTTTAGCGTATATTATTATAACATAAAAATTTACAATTTCAAAATAAATCTAAAGGTTAATTTTTTTCAACAACAATAAGCCCAAATATTATGTTAAATGCCCCGTAAGCTTATTTAACAGCTGACTTTTTGTGTGATATCCCGCAAATTGCGCTGCAATTTTTCCGTTTTTAAAAAGAATAAAACTCGGAAAACCGCTAACTCCATGCTCTTGTGCAATTTTTTGATATTTATCACAATCAAGCTTGCCAATCCAAAAACCGTTGTCGCTTAATTCTTCAAGAACCGATTGCTGATTTATGCAATATTTACACCAAGTTGTATAAAAATCAACAAGCTTTAGCCCGTTTGAAGTTTCTTGTTTAAAGTTTTTATCATCTAATTCTACAAACATTTTTATCTCCTTTTGAAAAGGAGTATATCATCAAAGCAATTTAATTTAATTGCCTATATTATTTAAATTAAAATAATTAAGTTTGTCTTGAATTAAACTCTTTATACATGAACTGTTGTTTAATATTTAAAATTTTTAAAATTTGCTTGTCTTTTTCTAAATCAAGCTCATGGACTTTTTCTTGTGCTTCTCGTCTTTTGTCGTTAGAAATATCGTTAGCTTTTAATAAATCGTAATAAGGTTGTTTTTCTTTTTGCGCATTAGCTTCAATTTCTTCAATTTTTGTCTTTTGCCATTGATTTAAATGTAAACTTTTTCTAAATTGCTCGTAATCATCCTCACTCAAGGCTCTAATTGCAAATGCCGAGTTGAAAGAAAAAAGAAGCGCTAAAACCGTTAAAAAAATTTTTTTCATCATATTAAAATTATACTACAAAAATAATTTTTGGTAACTATATACAATTTTACAGTAAACACATCTAAAACACTCTAACCATGGTTATTTTAGCTATTTTTTTGTGTTCATATACACAATTTTAACAACTTAATATATTCTCCCCCTCCCCCCTATTTTAAATTCTAAAATTTTATATTAAAATATGGATATATTATTAAAGCAACTTATTTTTAGGGAGTATAGAAGATGTTCAAAAAACTCGATATTATGCAAATTGTCGGGGGGGTACCGCCTAAAAGATTTTCTATTAACAACTTTCATAATGGAGGTTGTTAATGAATAGTGTTGCATATATTTTTAAAAAGTATTTAACTAATAATAGATTGGAACACTATGATCAAAACAATATAGTTGATTTTGATAAAAAATATGAAGAAATTTGTAAGTGGTGTGATGCTGCTAATGATACAAACCTTGACAAAATAAAAGAAACTGCGATTCAAGGTACTTTTATGACAAGAGTTTTTGATCAGATTTTAGGATATTTGGAAATAATAGATAATGGTGAGTGTTATAATCAAGAAAGAGAAAAGAAAACAGAACTGGATTCGACAGAAGCCGATGCAGCACTAGGATATTTTAATATCAACACAGGCGAAAAAGATGTAAGGGCAGTTATAGAATTAAAAGCAGCAAGAACTCCACTTGACAAAAAACAAAGTAGAAATAATCACCTTACGCCTGTCGAGCAGGCTTTTTCATATGCGAATAAAAATGGAAAGCACTGTGGGTGGGTAATTGTATCTAACTATATTGAGACGAGATTGTATAAAAGTAACTCCATGTTAGAATATGAAACTTTTGATATTCGTAAAATGAACGATAAAAAGGAATTTTTAAGGTTTTACTACTTTTTATGCAAGGATAATTTAATTTCTAAATGCGGTAAATCAATAATAGATGAATTTTATCAAGAAAACGAAGTCGAAGGCATTAATATAACTAATGAATTCTATGGAAAATATAAAACTATAAGAAAAAATCTTTTTGCTAATCTAAAAGAAAATAACCCTAAAATAGATGAAATTATTTTGTTTACAAAAGCCCAAAAAATTATGGATAGACTTATTTTTATATGCTTTTGCGAAGATTGTGGACTTTTGCCAAATAACACGCTGCAAAATTTGGTTGTAAATTCAGCTAAAAATTCTCTAATCATAGTTAAAAATCAATTATGGCAATATCTTTGTGGATTATTTAGAGCAATTGATCAAGGTAATCCACCAATGAATATAAACAGATACAATGGAGGATTATTTAAAGATGATGAAGTTTTGAATAATCTTATTATATCTGATGACATCATAGAATCATTTACTCAACTTTCAGTATATGATTTTAATAGTGAATTAAATGTAAATATTTTAGGGCAAATTTTTGAACAAAGTATTTCGGATATAGAACAAATAAAAAATGAAATTCAAGGGATAAAATCCGAGAACAATAAACAAAAAGATGATGGTGTTTTTTATACTCCTTATTATGTAACTCAATATATTGTTGAGCAAACAGTTGGCTCATATTTAAATAATAAAAAAGAAGAATTAAAAACTAGCATTTTTAAAAATGGAGCAATTGAATTTACAGTAAAAAATTCTCGAACAAAACGTGATAATAAATTCAATTTCTCTGCATGGATAGACATTCCGAATATTAATGAAAATACTTCAGATGATGAAAAAATAAAAATAGAAGCCATTGAAAAACTACATCTGCATTATTGGACTGAGTACGAAAAAATTTTAAAAAATATAAAAATATGTGATCCGTCCTGCGGTTCGGGAGCATTTTTGAATCAATGCTTTGATTATCTACACAAAGAAATGAATTTTGTACTAGATATGAAACACGATTTAAATATACAAAAATCACTTTTTGATATAGACAAAGAAATTTTACAAAATAATTTGTATGGAGTTGATATAAATCCTGAAAGTGTTGAAATTACAAAGTTATCATTATGGTTAAAAACTGCAAAAAAAGATCAGCTTTTAACATCGCTTGATAATAATATAAAATGCGGAAATTCAATAGTGTCTAATAAAAATGTTGTAGAAAATGCTTTTGATTGGCAAAAAGAATTTCCTGAAGTTTTTGCTAGTGGTGGTTTTGATATTATTGTAGGAAATCCGCCTTATGGTGCTAAACTGGATAAAAATTTAAAGAAGTATATATCTAAAACTTATAAAACTACAGAGGGCAGATATAATACTTATCATACATTCATAGAAATAGGCATGAATTTACTTAAAAATAATGGTTATTTAGGTTATATTACACCGAATACATATTTAATTCTTGAAAATAGTGCAGTAAAATTACGTAAATTTCTGTTTGATAACTATACTGCAATTAATTTTGTTGAATTATTTAATGTGTTTCCGGATGCTATTGTAGAACCAATTATTTCTATTTTTTATAAAGGCAAAATAAATAAAGGATTTTCTGTTGTCTCAATTCCGAGGAAAACAACCCTTTCATCAACATTTATTAATGAAGGTATAACAACTATTTTCAAACAATCAGACTTAAAACAAAAAGAAAAATACATTTTTAATTATCGTGAAACATCCTTTGATATAAATCTTAAAGAAAAAATTAAAAAGCAATCTTGTACTATTGGAGAAAAATTTTTAGTAAGGCAGGGAGCTATTCCTTATGGCAAAGGAGAAGGAGAACCAAAACAAACAGAAGAAATCATAAAAACAAAACCATATACAAAAAACGTAAAAGAAGATGAGACTTGGTTGCCATATTATAAAGGCAGAAATATCAATCGTTATATGGAAAACTGGACAGGGGAGTATATAAAATGGGGAAAATGGCTATGTCGTCCTCGTCCGCTTAAATTATGGCAATCACCAAAATTATTTGTACGACAAACTGGTGATTATCCTGTTGCAACTTATATAAAAGGATTAAAAATAGCGAAAGACAGTATACATACAATAACTTTACTAAACAATACGAACGATATAGAACTAAAATACTTACTAGGTTTAATTAATTCAAAATTAATAAAATGGATATTTAGAAATGATAATTTTCATATTGTCGGTAAACCCTTGGCTCAAACAAAAGCAATTTATATAAAAAGATTACCTTTAAAAGTTGGACACCAAATAGAAATAATAAAAATCGTGGATAATCTTTTAAATCTTAATAATAAAAAGATTACAAATGCTAATAAATTTATAAAATATTTAAATAGCATTTATTCTATCCAAAAAATACCTGATAAACTAACTGAATTTTATTTATATGATTTTGCAACTTTGTTGTCTGAATTAAAGTCCCAAAAAGTTAAAATTCCCAAAAAAGAACAAATTGAATTAATGGAACTATTTGAGGAATACAAAAAATTGATAGAAGAAGACAATAACAAAATACAGAATTTTGAAAATCAAATAGACCTATATATTTATGATGTATTTGGACTTGAACCTTCTGAAGTAAATTATATCGAAGAAACTTGTAATTATATATAAAAACCCATAAGTTATTGGATAATAAAACCTTTAGTATAATAAATTAGGACTAAAATTGTTAAGTTTTGCTGCGAAAATGAGGTTAAAACTCAAGCAGGACTTGAGATGCGACCATGTTTGACACAGCAAACCGTTATACTGAAGGTATGAGAAACGATAAATTACTTAAAACCTTTAATAAATTTACTTCTTTATACGATTTGCATAAAGCATTCCCTACTGAAAAATCTTGCATTAAGTTTTTAGAAATAATCAGATGGAATGGTAATATAATAAGTCCTTTTGATAAAAATTCTAAAGTATATAAATGTAAGAATAACAGATATTACTGTAAAAATACAAATAAATACTTTAATGTAAGAACTAAAACCTTATTTGAATCGTCTAATATAGAATTAAGAAAATGGTTTATGACTATTTATCTTATAACCTCTCATAAAAAAGGTATATCATCTCTACAATTATCTAAAGATTTACATGTTACACAAAAAACAGCTTGGTTTATGCTTCAAAGAATTAGAAAATGTTTTGAAGTTGAAAATAATAATATCCTTAATAACCATGTAGAAGTAGATGAAACATATATAGGCGGTAAAAATAAAAACAGACATAAAAATAAAAAAGTTGAAAGCTCTCAAGGAAGAAGTACAAAAGATAAAACACCTGTTCTTGGTATGATAGAAAGAAACGGAAAAGTAAATGCTAAAGTAATTGAAAATGTAAAATCAGATACTTTAACAAAAGAAATAATAAAATGTGTAAGAGATTCAGCTAATTTATATACAGATGAATTTTTAGGCTACAACGGTATTTCTCAATTCTATATACATGCAATAGTAAGACATAAATTAAGCCAATATGTAGACGGAAATGCTTTTACAAATAATATAGAAGGTTTTTGGAGTATAGTTAAAAGAGGATTGCTTGGTATTTATCACTTTACAAGTAAAAAACACTTACAAAAATACTTAGATGAATTTGTATTCAGATTTAATACAAGAGAATACACTGAATCTGACAGATTTACAAAACTTCTAACCAATATGACAGTAAGAACAAGGTATAGAGACTTAATTGTTGCCTAATATTATAGCCAAAAGTCAAGGTTAGATTCTTCTTTGTTTTTCTGTAATTCCCTTTCAGCTTCCTCTTTAGAATGAACCCAATAAGTTGTACCTTTAAGTGAATTATCATCAGTAATTTTTAAAGGTGTTATGTCTATTTGAATACCGTTTTCTAATTTTCTTGTCCAATTCATATTAACAGTAATTATAATTTTACCGTTTTTATCACGCAATCTAAAACCATACAGTTGTTTTTCACTGTCAAGTAACGGTTCTTCTTGGCTATATTTAATGAATTTTTTCGTTACTTCATAAACATTATATAGCAATTCTGTAACTTCATCTTCATAACCAGTTAAATATTTTTCTAATTCTTCATTAATTTGCTTAATATTCATACGTAAAAATCCTCTTTTAAAAAAGTTCCTATATTTTAATATAAAAATTCAGAAAAAATCTTTTAATTAAAATAAAAGGATAAAAATAAACCGTGACTATAATAGGAAAACTTTTAGAGAAATGGAGTAAAACAGAACAGGGACTTGAGATTTCGGATAGAAGAGTTATAATAGAGAATAACAACGACAACAATGATGAAGAAATCAAACTACCCGAACAAGAATATGCAGTTGTAATGTCAACACTGAATACTTGGTTATTGACAAGTAAACAGTATGGCAGAAAGAAGTATTTACAGAAAGAAATACAAGCAACGGATAATAATGCTTATGGTTATACTCTTAAACGAAAGGGTACTAAATATATTATAACTCACAAAAAGGAAATTAAGTAAATATGACACATAAATATTTAATTAGAGAAAATTATACAGATTTAGGAAAAGAAGTCTTTGACAGACTTAAAAAGATATGGAATCAAGATGATTTTTTGATTTGTACCATGAATAATTTGGATACAGAAGAAAAGTTACAAAAAATGCTCGATTTCTTGATTAAAACAGGAACAAACGACTCTGATGACGTTATTCCATACGGAGTTAAGATTGACAAAGGTTTAGTTTAAGAATAAAAAGGAAAAGAAGAGAAACTATAAAAATTTGTTTCTCCTCTTTTTTTATCTTTTTACTGTAAAATTGTATATAGTTACCTAATTTTTTTTATAGTATAATAAAATAAGTTCTTTGAAAATTTAATATGGGGATGTAAAGGTTTCGACGGGGTGAAGTTTATCATCAGGGTTGCATTTCAAGCTGAATAACTTGTTAAACTTTTCAAAAAAATAAACGCTAATAACGTTGTAAAAGCTGATTTTGCTCCAAGAGCAATCGCTGCATAGTTCAGCGTCAGCCACTCTATAAGCCCAGCTTGCCGGTTTATCGGGTAAATTATGCAAGCCGTTTATCTTGTTTTTATTGGCGATAAGGTGAATGTATTTAGCTGATAAAGTTGATAATCTTTAAAATTATCTTTGGGTTTTTAATTCGGTTGGGGTAATTTTCCAAAAAACTCAAGATAAAAGTGCCTATGAATGTAGAGGCTCTTTTGGTATCATTTCGGACGCGAGTTCGATTCTCGCCATCTCCATTTTTAACACCTAAACTTTACTTTAACACTGCAACTAAAATTAACAATAGAAAGAGGAAGTAATGACATTTATTAGAGAATTATCGGATGATTTAATTAAAAATCTAAAAAACGAAGAACTGTTTAAAAATTTTTACTGCCTGATATACAAAAATATGATATATTTCCTGCCATTAGAAATAATGAAATACATTTTTATTATAAAGGCGGCAGATTATTTAAGTATGGTGCTTACGGTTTTGCTTCAAATATAAAATATGCATTTGTATGCCCTGATTGTCAGGAAAATGGCGATATTAAAGAAAGTGATTTATCAAACATTAAACATATTGATAAATTTACGCAAGGTTATGAACGAATTAAAGAATATTGCTCAAAATACAATAAAAACACTGAAGCAGACTATGTTTCAAGACTGTTTAATCAATATTCGTTTATAAATCCCCAAGCAAAAGATGATATTGTTCTTTTGGATATTGAAGCTGCTTTTTCGGAAACAGGAAACAGAGAGCAGGATAGATTTGATATTGTTCTTTTAGATAAGAAAACAAACTGTATTAAAATAGTTGAAGCAAAATTATATACCAACTCAGAACTTCATCCGACAAAAAATTCTTCCCCTTCGGTTGTGAACCAGATAAAAAGATATCAAGATACAATTGAAGAAAAAAGAAGCGAAATTATAAAAGCTTACGCAAACTACATAAGCAAAGTAAATATTTTATTTGGTGCAGCTCTGCCTGATGTAACTGCTTTAAAAGAAGATGTAGGTTTGTTATATTTTGGTTTTAATGATTTAAATAAAAAATCAGAAACTTTTAAAAATTTAAAAGATGTCTTAACCGAGCTGTTACCCGGCAATAAAATATATCCTCTCGGTGATACAAAAAATGCTTCTTTAAAATTATTGTTTTAGTATGTCCTCAACTGTCGTAATAATATATTATTATACATATATACATACATGAGGGATAAATGTCTAAGCTGATTATTCATAGAGGCACAAATGAAATTGGTGCAAATGCGGTTGAAATAAATAACGGAGAAGTTAAACTATTATTTGATTTTGGTATTCCGCTGGAGTCAATGACAAAAGAAAATTGGAAACCAAAGGATTATAAACTACCCATAAAAGGTTTATACAAGAGAGAAAAGCCAAAATTCAACGCCGTGTTTTTAACCCATGCACACCTTGATCATTATGGTTTGATACAGCTGATAAATTCCAAAATTCCTGTTTATGCCAGCAAAACTACTTATGATATTTTAACTAAAATTGCCCCTTTGCTTCCAAAACAAGATAATGCAAGATTAAACTTAAAAATAATTGATGATGAAATCAGTTTTAAAAATATAAAAGTAAAAGCTCACAAGGTTAACCATTCAATAGCAGGGGCATGCGCCTATGAAATTAAAACAGAAGGTAAAACAATTATCTATACGGGCGATTTAAGATTTCACGGGCGGGCGTCTTATCTAAGCTCAACATTCAAAAGAAAAATTAAAAATCCCGATTATTTAATTATGGAAGGTACAACTCTGGGAAGAGCAGAGCAGAATATTACAACAGAAAAAGAACTCGAGAAAGAATTTGTCAAAATTTTTAAAAGCGGTAAACTTCCTCTGGTACAATTTTCACCACAAAATATAGACAGATTTGTAACTGTGTATAGAGCCTGCAAAAGAACAGGAAAAACTCTTGTGATTGATGCTTATACAGCTTATGTGCTTGAAATTTATTCTTCAATGAGCAAGAGCATCCCGCAATATAATTGGGATAATATTATGGTAAATTTTGCATCCTGCACTATAAATCATAAATTAGCCGAAGAAAAAATTCTTTTTAAGTACAAAGATAAAAAGATAACTCTTAAAGAAATAATTGCAAATCCTGAAAAATTTGTTATTAAAGGCAATTGGTCAATAAACAAACAAATTTTTAACGCAATCGACTACAACAAACTTGAAATTATATTTTCGTTGTGGAAGGGATATTTAGACAGACCAAATCAATTTGATGATTATAAAGATATTAAATTAACACCGCTTCACACTTCAGGTCATGCCTATATAAAAGACTTGCAAGAGTTTGTTGAGCAAACACAGCCTAAAAATCTTATACCTATTCATACGGAGTACAAAAATAAATATCGGGAATTATTTAGCGCAAATATCATTACTTTGAATGACGGCGAAGAACTAATTTTATAGCTAAATTAGCAAGTTTATAATTTATACTTTAGACTAAGTTTTTAAGGGAAAATTTAAAATAGTCAAACAAATATCAACAAAAAGCCGCCATTTATTTGATTATTTAAAAACAAGCAAATGACGGCTTAATTTTTTCAATTTTATTTTTTATTTTTCCAATTCATCAAGCAAATTTAAAAATTTTTCCGCTCTTATGTCGTAATATCTGTAATATAGCCCGTCCCCGTCAGGTTTTTCAACGCTGCGAGCGCAAAACCATTTGCTTGTAGTTCTAATGTATTTTATAAATTTTTCCCTATCGGTTGATAAACCTGCTTTTTTTGAAGCGAGTTCATTTTTCTCATAAATTGTTTTAACATCCGACAAAAGCTTTTTTTGCTCTTCATTTGATAAATTATCAAAATATTCGTCTAATAGCGTAAAATCGAGCATAACAGCGCTTAAATCAAGGCTTGAATTTTGATAAATATCCCTTTCATTTTCTTTTACTTTAAAATAATCAATAATATGGATTTTTTGCTTATCAAAATCAACAATTAAATTATTAGGATTAATTGAATCAAGCTTATAATGCTTATCGGATAAAATTTTAACATCGCAGGCTAAATCATCAAAAGCACTCTGGGGCATTTTAGCCAATTCATCAACTTTTTTAAAATATGTTTTAGATTGTTCTAAAGTAACATTTAAAGGGGATTTTATTTCATCATCCCAAATTGTCCTGCTCCAATTTGAAATAGAATGTTCCTGCCCTTCAATTTTTTTTAAAATTAACATCCTTGGGTTGTCGGGAAATTGAAAAACAGGCTGCCCTAAGTTAGAGTTCTTTGGAAATTCATTCATATCTATTTTGTTAGGGTCATCCTTGTTTAAAACTTTTAGAACATAATCATCCAGCTTTGGAATATTGTATACAGTTGAATTTGCGCCTTGCCCTATGATATTTTCTTCTTTAAGAGATGTGTCTATAATTTCATCTAAATCAACACCTAAAAAACTATCGTACGGCATACCACACGAGTACTCATTTACTCCACACCCCTTAAAAGCAGGTGAGCTGAAATAATAAAAGTCACGATTTTGTTTTATTGTATCAGTTGACTTTTTAATACTGCTCTCATTTTTTTGGATAACGTAATCTTTTTTAGCATGTTTTAGATTAGATAAACAGCTAAAACTTCCAACATTTTTTAAAGCATTAACTAACATTTTACCCCCTTAGCAACACAATCAACACACTTATATAAAACCTCTTAAAGAAATTTTTTGCTAAGCAGATTTACTTGTAATATTTTTTAACATGTACTCAAATTTAATTATTCAGAAGCCTTGTTTAAATATCATGTAATAAAATGGCTCACCGGATGAAAATACAAAAAATTATATCATACAATCAGAATTTAACCTTCAAACACAATAGTAAAAATATTTCAAATACCCAAAAACCGCTCTCTTGTCCGATATCTAAAAATACAGATAATATTACAAATTTATCCGACACTTATATAAGAGCTGATTTAGCGGTTTCTTTGGATAAATTTAAAAAACTGGCAAGAGAAGTTTTAACAAGTAAATTTTACGACCTCACCCCTTCTCAAAAAGAAGAGATAATAAAAAACATTACCCCTTATAATTTTGATATTCTAAAAGACCTGCTTTCAATTAAAAGCGCAGCGGAAGAAAATAAATATATAAAAAGACAAGAAAAGCAAATAAATGATTGCGCAATTGCACAAATTCTTGAACTAACCAAAAAAGGTAAAGATATTGATATTGCAAAAAAATTAATCAATGCCTCACATAAACAAGGCGCACACGGTTTAACCCTAAGCAGAATATATAAAGCGCTAAGCGTAGTTAATGATGATAATAGAGCTTGTGTTGATACAATTCTTGAAGCAGGAAAAGCTCTTAAGCATAAAGGGGTTTTGTATTGCCAATTTAAAAATATTCTAAAAGTTATGAATAAAGATAATGACGCATGCCTGAAAACTCTTGTCAATGCAAAAAACGAAGATAACTCGCAAAGATTTCAAACAGATGATATTATTAATATCCTCTCTAAGATAAACGGCGAAAACAGCGATTGTCTTAACTTTCTTCTTGATTCAAAAAATTATGATTATTCATTAAGGTTTAGCCCTTGCGAAATTGAAAAAATTTTAAAACATACTACATCGAAAAATAAAATCTCTCTAAAGCTTTTGACTGAAGCGTTTGATAAAAAAGAGCCAATGTTTTTAGCTGATGAAATTGCAACAATTTTAAAATATAATGCTTCATCGTATTACCTCAAAGGATTAATAGATGAATGTTCAAAAAAAGAAATTACATCCGATTATATAGTTGCAGGGGTTAAATATAATATCGATGTTGAAGAATTTAAAGCTTTTGAAAAAACCCTTGATAAATCAACCGTAAGAAATCTTAAACCTGCCGAGCTAAATAAGCTGTTTTTGTTTAAAGATATTATCAATAAAAAAAGCGCAGATGAAATTCCGCCTTCAAAAAGAAGGAATATTTTGAAAAACATTGTAAAATATAATATTGAATTATTTGAATTTAGTAAAAAAATAGAAAAATATATTCCTCTTCTTCCGAAAAACAAAGAAGAATACTGCGCTCTTTTATCAAAATTGACAAGTTTAATAAATATACAAAAAGATAAAATACCCTCTTCAAAGCTGAAAAATCTTTATGAATCCGTTTTTGAACTCTCAAAAGTTTTAGCTTCCTTAGATGATAAAGAGTTTAATAATCTTGAAATATCGCAAGAGTATTCTACAAAGCAACTGGCAAAAGATATCCATGAGGCAATCAAAGACTTAAGTAGGGAAGATAGACAAAAAATTTATAATCATTTTAACTTTGAGCTAGCCTATAATGAATATACGCAAAAATATGACATATTAGGCTATCCTGCTGCTTTAAAAGATGGGGATTGTTCTTTTTTGGAAGATAATTCAAAAAATAATTTGATGAAGAAAAAAATATTGAACCTGTTTAAATTTAAAAAGGGGGATGATACTTATTCTAGGGTTATTGGAAGTACAAACAACCCCACCTGTCATTATGACATCAAATCCCTTAAAAATCTAATCCGCTCAAACCAAATCCGCTCTTATAATGACACAGAGAGCACCACCAACAAAGAAAGCGACAAAACAAAAATCGTTGAAACCATTACAAATTTAATTGACAAATATTACAACAACAATAAAATAATCTGCAATAATAAAGAAATCGAAAATTTACTTAGTGAAATTCTAAATCCGCTTTGTGAATTAAGAACCATGATTAGCAAAAGACAGCATTCTACCCATGAAGCAGACTTATTAAAACACAGTTTAAAAGTTATGCAAAAAGTTGTTCAAAACCCAATGTTCAGCTCTCTTAATTCATCCGATAAAAAAATAATGCTTTTGGGCTCTCTATTCCATGACATCTCTAAAAAAGAAAGTATGGTTGATCGTAAACACCCCGAAAAAAGTGCGCTTGAGAGCCATTTTTTGCTTCAAAAGTTAAATCTTACAAACATTGAACAATACAAGCTTTATTCTTTAATAAGATACCATCAATGGTTTGGCGATATCAACAAAGCAGGATACAGAAGCTTTGAAAATCAAATAATTTCAACAGCCTACGACTTGCAGTATGATAATTTATTTGAATTATCCAAAATATTTACAATTGCAGATTTAAAAGCAGTTAAAAGAGATAATTCATTCTATGACGATAAAAAAGATATCTTTAAAGATATATCAAAAAAAGTTGAAGAAAAAATCATGGATTTTAAAGCAACACAGCCTCTTTTACCTGTAACAAAATTTCCAAGCGCTTCAAGAATTAGAGAAAGCATCAAATACATTAATAAAGATTATTCCACAAACCTAAAAGGTGTTTATGTTGATGAAAAAGGACTTGTCATAATAAAATTTAACGAAGTAAGTAATGAAGTTTGGGAAAAAATCGGCTTTGACAAAAATACCGTTTCAAAAGGAATAACGGCTCCGAATATAAACACGGGAAATATTAAATTTTTTGTTCATGGCTTTGAGGATGAGTGGGAATTGTTGAATTTTTATGAATTTAGCCTTCCCGATTCAAACGCATTATTATCAACAACCTATTGCGAAAACCCCGAAAGCAAATTTAGGTTCTATAAGCCCCAAGGGGTTATCATAAACACCCAAACCCAAAATATTCACGGAGGAGGTAAAAACGACTCGGGTTCAGGCTTTAAGAAAAGCGTTGAAGCCTTTAAAAGAAGATGTATAATTGACAAAGACAATCAAGACAGAACCTTCATAAGTGATTTAATTAAAAAATCGTTCAATTTTGATGATATGGAATACATTAATTTTTTAGAAGAAAATAAAAATAAATCATTCACTCAAATTAATCAGGATACAAGCAATAAGCTAATAAGAGTTCTTAGCACAATTAAACCGAATATAAAATTTGAAAAAAGAAATTATAACGAATTTTTTGTTTCAAACCCCGAGATAATGGCAGTATATGCTTATAGTTCAAACGCTATAGTAGGAAATATCAAAGACTTTATGCAAAAACAAAAAAACTTTTTGAAAGATTATGCTCGAGAAAACGACAAAGCATTTGTTGTTTTTGGCAATTAAATTATAAAAAAGCCTGTTAATTAACAGGCTTACATAGCTTCTTTATGCTTTTTAACCAGTGCGCTTATACCAAAACCTATGCCGATTAATGCGCCTAAAAACAATATTTTATTCATTTTTACCTCCTTTTTCTTTTTAAATAATAATTCTTGGTTTTTAATTTTACTATTGAACAGAAAAATTTTTTCGGATTATTTTAAAGAGAATAAAAATTTGAACACAAAACTTGATTATGTTTTGAAGTTTTAATATAATTTACAATCATGGAAGGATTAACGTTAAAAGGCGAAAATAATAAAGTTTTCTACATAATAAACAATGAAAAAACCATGCCGGAAGAGGGGGGGGGAATAAAAGGCTTAAATATAATTATTGAAGGAAATAATAATACCGTAGAAATTGAATTTCCTATAAATTTTTCAAAAAGTTTAATTAAGTTAAAGGGCAACGACAACTTTTTTTCAATCAGAACAACAAACGCAAATATTCCTTCTTGTTCTTTTCATCTGATAGACGCAGGGGTGCTCAAAATCGGCAGAAATTTTACCACAATGGATTCATTGTTTATTGTATCAAGAGATAATAAGAAAATTGAAATAGGCAACAATTGTTTATTTTCAAAAAATATAACAATAAGAAATAATGACGGACACACTATTACAGATAAAAACACCAAAAAAATATTAAACCCTTCAAAAGATGTCTATATTGGAAACAATGTTTGGATTGGAACAAACTCCGTAATTTTAAAAGGCGCTCATATTTCCTCTAATTCCGTCGTTGGTGCACTTTCCCTTGTTAATAAAAAATTTAGCGAAGAAAATATAATAATTGCGGGAAATCCCGCAAAGAAAATCAGGGGGAATATTCTTTGGTATAAAGATTGCTACACAAGATACAGTGAATTGAACAATTGTTAATTCAATTGTTCAATTTATATATTACAAATTAAGTGTTGTGTTTTGTAAATCAAATCGCATATTTTCTTTGACTATAAAATTTGACTTTATTAAAATTATTATAATGAAGTTTTAATAAGGAATAGTTGATGGAAAAGTGTATAGCAGTTGTTGGCTGCGGCATTTGGGGAAGAAATATCGTAAGAAATTTCTATAATCTGAAAGCGCTTCACAGCGTTTGCGACTTGGACGACGAAAATTTAAAAATGATAAAAGAACTATACAGCGACGTCCATATTACAAAAAACTTTGAAGAGCTTTTAATAAACCCTGAAATTAAAGCTATGTGCATAGTTACACCAAGTCACACGCACTTTAAACTTGTTAAAAAAGCCCTTCTTGCAAGTAAACACGTTTATGTTGAAAAGCCTATCTCAACTTCTGCCGCTGAAGCAAAAGAATTGAAAGAAATAGCCAATGAGATGGGAGTTAAACTTCTTGTAGGACATCTTCTCTTATATCATCCGGCTGTTAACAGACTTAAAATGTTGATAGCGCAAGGTGTTTTGGGAGAAATTAAATACGCTCAATCAGATAGATTAAATATTAACTACTTTAAAAACGACAGAAGCGTTATGTGGGACTTAGCCCCGCATGATGTTTCAATGATAGCCCATGTAACAGGAAAAGCACCTCTAAGAGTAATTAGCGCAGTTGGCGCTTCAAGCGAATTTGAACATATTTACGATATTACTCATCTGACAATTGAATTTGAAGATGGTTTAATAGGACAGGTTTCAGACAGTTGGATACACCCTCAAAAAAGAGTGAGCCTGCTTGTAAGAGGAACAAAAGCAACCGCAATTTTAGACGACACCTTGCAGGAAGGCAAATTGAAGGTTTACGACAATAAGAAAAATTCTCAAAACGACATTGAAGTTTTTGACTATCTTGAAATTGAGCCTCTAAAACTTGAATGTCAGCATTTTCTAAACTGCATTGAACACGATAAAACGCCTCGCTCGGACGGGGAAAACGGTTATATGATTGTGAAAATTTTGGAAAGTGCTGAAAATATGATGTTGGGAGCTAAAAAAGAGCTTCTTGATAATCATGAATTTAAACTTTCAAGGTCTAAATAAATATGGATTTTGAATATAATCATTGGCTTGATTTCTTTAAAAGCGAAATTTTCAAAAATAATTTGGATAATTTAAAAAAATTATGCAAAAATAAAAGCGTTGTTTTTTACTGTTGCGGAATTTTCTTTGAAGCGCTCAGGGAGTCTTTTAATCTTTGCGAATATTTTAGCGTTTTAGGCTGCAGCGATTTAAAATTTAAAAATTCAACCCCGAAAAATTTGATTGCTTCTTCAAACCCGCTTAATAATCAAATTAAACCGGATGATTTAAAAAATTTAAACGTTGATTTTATTATTGTTACATCCCCCGCTTTTTTTGATAAGGAAAAATTTTTAAAAACAATTATAAATAAAAATACAAAAATTCTCTCAATAATGCCTAATAATAAAAAAGATTTTGAAGAAATTAAAAATAATTATAAAAATGTCATAAAAAAAATTAAATCAAAAGAAAAAATAAAAGTTTTGTTTTTGTGCTCGGAAAACCAAAAGTGGAGCTATACAAGGCTGTATAAACTCTTAAGCACTAATGAGCGTTTTGAAGTCTTGCCTGTCGGTTTGTATCCGATTTTATCAAAAGGAAAAATTAAATTCACTCAAGAAGCTTCAAAAAAATTTTTTGACAGACTTAATATTAAAACAATTGATATTTATGATTATAAAAACGATGTTTTAAATATTGAAAATTTATCCTTTGATATTGTTTTTTATGAACAGCCGTGGTACTTATTCGGCGCAATTAATCCGATTAATGTTTCAAAATATGCTCTTACAATTCTCAATTCTTACGGTTATACAACGGTTAATTCAAAAAACTGGGGGTCAGAATTTATTTACGATATTTATTCTTCCTTGTGGTTATTTTTATCGGAAAGTCCTTATCATAACAAGTTTTATTCAAAAAAATGTCAAATGGATGAGAATATTTTTGCTTTTGGCTCTCTGAAGCTTGAACAATATAACTATATTCAAAAAACAAAACTAAAAAAACCTTTAATTATCTATGGCGCACACCATTCACTTGGGAACGGATTAAAGATGTCAACTTTTAAAAGGGATTATAAATTCTTTTTAGAATTTGTAAATAAAAATAAGCAATTTGATTTTATCTTTAAACCTCATCCTATGCTTAAAGATAGCTGTATTCAAGACGGTTTTTTGGACGAAGCCGAATATGATAATTATATTAATTCCTGGAATAAATCGGATAATGCTAAAGTGTATAACGAAGGGAACTATATTGATTTATTCAAAAACTCAAGCTTATTAATTACGGATTGTTCTTCGTTTTTAGCAGAATACTACCCTTCAAAAAACCCGATTATTCTTTTGGATAGGGAAGATAGAGCCCCTTTTGACGATTTCGGAAATATTATCAAACAGGGGTTTTATATTGCCAATTCAAAAGATGAAGTTGAAAAGCTCGTAAATATGCTTTTGGTTGATAAAAAAGACCCTAAAAAGAAGTTAAGAGAAGAGATTTTGGAAAAATATTTTTATAATATCAATGAAGATGTTTCAAAATTGGTTGTGAATTATATTTTGTCAAAGATAAACTA
Organism: Candidatus Gastranaerophilales bacterium; assembly: GCA_947587615.1. Lineage (GTDB taxonomy): Bacteria > Cyanobacteriota > Vampirovibrionia > Gastranaerophilales > Gastranaerophilaceae > RUG14156. The sequence goes on along the minus strand of CANPYC010000002.1, from coordinate 48,548 downwards.
AGCTCATATTGCGTAGTAAAATTAAGCGATAAGCTTAGATTTTTAAGCAAGATAGATCGACTGGGGCGCAACGTTAGCGAGCCCGTCTGTTTGAGTAGTCCGTAGGGTGGACTTTAGTTCCACCATTACTAAGATTGCCACGAGTTAAACCTTGATAAAACAGTAGCTCTAAGTTAAAAACTAAAAACCCGCAAGCCAGGTTTTAGAATGGTAGACTAAAGTCTACCCTACAATTTACTATTCTCATCCTTTTATTAATTTACCGCCCTCATTAATAAAGCAGTTTTAGAATGGTGGACTAAAGTCTACCCTGCAATTGCAATTACAGTTCTCCGTCGTAGGGTGGACTTTAGTCCACCGTTTATAACTAAGTTAAAAACCAAAACCGCACAAGTCGGGTTTTAGAATGGTAGACTAAAGTCTACCCTGCAATTATAATTCCTTGCCGTAGCAGTTTGGTATTTGTAAGGAGACTGAAGTCCACCCTTTACAACTACCCTTTGCAGCTACCGTTTATAACTTTTGAAAATTAAATCCATTCTATATTGCAGCACCAGCCGTAGGGTAGACTTTAGTCTACCATTACACTTAGAACAACTACCCATTCAGAAAGATTGTTATGGGTTAACCCTTGATAAAGGTAGGCTAAAGTCTACCCTACAATTTACTATTCTCATCCTTTTATTAATTTAGCGCCCTCATTAATAAAGCAGAGTCGAAAATTCGGTACAAATGCCACACGCTATACCTTGATAAACGACGGACTAAAACCCGCTCTACGGCTTTTCTTTCAAACATCCTTTTTTGCCAATTCCGCTCTTACAATTCATCTAAATCAATCACTTACATATTCAACATCTCTTTAAGTGTCTTACTATTACCTATATTTATTTATAGTATCCGATATATGCAAACAATTCATTCTTTAAACCTTCCTTATTGTTAAGCTATCTTTAATAAAATAATTTTCCTTATAATTTATCAATTCTATTTACTATATGTGATATTAAATTATGCATGCAATTGGTTGAGATGTAGACTTTTTTATTTCAGCAAATTTAATTAAAATTTTTGTAAATTTTTTTTAATTTATGATTAATTAAATCTAAAGTTTTAAAAATTTAAGTCGAAAAGGATAAAGTAGCAATTTAAATTGAAAGGTAAAACATGAGAAAGAAAGTTGCTCTTTGTACACTTGCTATAAGCTTTGTTGCCTTTTTTACTTTAACAAATTTAAAAGCGGAAGCAGGCTTTAGCGATGTACTTAACGTAATTAACCAGACAAGTTATACTGTAAATTCTGTTGGACGTGCTACAAGAGGAACTTTGAGCACTGTTGAATATGGTCAACGTTTTCAAGACAGACAACAAGACAGATACGACAGAAAACGTGCCGAAAAAAGCTACAATCAAAGCGCCGAACAAGAATACTACAAGACTTTGCAAGAAACAAAACAACTTAATAATATGCAAAATTTAAATGTAGATTTATAGGAAAAGATATGAAAAAAACATTGATAATATGCGCTTTAATTATGTTTGCAAATATCGAATTTTCATTTGCTCAAAGCGTAATGGAGCCTCAATGGGCTGAATTTTGTCCTCCGTTATATGAAAACGCCGTGTTTATACCCGCAAAAGAAAATAGCAAGAAAAATATGGAAAATAATTACTGGGCATTAAGAAAAGCAAAATTTGATAAATCAATAGCAGAATGCAAAGCATACGCAAAAAACTCGCAAGAACTTGGTATATGTTTTAATAGAGTAGCAAACCTTGAGCGCAATAAAAACAATCAAAGAATAGAAGCAAAAATTGAAAAACAGGAAGATTTAAACACCCAAATTCGTGACGGCGGTTTTTGGTGGTATTAATACAATAAAGACAGTTTAACCATAACAACCAAAAAGACGGGCAAAATCCGTCTTTTTTAGCGAATTTTTAACAATTGTTAAATTTATCTTCAAGCAAGCAATTTTTAACAGAAAAAATACTTTATTATAATGTGTGTAATTTAAAGGTTAGTTATTAGTATGACAGATATGCTGACAAGTACAGATTTATCTAACAGTGCTTATGCTCTTAATAAAACTGACATCAATCATGAATATTTAGAGCAAAAACTGGAAAATGTTAAAGATAAACAAGGCTTTATCGGAAATATTTGGAATGATTTTAAAGAAGCCTTCGACGTGGGTTTATCGGCGGATGATTGCGACAGTATGCTCAATAAATATAAAAAAGGGGAAATTTCTTTTGATGAAGCACTGGATTATATTGAGCAATTTGACAAAAAACAAGATAGCACAACAAATTTAATAACAAATATATTAACAGGTGTTGCTGCAATTGCTACAACCGTCCTATCTTTCGGTACAGGCTCGGTCGGTGTTCTTGCAGCGCTAAAATATGGTGCGCCGATTGGAGCTTTTGTTAAAGCAAGCGCCAAAACTCTCGAAAGGGCAACAAATAACGTTGATAATGACGCTTTAGATACTAAACAAATAGCTAAAGATGTAATCTCGGGAGCTGTTACAGGTGCAACAAGCGCTGTTTCATCAGGTGTAGGAGCAGGCATTAAAAACGGTCTTGTGTTACAATCCGTTAAAAACGGCGCTAAATGCGGTTTAAGCTGTGGTGCTGTAAGCGGTGCAATGACATATTTAACCGATGCGGCTTTAGAAGAAGATGTGGACTTTAATGTCGGCGATTTGGCCAAAACAACGGCTATGAATGCTTTTGTGTCGGGTAGTGTCGGCGCTTTGGTCGGCGGCGGATTGTACGGAAATGCTAAATTGGCAGGAAACATCGGTGCAAGTACAACAAAAACGGCTACTCAGACAATAATATCCGACTCGGCTTCAAGTTCAACAAGAAAAATTTTAGGAAATGCAGAAAAAAATATATTAGCGGCTTAGACTTGTAGAGCGGGCTTTGCGGTTGCTTAGCCATGATGTTGGGGCGGATGTTGGGAATTAGAATACTTGTCTTCAATGTCTTTGGAGCGGATTTGTTTCAGCCCTTAGCGAAGTTATGAGCTTTGATATATGTAGGGTGGACTGAAGTCCACCGTTTATAACTAAGTTAAAAACCAAAAATCGACAAGCCGGTTTCGAGATGGTAGACTAAAGTCTACCCTACAATTGCAACCCCCGCTTTAGTCGTAGGGTGGACTTCAGTCCACCATTTATAACTTGTCATTGCAAGGGTGAATTATTGATAAAAGGATGAAGATAAAAATCCGTAGGGCAGTTTAGAGATGACAGACTAAAGTCTACCCTACAATTACGTCTCCCTGTTGTATCAGTTTCAAGATGGTAGACTAAAGTCTACCCTACGGCTTCCTGCTTTCATTCTTTTATTAACAACCTGCCCTTGCTAATAATCCGAACTCTGCTATCATTGCATGCGGCAGCATACAATAGAGACAAAGTGAAAAGATGATACCGAGCGAAAAATAAATATACCTTTATCCTTAACAATGCCAAGGGTAATTTCTTTTGAGCAACAACAACCTAAGCAAAAGAACAATAACCGGTATAGAAAGCAGCAAATTAGCCTTAAAACACTAAAGAAAAATTTAAAGGTGCATCAAATGCACCTTTTAGCTAATATACGAATTGGTTTATATGTTTACATCAAATCTTCTAACTGTATCGGAAGCTTTTAAGTTCATTCCGACTATCATCGCCTGACGAGAATACATATTTATTTCTTTTTCAACATCTCCATTGAAAACATTTTCATATTTATCAACAAAGCTGCCTAAAGAATTAAAAATATTATAATTTTTTTTATTTAACTCTGTTTTACTCTGTTGGACATTCTGAGATTTTCCGCTGCGAGTGGAAATATTCAAGCCAAAGTTTGAATTTAAATTATAATTTTGTGACATTGCTTTAGCTTAGCTCCTTTATTGTCCTTATATTTTTAAATACGGTAATATATTATTAAATCTTTAATGATTGTAATGAAATTTTAAACTTATTTTACAAAAATTAACAAATTTAACAACAGCAAAAAAGAAAAATTACAAAGTATTTATTATTCCAAATTTTCTTTTGTAGTCATTATAGCTGTTTATCCAATCAAACTTAACGGACTTTGAAACAGCTTTGAAATGTAGCTTTCCGCATTTTTCTATTTTATTTTTTTCAATTTCGGTTAAATTTTCATCCTCTTTATCAAACTTAGATTCAATAACAAAATACATTCTATGGTCTTTGGTTGCTTTTTCTTCAACAATTACAACCCAATCCGGCGAATAATTCCCATAAGGCGTATCAATAACAAACCCGCCCTTTTTTAGTTTTGTAAACAGAATGGTTGATTCATCATCCTCTAAGCTGTGCGCAAACTTCAATTCCCCTTTACTATCCGTTTTGTAAAATTTATTCAATGCTTTTTGCTTTGATAAATCGCTTTTGAATATATTTTCATCCTTTTCAAAAGAATCATCATCAATAACATCTGCTTCAATTATACCTTCCCAGTCTGAATTATAACCTTCGATAATTTCATAAGAAACAATATTTTCTGCCTTAAATTTAACAAGAAGTTTTGAAATTTTAATTGTAACATCTTCTAAAATATCTTGATAATTTAATAACTCTCGCCTTTCAATTCCGTTTATAATCCTAAAAATTGCTTTTCTTGGCATCATGGTATGATACATAATATTATCAATAATTTCTAAATTTGTTTTAGGTGCCATAAAACAGGTTTTAACCTCTTTTTGCTCGGGAGGTGTTTCTGCTTTATCGACGGTAATTTTTCCTGCGTTTAGCTTCAATACTCCTTGCGTAACTTCAAAAACGTTTGTCGGTTCAATATTCTTTAAATATTCATTAATTTGCGCTATACATTTTTCAATAAACTCATCTTGATTAAAATCAGATATATATATTGATTTTTTAATCATATATTGCTTTAGAGTATCAAGAAATTTTTTAAATTTTTCTTCTTTTAAATATGGGCAAGCTGCATTTACAATAGGTTCATTATCGCCGTTTTTAACGGGAAATTTACTGCTCCCCTTTTCTTTCATCAGTTCAATAAATACTTCTTTGATTTTAATTTCATGCTCATGCAAAACTTCGTTAGAAAATTCAAGATACTGAAGATTTGAAGCTTTATTCTTTAATATATTCTTGCTATCCACAACGCTATATGTAAATAATTCCTTTCTAAATTCTTCAACAAGCTCCTTAGAAATTTTTTGCGCAGGAATGCCTGCCCGCTTAAGCGTTTGAGTAATAATATCAAAAGTTACTTCGTCTTTATTGAATCCCATTTTTTCGCTAAAGTCTTTTTGCAGCGCTAAAGCAAATTCATCATAATAATTATTTGCAATAACCGTTAACTCGTTTATTTCTTTATCTTGTATGCGCTCACCGTTAATATCAACAGGTAATCTTAATCCTCTGCCGATTTCTTGCTTTTTAGCAATATCGCTGTTACTCTTTTTTAAAGTACAAAGCGTAAATATATTCGGATTATCCCAACCTTCTCTTAAAGCGGAATGAGAGAATATAAAAGCAAGCGGACTGTTATTAAATGAAATTAATTCGTCTTTAGCGTTTAATATTTGGTCTATTTGTTTATCTACAAGTTCTTGAATATCTTTCTTATATTCTTTATCTTCATCAAGAACTTCAAGGTTCAAAATCTTACCTTGTTTATCGCATGCAAAATACCCTTGTCTTACTTTTTCAATATTCTTATACAAAGGAAATAAATCGCAATACTTTAAAAATTTATCTTTATATTCGCTTATTGCTTTAGCATATTCTTCATCAAATATTCTAAGGTATTCCCCTCTTGTATCCGGGGCGTTTTCATCACGCACTTTTGAAACTTCGTCAATAAAAAACAAGGTTAAAGCCTTAATCTTCTTTCCTTTTTCAAGTATTGCAAACTGTTTATCTAAATGGTTTTTAATAGCTAATTGTATTTGTATTCTAACAGCTTTGTCTTGGTTTATATCGCTGTTACTTTCCCCTTCTTCAAGAAAAATATTATTATTGGGGGTAGAAATTTTTAAGCTGTCTTTTCTTGGATTTTCTGTAACATAATAGTCTTTATACTGGTCTAAACCACCGGATAATTCATAAATTGATTGATTGGCCAATACTTCAAATGTTTTAAACTTTATTCTTCCGCCTTGCTCTTTTGAGAATATTTCAATCTTTGCTTTAAGGTCTTTAGTAAAGCTAATATATCGAATATATGGAGAATCTTTTGGTATGGTTCCATAAACAGTTTTTACCTTAACAGATTTTACAAGTTCATTTGCAAATGCTTTATATGAATCTAATTTATATATAAAATTTGCTCTAAATTCATCTTTATGGGTAGCGGAATACTTTAAAGCAAATAAATAATCAAGCTCATTTAGCGATTCTTTTGACTTAGACGGCTTTTTCTTTGTTCCTTCAATTCTTTGCGGTTCATCCATAATTATTATAGGTTTAATGTTTCTAAGCTCTTCCCAAAGACGAGTGCCGTTTTCTTGTTTATTTTTAATCTTTGTTGAATCGGAAGCAAAAGCCTGTGTGTTAATTAAGCAAATGCTTAAATCTTTACTTTCAACAAAAGCATTTAATATTCCTTGAATATTTTTGCTGTCATATATATAAAAATGTTTCAATAAATCAATATTAAATTTTGGTTTAAAATGTTCACTTAACATTTCAACAGACTTCCTAACCCCCATTTTTATAGCAATAGAAGGTACAATTATCATGAATTTTTTAAACCCGTAATCTTTATATAGCTGTAGTATGGTTCTTAAATAAACATAGGTTTTGCCGGTTCCCGTTTCCATCTCTATTGCAAAATCACCGTTATAAAGAGTATCATCAGGAAAAATATCATTTTCAAGCTGAATTTTCTTTAAATTGTTCAATAACCGTGAATTTAAAGTAATTTGCGGGTTTGAAGAATAATCATCAGCTAAAAGTCTATTACCGCTATATAGCCCCTTGTTACTTATCTCAAGACCTTTAAACAAGCCGACTGTTGAATTTATTGCTTGAAGCTGGTGTGTTAATTTATCATTAAATTCAAATTTAATCTTTTCTGCCATATTAACCGCCTCTTAAATAAATTCAACCGTGAAAGTTTTTTTAGTGCTATTTGAATTTTTTTCAATAAACATATTTAATTTTCTAAATGTTTTGTCTTTGAAAATTATATCATCATTAAATGCGGAATCTCTAAACACAAACTTAAAGGGCAGGGGTTTTAGCTTTGAAAGCTTTTCAATCATATCTTGCGTTATTGTTTCTTCTAAACTTATCAAATAACTATCTTTAACAAGATAGGTTCTTGAGCCGATATTTGTTAATTTTTCAATATTTGAAGTTAAAGCCAGCCCCTCTTGACGTAACATAATCTCATAAACTACATTGAGATCGTTTTGATAATCGGGCGTAAAGTCAAGCCTGTCTTTTTTGCTTGCTGTTGCAAAATAATCATGCTGAAGGTCTTTACCTTGTAAGCGCAGTTTTTCCCAGTTTAGAGTTGTTTCACCCACTCTAAAAACCTTAAAACCGATATCAGGAATTTGTTTTGGTTTGTTTTGGTTTTTCAGACGCTTATTTGCTTTTTCAATTCCTTCTTTAATTTTTTGTCCGGCACGTCTTATACGTTCTTTACCGAGTTCGCTAAGGTAGTGTTGCTTATTTATGCTATCCAGAAAATCAATAAGTTCTTTAATATCCCTTTTTGAATCTCCCGTTGCATTTTGGTATTTTTTGTCTAAATCTTCAGGCAGCTGCACCATGATAAATTTTCGATTAGACGAATCTTCTAAATTTTGCAGCATACAAGAATGCGCAGTTGTTGCCGAACCTGAAAAGAAATCTAATATAATATCATCTTTATTTGTTGTTGTTTTTATTAATCTGTTAAGTAATTTTAGCGGTTTTTTGCCGTTTTTATATTTTACCCCTCCTTCATCCGCAACAGCACCCGTTGTTTTAATATCCTGCCAAAAATCACACGGGTTTTTGTATATGTTTGTATCTGCAAATATTACTTGCAAGCGAGGTTGTTTTGTATCTCTGTTAAAATCCGTAATATAATAAAAAAGCACACCTTCATTAGATAAAGCGCAAGCAATATCTTGCTTGGGTATATTTTTAAAATTTCTTACCAAATTTGCTAAGCTTGAAGAACCTGCGGTTTTAATTATTCTGTATGAATTTTTAAATAGCCATTCTTGAATATTTTTATCATCTTTACCATTTGTTTTTAATTCATTAATTTTATCGCTTAAAGATACTTTCTTAACATTTTGTAAAATATTATTTATGCTGTTAACATCAGCGATATTTTTAGTTTCTTTTTCTTCAATTTTTATTAATTCCAGTCGCATTTCATTTGTGAAATTTTCCAGAAATATATTGTTTTCACTATCCCAGTTTTCCTGCTTATATTTATCTATACATTTAAACTCTTCAAAAAAGGGTTTTTTGTAAAATAATATATATTCTTTAATTTTTGGAAATCTTTTCTTTTGATGATTCATCTTCACTCCGGAAGCTTCGCTCATTTTTACGGCGATACAGTTTACAAAATTATCTTGTCCGAAAATTTCATCGCAAATTTTTTTTAAATTATCAAGCTCGTTATCATCAATAGATATAAAAATAACCCCGTCATTAGTTAATAAATCCTTGGCAAGTTGGAGTCTGGGGTACATCATATTAAGCCAATTTGTATGATATCTCGCAGAATCCTTTGAATTTTTTTGCAATCTTTTACCGTATTCATCTCTCTCGCCTTGCATTTTTTCAACTTCTTCCTGCGTCATTGAAAAATCATCCTTATAGACAAAGTCGCAGCCTGTGTTATATGGCGGGTCAATATAAATCATTTTAATTGAAGCATAGTAATTTTTTCTTAGAAGTTTTAAAACTTCTAAATTATCTCCTTCAATGTATATGTTTTGGGTTGTATCTTCACTAATTCCATCGCCTTCAATATATCTTAAAGTTTTACCTAAAGGGTTTTTCCTTGCTTCTTTTTTAGCGTTTTGTTTACCTGCCCAGTTAAGCTCATATTTTTCTTTATCAACTTCTTCAAATTGCCCTAATTCTTCCATTAAAGCTTTTATGTCAAGCTGTCCGTCTTTAACTGCGCCTGGAAAGAGTTTTTCCAACTTTAATAAATTTTCATTTTCAATATTGAACATTTCTTTTTTGATATATGTATACTCTTCCATTGAAATTTCCTTTATAAAAATGTATTTAATTCGTTTTTTTATTATCTTAACAACTTTTCTTATCTTGTTTTGGTTTAACGGTTTATAAAAAAATTAATTTTGTTTTATAATACCATAAACACATGTCAAATTCGGACGATAAATTTTTAATTGTTAAAAAGTCGTAAAATTAAAATATACAAAAGTTTCACCCTGATTATAATAAAATAATCAGGGTGAAAACATAAAAATATTTAAATTTATATCTAGTTTAAACCTTTATACACGGGGTTTGTAGCAATCAGCTTTTGTATACCTTGAACACCGCCTTTTGCTCTTATTTTTGCAATATAATTTTCTCTTTTAGCTAAAGGATCGCTTGATGTTGCAAGTTCTTTATTTCTTCTTACAAATTCGTTCCATGCCTGCGTTTCTGACACCCAAGCTCTTAATTCTTCAGCTCTTGAATTTGTAAAAGTATGATGTTGTGATTCATGGGCAATCAAGCAAGCAATACATTCGGGGCTTGCGCCTCTATGTTCGTTGCTTATATAGATTACAAGTCCGTTGTTTTTGGTTCTGACGGTTAATGCTTCGCAATCCTGATAGCCAAAGACCGCTAAATCTCTGAACATTACCCTTATAGGTTTTTTAGTAGCGTTTCTTCCGTATAAAATTGCTATTACATCACGTCTGTTTATGCTATCAAGCGAATTTAGCGCTGCTACAATTTTTTGATTTGTTGAAATCGGCGAATAATCGAGTGCAAATGAATATTGTACACTAAAAAACAGGCTGAAAATTATGTAGAATATCATTAGTAATTTTTTCATATCACACCATTTTATTCTCTGTCGTGTCATCCTTATTGTCTTTTACGACATTTTTTAATTCAGCTTTAGAAAAATTGGTGTAATATTAACTTTTTTTAACAAAAATTTACACATTCAAACCCATAAAGCCTCTGTCAGGTAAACAATTTGAATATGACAGAGGTTTTAGCGGTAAATATAGGCTAATTGTTAAATCTAAAAACCATAATATCGCCATCTTGAACAACATAATCTTTGCCTTCAAGACGAGCTAACCCTTTTTCTCGAGCAGCAGCCCAAGAGCCCGAAGCTATAAAATCATCATAAGAAACGACTTCTGCTTTAATAAAACCTTTTTCAAAGTCGCTATGGATAACCCCTGCTGCTGCGGGCGCTTTTGTACCTTTTGTTATAGTCCAAGCTTTTACTTCTTTTTCTCCTGCGGTAATGTATGTTCTTAAATTTAAAATATCATAAGCGCTTTTTATCATCTTTTCAATACCTGAATTTTCAATACCAAGCTCTTGAAGATAATTTTTTGCTTCATCAGCGCCCAAATCAACAAGCTCTTCTTCTAAATTAGCGCAAATTAAAACAATTTGAGCGCTATCACCTAAATACGCCTGAACTTCCTTAGTATAGTTATTTCCTTTTAATAAATCGACTTCAGAAACATTTGCGCAATATATTACGGGTTTTGACATTAAAAGATGGAAAAAGTGAAGCGCTTTTTTCTCGTCTTGCGTAAATATTGTTGTATCGATAAATTTTCCTTCTTCAAGATAAGGCATACATTTTTGAATAACGCTATCTTGAATTTTTGCTTCCTTATCCCCTCCTTTTACTTGTTTTGATATTCTTTTTGAAATATTTTCCAGAGTTGATATATCGGCCAGTGCAAGCTCGGAGTTAATTGTTTCAATATCATCAACGGGATTAACCTTGCCGTTAACATGGATTGTATTGACATCATCAAAACATCTTACAACCTGAACAATAGCGTCAACTTCTCTAATGTTGTGCAAAAATTGATTTCCCAAACCTTCACCCTTGCTTGCACCTTTTACAAGCCCCGCTATATCAACAAATTCAATTGCCGTCGGGATAATATTTTTTGTATTAACCAAAGGCGCAAGCTTTTCAAGTCGGATATCGGGGACATTAACAACTCCGACATTAGGTTCGATTGTGCAAAAAGGATAATTTGCACATTGAGCATTTTTAGCACTTGTCAGCGCATTAAAAAGAGTTGATTTTCCGACATTAGGCAGACCCACAATTCCGACTTTTAGCATGGTTTTTTCCTTAAAAAAGTATTATAGGTTTAATTGTAACATAAAAGAAAAGTTTTTAATTTTTTTGGCAATTTTTTTAAAAAAATATACTTTATTAATTTATACTAACAAATTTATATAAGGGGTTTAGGAATGGAAAATTTACAAGGGGTTAATTCTGCCCAAAACGTGCAGTTTCAAGGCGCAAGAACAAGAATGCCCGAACAGAATTATGTATCAAAGCCGCAACAAATTGAAAACGGAGACGAAAAACTCAAAAAAGCTCTTATCGGGCTTGGTGTAATCGGTGCAACGGGAATTGCACTTGCGGTTGCACTTAAAAAAGGTAAAGCTAAAATAAATTATAACAAAGGTATTGCAACAATCGGCGAAGAGGGTGAAAAATTCAGCGGTAAGATTGTTGATAAGTTAAAAAACGGCGATAAAGTTACCAGAGTTTATAAAGACGGTGTTCTGCAAAGCTCTCAAAGAGCAGGTAAGGTTAACTTTGAAAAAATATATACTACAAATGAAAGCGGAGAAAAAATAGTTAAAAAGATTGTTGATGGTGCTGAACAAGAGGTAAACATAACAAAAAAAGTTAATGAAACTAAAGACAGTATCCAAAAACTTAAAGATAAAATTTCTTCAGCATCTGCCGACCCTGCAATGTCTAAAGGAGCAGCTCAAAAAGTTTCTCTGACGGAAGTAAGTAACGTATCACAAGAGGCTCAAGCTTCTGTTACAAAAGCTAAAACCGAAATTACTCAGGCAATTGAAAAAAACAGATTAATTGAAAGTGAACAAGAAGCGCTTAAAAAAGCTCAAGCTCAAGTTAAAAGCCTTGAAGAAAGAATAGCAAAATTACCTGATGGCTCAAAACAAAAAAATAAACTTAAAGGACACTTAGGTAATGCAAACGGCGAAGTAACAAAACATCAAAAAGCACTTAAAAAGCTTGGAGACAAAACAGACGTGTCGGAACTTGGTAAAAATATGCACGTAAGCGTAAATACGGATAGGGAAATGAATGCCGTAATGCAAATGCAAAGACAGGCAAGAAAACACCCCGAGCTAAGCGAAGAAACTTTGAAAAAAATATATGATAACGCAATGGAAGCAAATTTAGCAGATCCGTATTATAAATATGCGGAAATCTGCAAAAAAAGAGGAATACAAGCAATGGAAAAAGCTGATTTTTTGGAAAAGTGGAACAAATGTAAATAAGAGCTTTTCAAAACCCCCTGGTAATTTAACAGGGGGTTTTGAACATTACTTATAAAAAAGGACACTTTTTTAAGGGCAATTTTTTTATTTATTATTTTTATTATATATAATTTGTCATCAAACTAACGTTAAATGAGGTTAAAAAATGGAAAACATACAAGTTTCAAGCCAAAATCCAACAGTGGAGATGTATCGTAATAAATTGCAAAACAGTTCCAACGCTACAAATTCAAATACTGAATCTAAACAAATTGAAAACGGTAATAATAAACTTAAAAAAGCTCTTATAGGGCTTGGTGTAATCGGTACGGCAGGGATTGCACTTGCGCTTGTAATTAAAGGCAAAGGGCATAAACTCTCAGATATAAAATTTGACAGAAGTATTGCAACAATCGGTAATGATGGCGAAAAATTTACGGGTACGATTGTTGATAAGTTAAAAAACGGCGATAAAATAACAATGGTTTATAAAGATGGTGTTTTACAAGGTGCCCAGAGAAAAGGTAAAATTAACATTCAAAAAACATATACCACAAATGAAAATGGAGAAAAAATAGTTAAAAAGATTGTTAATGGCACTGAACAAGAAATAAATATAACAAAAAAAGTTAATGAAGTTAAGGAATCTAAAGACAGCATTCAAAAACTTAAAGATAAAATTTCTTCAATGTCTGCTGATTCTCCAATGTCTGAAGAAGATTTTGAAAAAGAACTGGACGCTATAAAATACAAAAGTAAGAATGATACAGATGAAATAAATAAACTAATCGATAAAAAGAAAACACTCGAAGACAAAAACAAAGGTACTCAACCAGCAAAAGATACCACTAAAGCGAAAACAGAAAACGAAATTCCCAAAGAGAGAACAGAAAAAGATACTTCCGGAGTTTTAGAACCTGCAAAAGAGACACCCGAAGACAAAAACAAAGGTACTCAATCAGCAAAAAACCTCCCGAAAGTCAAACCCCGGGTACCGGCTCTTCTACCGATAACAATATCACTGAATCCATAAAAAATTTAGCATCCGGCACCCAAAATAGTATAACATCTGCAATAGATGAAATAAAAAGCGCTTTAAAAAACTTGTCCAAAAAAGATAAAAGACAAAAATAATTTTAACCCCTATCGATTTGATAGGGGTTTTTAAACTTTATTAACCTTTTTTATACATAGGGGTTATATCTCAGATGTACAATTGGGACATCTTGTCGCATTAATATTAATCTCGCTAAAACATCTCGGGCAGGTTTTTGTTGTCGGAGCAGCCTCTTCAATTTCTTTTTGAGTTGTTGCTCTTAATTTATTAATAAATTTAATCAAAAGAAAAACGGCAAAAGCTACAAAAATGAAGCTTATTAAGGTATTAATAAAAAGACCGTAGTTAATTGTAACAGCACCTGCTGCTTGAGCTGCTTCAAGCGAAGGATATTTTACGATTTGACCTTCATAATTCGGAAGCGTTAAATATAAATTGGTAAAATCAACTCTACCCATTAACCAGCCCATTGGCGGCATGATAATATCTTTAACCATTGAATCAACGATTTTTGAAAATGCGGCGCCGATTATGATACCTACTGCCATATCAATTACGTTACCTTTAATTGCAAATGTTTTAAATTCATTGGCATATCTTTTAAATCTATCTATCATACAGCCTCCTCTTTATTGTTGTTTGTAATTTTAGCATAAAATCAGATTTATTACACTATATACTACGGACTAAAAATTATTTTAAGTTTTGTAACAGTTTTATCTTTTTGAGCAATTCAAATCTTTTCAAATACTTTATTTATACATCAGTAGTAGATTTATAAAGAGAGAAACCATGACAGAAGTTGAATTAAATGCTTTATTTAACATTTCCCCGGAAAAAATTCACAATGTTTATGCAACAAACACTATTAAAAGTGCAGATGAAATCAGAAGAATAGTTAAAATTTTCAATATCGCAAAAGAACAAAAAAGCGAATCAAAGATAATCTCAGCAAGAGGACTTGCTGCTTTTAAGACAATTTTAACAAGCAACAATTAATTTTCAATATTTTATAAATCACAGCTTACGATACAAGTTTATGTTTATAATTGAAGTTTATTTATCAGCCTCAAGCATTGCAATATAAGTCCAAAACATAAACTGTACTTGGGGGCGAAACCAGATTGTATCAAATAACCCATGCCCCATAACGGCAGCAATCATCAAAACAACGCTGAGTGCTAAAATTTTACTCTGTATTTGCGAAGCTTCATTGATACAAATTTTATAGCATTTTTTAACAACAAAAAACAAAAATAAAATAAAGCTAACAAGGGCAAATATTCCGCTTTCAACCATTATCTCCAAAGGTACGCAGTAGCAGCCTAAAGCGTCATAACCCGTTTTCATATAAAGCCCGTAGAGCTCTCTAAAGTTTTGATTACCTACCCCGATACCTAAAAAGGGGTTATCTAAAAACATTTTTATTGCGGATTCATAAACGTTCAATCTGAAAGATATTGAGCTATCTGCTCTAAAAGCAAGGATTGTTTCAAACCTTTTTACTATTGCGGGATTTGTAAAAATAAAAGCTAAAAAACCTACAAAACAAGCAATTGTTAGGTTTTTATATCTTTTTTTAATATTTGATAAACCGCCAAAACGCTTGTAGATGTAATTAAGTAAAGCTAAAAATAATAACGGGAAAAAGAACAAAAAGCCTAAATAAGCACCTCTGCACCCTGTATCAATTATTGCAACAAGCGTAATTAAAAAAAGAATTAAAAAAACAAGAGCAAATTTTTTTCTTTTTTCTTTTAAATTTGAAAAGATTACAAAAATAAAGCTTGATAAGCCGCAGAGCAAATACCCCGCTAAAAGGTTAGGGTTATAAGGTTTAAGTGTTCCATAAGCCCTTGATAAGACTTCTTCGGGGTTAATATGTGTCATATCCTGCCAGGAGGATATTTCAACAACTCCGTTGTAGTTTTGAATAATCGCAACTATCGACTCATAGCTTAAAAGTACGCATATAAAAAGAATTGCAGGGTATATTTTATTTTTATTATTTTTATAGAATATACAGGCGCTAAAAAAGAAAATAATATAAATAAGAGTCTTAATATATCCGTGCAAACTAAGCTTAAACAGGCTTGAAGCGCATAAGCTCACGCTAACAATTAAAAAGAAAATTATTAAGGCTTTATGATAATTTTCAAGCTTAAAGTTAAATTTTTCAAGAGAAAAAATTGATTTAAAAATAACCAAAAATGAAAATATAAGGCTAATTGCGCCGATAAATTCGCTGTTTAGAAAAATTGAAGCCAAAAGCATTGATAACAAAACAAAAAAAGTAATATTATCAATGTTTTCCATAAAAAAGCTGTCGTTAATGAATTTTTTAATTTTAGTGAACATCTTGGTTAATTTTTGTATGCATGTCTAAATCTTCGTGTACTTCGTTAATCGGCTCGGGGCTTGCAATTATATTTGTTATAACTCCGTTTAGCTTATATTTTGCCCCTTCAAGAGTAATAGGTATACCAATTTTAACCTTATTTCCACCAACAACGGCATCTCCGTCTTTTGTGATTTTAGCGTCATCAACAACTTTAATAAGATAATCATATTGATATGGCGCTGTTTCATCATTAACCAATAAATAAGGTTTTTGCGGATTTAAAGACGGGAGCATTATTTTTCTTTTTTCTGATTTTACGTCTTTAATTTTCAATTTTGTATAAGGAACATTTCTTATTGTAATAAATGTTTCATCGTCTTTTTTAAAGAGTTCTTCGCTGTTTGTTGTTGTAACACCTCTTAAATATACTTCGATTTCAACTTTTGTACTTGCTTCAATTTGATTAGAGGATGTTGCCCTTTTTTTAGTAAAAGTCAAATATCCTACAATTAAGGCAATTATAATGATTAAGATAATCAAATAATCAAAAGGTTTTAATTTTTTTAAAAAATCCATAAATTTTTCCTTTAATTACTTACTTCGTTTATTAAATCTTCGATTGTTATTGTATGACAACCAAAGTATTTTATAACAATACTTGCCGCTGTGTTTGCAATATTCATTGCAACTTTAGCGCTCAAACCCGCACACAATGCCAAAGTAAAAAGCGCAACCACGGTATCACCCGCACCCGTTACATCAAAAACTTCTTTTTTATTAAAAGCAGGAACCATTGTAAATTCAATATTTGCTCCTTTTTTTTCAAAAAGCGCCATGCCGTTTTCGCCTCTTGTTAAAAGAAGTTTTTGAAGTTCTAAATCTTTTAAGAGCTTTTCACCCGCACGCTTTAAGCTTTCGTTATCTTTAATAAAAAATCCCGCTTGTTTTTCACTGTCGGGCTGATTTGGAGTAATTGCATATACTCCTTTATATTTTTCCATATCCTTTTGAATATCTGCTACAATAATAATATTATGCTTTTTCGCTTCTTCAATTGCAGCATTGATAACATTTTGAGTTAAACAGCCCAAATGATAATCGGATAAAATTATCCCGTCAAAATTTTTAGCCGATTTTCTTATATTTTCAATTACCCTTTGCTCAATTTCACTATCCAAGGGGGTTTTTGTCTGCCTATCTATTCTTACGATTTGTTGAGTTATACTTTGAGAGCATGAACCTGAAATCCTTGTTTTGGTAGTTGTTTTCCTTGTTTTATCCAAAACCATTAAATCAGTGTTAATATTATTTTCGTTTAGAATTTTTAAAAGCTGACTTCCGTAGTAGTCATCCCCATAAACCCCGAGAGCAGAGGCTTTTCCAAGGTTAATATCAGAAACATTATGAGCGGTATTTGAAGCTGCACCGAGAATTTTTTTTGTTTCGTAGTGTTCTAAAATTAAAACAGGGGCTTCTCGAGAAATTCGCTCGGTATTCCCGTAAATCATCTCATCAAGGGCAAAATCCCCAATTATTAAAATTCTTGGTTCTTTTAGTTTATAAATTGCTTTGATTAATTCTTTTTTTTGCATAAATTATTCCCAAGCTTTTATATATTATCACAAAAAAAATATTTTTCATATTGTTAAATTTTTAACGGGGTAATTTAGCTAAAAAATAGGGCGGAAAACTTTCCGCCCCAAGTAAAATTAATAAGCATTTAAATAGGATTCAAGTTCCCACTTAGTTACGGCTGTTCTATATTTATCCCATTCAATATGTTTAGCCAATAAAAATTCATTTAAAATATGCTCTCCAAGAGCGTCTTTAACCACTTCATCTTCTTCTAAAAGATTACAAGCTTCAATTAATGTTCCGGGCAATGAATCGATATTTGCTTCTTTTAGTTCTCTTGGAGTCATTTCATAAATATTTTCTTCAACTTGAGAAGGTGGTTCAATTTTATTTTCAACACCGTCTAAAATTGCTCCTAATATTGCAGCAAGTGCTAAATAAGGGTTACAGGAAGGATCGGGGGAGCGAAGTTCTATTCTTGTTGCAACACCACGCTTTGCCGGTACTCTTATTAAAGCGGAGCGATTAGCCAAACTCCAAGCAAGATAAACAGGTGCTTCATACCCCGGCACGAGCCTTTTATAGCTGTTTACAATCGGGTTAGTAATTGCCGTAAACGATTTAACGTGTTTTAAAACCCCGCCGATTGAGTAAAGCGCTTCTTTAGACAGTTGAAAATCTTTATCGGGAGCATAGAAAACATTTTTTCCGTCTTTAAATAAAGATAAATTACAGTGCATGCCTGAACCGTTAATTCCAAATATCGGTTTTGGCATAAATGTTGCATGAACCCCGTATTCATTAGCTATACTTTTAACTGCATATTTAAAAGTTATTATGTTATCAGCTGTTGTTAGAGCATCTGCATATTTAAAGTCAATTTCATGCTGACCGTCCGCAACTTCATGGTGGCTTGCTTCAATTTCAAACCCCATTGCTTCAAGCGTTCCTACGATATCTCTTCTGATATCTTCAGCCATATCCGTAGGCGCTGCGTCATAATATCCGCCTTTATCGTGAGGATGTGTTGTTGCATGATTATTTTCGTCAAGTTCAAAAATGAAAAATTCCGCTTCAGGCCCTACATTCATTTTATAACCGAGTTTTTGCGCTCTTTCTATCATTCTTTTTAAGTTACATCTCGGGCAGCCTTCAAACGGTGTTCCATCCGCATTATGAATATCACAAATTATTCTTGCAACGTTTTCTCCTTCTCTTTCGCACCAAGGCAGAATTACAAACGTATCCAAATCGGGATAGAAATACATATCTGATGTTTCAATGCTTCTAAAACCTTTAATGGATGAACCGTCCAGCATAATTTCGTTGTTTAAAACTTTTTCCAGTTGACTGATAGGTAAAGACAAATTTTTAATTGTTCCGTTGATGTCGCAGAATTGAAGTCTTATAAAACCGACATCATTTTCTTCGCAAAGTTGTGCGATTTTCTCTTTTGTCATTTTGTTTGCAGCCATATTCCCTCCTAGGTAATGTCCTCTAACTGTAATTTACATTAAACAATTTTATATTAAAAAATGAAAAAAGAGAAAAAATTTTATAAAATTTTAATATACTTTTATTTGTCCTTCCTGTATCTTATTTTAAAAGTTTTTAATTTAATTTTTTTACAAAAGTTTACTTATTTTAATTACCTTAATTCTTATTTTTCTTTATTTGTGTAATAATTTAATCATCAAATAGTAAGGAGATATAAGATGAGAACAATTTCACCTCTTCAAAAAGAAAGATTAAAATATCAGCCAAAACTGGCAGGAGCTTTATCAAACGGCATAAACAACATTAAACTCTCGCTTGGTGAAGCTACAAAATCCGTTTCGGATACGGAAGAAATTAAAAATTTATTTTCTGAAGTTTACGGTAAACCTATTGCAAAATTCACTTCAAACGGAGACGAATTGTCAAATCAAAAAAGAAATATCGGTGTTATTCTCTCGGGCGGTCAAGCTCCCGGTGGTCATAACGTTATAGCAGGTCTTTATGACGCTATGAAAACACAAAATAAAGAAAATAAATTATATGGCTTTTTAGGAGGCCCTTCGGGTATAGTTGAGGGTAAATATATGGAGCTAACCGATGAAATTATGGACGCATACAGAAACACAGGCGGTTTTGATATCATCGGTTCAGGCAGAACCAAGCTTGAAACAGAAGAACAATTTAAAAAAGCTCTCGAAGTATGCAAAAGCCTTAATATAACCGCTATTGTAATAATAGGAGGAGACGACTCCAATACAAACGCTTGTTTATTAGCTCAATGGATGAGCAAAAATAACACAGGTATAAGTGTTATCGGCTGTCCAAAAACAATTGACGGCGACTTAAAAAATGATCAAATTGAAATATCATTCGGTTTTGATACGGCTACAAAAACTTATGCTGAATTAATCGGCAATATTCAAAGAGACGCAAATTCAGCTAAAAAATATTGGCACTTTATTAAATTAATGGGAAGAAGCGCTTCTCATGTATGCCTTGAAGCAGCGCTCCAAACTCAACCAAATATTACTTTAATCGGCGAAGAAGTAGAGAAAAAAGCGCAAAGCCTTGAAAGTATCGTAAATTACATTGCAGATATCGTTGCCCGTCGTGCTAAAAACGGTAAAAACTTTGGTATTGCGCTAATCCCCGAAGGTTTAATTGAGTTTATTCCCGAGATGAAAGTAATGATAGGTGCACTTAACGACTTATTAGCTTCGCTTGAATCAAATTCAAATTATCAAAACTCTTCTCAAGAAGAAAAATATTCAATGATAACTTCAAAATTAGATAGCGCAAGCGCTAAACTGTTTAACTCGCTTCCTTCTCAAATAAAAGCTCAATTATTAATGGATAGAGATCCGCACGGTAATGTTCAGGTTTCAAAAATTGAAACTGAAAAGCTTTTAATTGAAATGGTTAGAGAAAAATTAAATAAAATGAAAAAAGAAGGTAATTTTGACGGTAAATTCTCTGATCAGGCGCATTTCTTCGGTTACGAAGGAAGATGTGCAATGCCTTCTAATTTTGATTCTGATTACTGCTATTCATTGGGCTATAACGCTTTTGCTTTAATTCAAGCAGGTTTAACAGGCTATTTATCATCAATTAAAAATACAACAAAACCTGCGTCTGAGTGGGTTGCAGGGGGTGTTCCTCTAACTATGATGATGAATATGGAACGTCGTCACGGAGCAATGAAACCTGTTATTAAAAAGGCGCTTGTTGAACTTGACGGACCTGTGTTTAGAGCATTAGAAAAAAATAGAGAAAAATGGGCAATGGAAGATTGCTATATTTTCCCCGGTGCTATTCAATACTTTGGGCCAAGTGACGTTTGCGACTTAACAACAATTACACTTCAATTAGAGCAAGAAAATAAGCTCGTAGGTGTGTAATTTATAATATAATTTAACCCCCTGCATAAACAGGGGGTTATTTTTTGTTAAATACTTTAAATATGATATTTTACAAATTATTAAGTTTATAATTGCTTTATTATAACTCTTTTACTTAATAATTTGAAACGTTAAACATTTTTTTAATTTTATATGCTAAGATTTAATTATGAGCAACAAAATCTTTGCAATAATCTTAGTTTTAGGGCAGTTCATACCTTTTTCTTTTGCGGATGATTCTATCAAACTTGATAAAGTCCAAAAGTTTGATGTTCAATACAGCGAAAAAGTTGACACCCTTAAAGGTTCTCTATTTGTTGATGATATTATCGAAGCTCAAAACATTGTTAATGAACAGCAAAAAGCCGACTTAGAAGACATAGAAAATCTTTGGAATGCAACTGTCAGCAATAACCCGATGATTGCTTTTTGCTTAAAAAAACTCTCCGTTCCCGCAGAACAAAGAAGAATTCACTCTTCTTTAATGGCTAAATCAATGAGCGCAATAATCTCCGGTGCGGCTTTGCTGCCTTCTTTTTTGGGTATGAACTATGGTATTCAATCGGGAGCTTATGCCGCAGGCAGACTTGCAAACAATTTAATCAACAGAGAAAATAATCAAAAGCTTCAAAACCCTGCAATAACAGACACGGAAGCAATAGAGCTTGCAGGGCTTATTGAAGAGCTGCAAGATGAAATTATAGTTGACTATTATAGATACAAAGGTGCACTGACAAAACTAAAAAAATGCAGAGAACAATTGCTTTTGCATAATAAAAATTATTCTGATGCTTTAGCTAAAAATAATTCTCTTGATATAACAATTTCATCATCAGAATGGGAAGAAGAGCTAATCGAAGAATACCGACTCAAACAGGAGGTTAAAAAGTATCATTTGGCACTTATGCGCCTTGCGGGTAAAAAAACGGTTGATGAGCTTAATATTGCTCAATATGATATGAATTTTCAAAACATCAATAAAGAAGATTTAAATTTTGAAAAGAAGATGATTAACTCAACAGCTTCAATCTCGGGGGGCAAGAAATGATAAGAAAATTACTTTTGATTATGTTTTTTCTTTTTCTTTCTTCTTCTTGGGGGCTTGAACTTAAGGATTTAAATTCCCCCAGACCTTTTTTGGGCAGGTTTGCAAACGGGGATAGAATTGAGTTAAATTCAAAATCGGAAAAAATCAAAGAAGAAATTACCCTTGCGCCTTCAATTTCAAATATTACTTCAAAAAAGGCTCCCGAAGCGCAGGTTAAACAAGCCAAAAACAAAGAAGTGAAAAATAAAGAAAAAATAAGCAAAGAAAATAACGATTTAAACACTCAAAGTATCGGCTTTGCAGATTTAAGCCTTAAAAAATTGGCGCTTGATATTGCAGATGAACTCGATATGGACTCTTCTAAAATTAATTCCGATTTAAGTATACTTTGGGCTGCAACAACAGAGCGCTCTGAAACAATGAAATATATTATCTATAAGCTTTCTAATCCGGATGAAGACAAGCCTGATGATTCAATAATTAAAAAAATTATAAGACCGATTGCAAATTTTACTTCTCTGGCAGGCGCTTCTGTTGCGGGTGATCCTTATGTTGCAACGAGTGCATTAATCGGAGGAGGGCTTATCAATGCCTTTATGAAGGATGATAAGGAATACAACTACAAATTCTCAAAAGTGTCAGACGCAGATATGGTTGTTTTGGTAAGAAAAATTGACGAGCTTCAAAAAAAGCTTTTAGATTTATATATTGACTACAAAACCAAAGAACAACTTGTTGCAATGACAAAAGACAATTTTAAAAAAAGAGAAGATATCTATAAAAACTCGCAAAATAAGTCGCAGCAAGAATTAACGGTTGCTGACGCATATTATAGAAACGCAAAAGCAGACGCCCAAAAGGCAATGGATGATTATTTAACCTCTCGAACAATTTTGGAAAATTTAGTCGGGGATGAAGTTTTAAAAAAGATTGAACAATAAAGGGTTTGAAGTAGTTTAGCGTTAAACTTTTATCACAAAAAATAAAATTTTTAATATTGTTTGACATAGCAATTTAAAATTTTATAATTATTCTATAAGGATGATATTGTAAATATTTTATATGCTCAAATTCAGACCTAATCGGTGTTTTACACTCAAAAGAATTATGAAAATTTAAAATACGGCAATCAAAATATTAAGGTAATAATAATGCAAACAAATAAAAGACTGTTAATTGTTGATGACGATAAACAAATTAGAGAGCTTCTCGTCTTTGATATATCTCAAAGCGGTTATATTGTTGACAGTGCGACTGATGGACAGGAGGGCTTAAAAAAGGCTCTTGAGAATAACTATGATTTAATTTTACTTGATGTAATGATGCCAAAAATGAACGGTTATGATGTTTGCAAAAATATCAGAATTGCAAAACCCGATATTCCGATACTTTTACTAACTGCAAAAGGTACAATTGAAGATAAAACCCAGGGGTTTGACTGCGGTGCGGATGATTATTTAATCAAGCCTTTTGAAATTCAAGAAGTTTTATTAAGAATAAGGGCGCTTTTAAGACGGGGCGAAACAAGTCAAAATCAAAATAAAAAGGAGGTTTTAAGAGCGGGTGATATTGAAATTCTGCCTGATAGCTTAGAAGTTTTAATCCTTGATAAAAAAGTTAAATTAACCCCCACTGAATTTGAAATACTATACTGCTTAATGCAGCATATAAACACACCCGTTACCTTAGCAACACTTTTAGATGAGGTTTGGGGTTATAACAGTGACGAAGATGTTAGAATGGTAAGAGTACACGTTGGCGGTTTAAGGCAAAAAATTGAACTTAATACAAGAGAGCCAAAATATCTTCATACTGTTGTAAATGTCGGATACAAGCTTACTCCTTTCGGGACTTTAGAGGAAAATAAATGAAACAACTGAAAATCGTTGAGCAGATTATAATTGTTTTAGTCTTAGCTGTTTTAATCCCTTTTATTACTATTGGGATAATTATATCAAATATTTCTCAACAGAGCGTGCGCTCTGAGCTTGCAAATAATACAAATTTAATTGCAAAATTTGTTGCAGATGCTACAAAAAATTATGTTGAATATTCTGAAGCACAGCTTAATCAAATGGCTTCAGGCTTTAACTATATCTTAGACCCTATGGCAAAAATTCAATATTTTGAAGATATTGAAACTAAAACAAAACTGTTTAGTGATTTGGATGTTGTTGAAAAAGCAAACCTTCCAAAAGAAAAATATGAAATAACCAAAGATAAAATTACTCTTTATTCTCAAATTGACGAGCAAGGAGAGTATTATCTTCTTGCTAAAATTAAGATAAATATTATAGATACACTCTTAGGAAAGGAAAATATCAAAGAAAGAAACGTATATATTTTCAATTCCGACACAAAAGAACTCATTACAACAAACGCAAGCGAGGACTCGGCTAAAAATGTTTTGAGCGATTTAGTTATAAGAGAAGGATTTAACTCGGGGCTTTTTGGAAATACGAAAAATACTCCAAAAGCTTACTATAAAATATCCAATCCTGATTGGTTTGTTGTTGTTGATACCACAACAAAAATAACTGCAAAAACAATTACAAAAGCAAAATATCGAATAATTCTTTCTTTAATCATAGCTGCACTATCAATTATTATAATTGTAAGCTTATATACATATTATCTTTATATCAACATCCGCCAGTTATTTAAAGGAATTACGGCAATTTCAAAAGGCAATTACGATAAAAAAATTCATTTGATAAAAAGAGCATTTACTCCGCATGAAATAATATTTCTTGCTAAAGAATTTAATTACATGGCAAATAAAATTAAAGTTTCTTATAAAGATTTAAGAGAAAAAAATAAAGAACTTGAAAAACTCTCTGAATTTAGAGAAAACCTTGTTAACGCTACAAGCCACGAATTTAGAACACCTCTAACCAGTATAATCGGATACAGCTCAAGGCTTTTAAGAAATGATATTGTAGTTGACGATGAAACTAAAATAAAATCGCTTAAAATTATAAAACAACAAGCGCAGCGTTTATCAAACATGGTTGAAGATTTGCTTGTTATACCCGAGCTTGAAAGTTACAGCTTAAAATATAATATTGAAGAAGTTGATTTATCGGAGTGTATTCAAAGAGCAATTGAATATCTTGAATGCAGCGAAGTTAAGATAAACTACACTATAAGCGATGATTTTAATAAAATGATTTTTGCGGATAATTATAGAATAGAGCAAATTCTTGTTAATTTAATTGATAACGCTCAAAAATATACTGTTGATAATGAAGATGTTAAAATTGAAGCAAAAAATGATGAAAACGGTACTCCTATTGTTACAATAGAAAACAAATGCGAAAAAATTAATGATGAAATTAAAGAAAAACTGTTTGAAAAATTTATCAGAGCCGATTCAAAACTAACAAGAACAACAAGAGGAACAGGGCTTGGTTTATATATCGTTAAAGGGCTTTGCGAAGCTATGAAAACAGATATCGAGCTTGAGTGTGATGATGAATTTATTATTACTTTAAAATTTAATGATTATGTTAAATAAATTTATTAAAATTGCACTTTCGAAAGCCAAAAAAAACAGCGTTGATATACCTGTTTGTGCTGTTATAACAAAAAACAACGAGCTTATTGCGCTTAAAACAAATAAAAGAGAGCAAAATAATGATGTAAGCGCTCATGCTGAAATATTAGCACTTCAAGAAGCCAATAAAAAACTAAACAATTGGCGCCTTGATGATTGTGAAATGTTTGTTACTTTAGAACCCTGTCCGATGTGTGCTTGGGCTATAATAAACGCAAGAATAAAAAATCTTTACTTTGGTTCTTATGATTTAAAGTATGGCGCTTTTAGCTGTGGGCTCAATCTTATTAAACTTGCAAATTCAAAGTTAAGCGTTTTTGGAGGAATTGAAGAAGAGGCTTCAAATAAACTTTTGGATAATTATTTTAAGAAGTTAAGAAGTTAGCCTCAAGAAGTTAGGCTTAGAAAATTAGGCTTAGGAAATTAGGAAATTAGGAAGTTAGGAAATTAGAAGAAAGTGGAAAATAAAAAAATTAAAGAAACTCTGGATAATTTAGTTAAAAAATATGAAACAAAAAGTTTTATAAAAGATGACCCTATTCAATTTCCGCACCGTTATAAAACAAAAGAAGATGTTGAAATATCCGCTTTTATATCTTCTCTTTTTGCTTTTGGCAGACGTGAGATGTTTATAAAAAAACTTGATTATCTTTTTTCTCTTTCAAATAACCCTATGGAGCTTATTTTAGATTATAAAAAATTTAATCTTGAAAATTTTTTATACAGATTTATAAAAAGCGAGGATTTAGTTGAGCTTTTAAGGCTTTTAAATAAGCTTTACGTGCTTGATAAATCATCACTTGAAGAATTGTTTTTTGAAAAAAAAGACAGATTTAAAAGGGCAATTAACTACTTTTATTCAAATTCAAATTGCCTCAATAATACGGGTTTTTGTTTTATGTTTGCAAAGCCTGAAAATAATTCGGCACTAAAGAGAATTAATATGTTTTTAAGATGGATGGTAAGAGATGGTGCTGTTGATTTTGGTTTATGGAAAAATATTAAAAAATCAGAGCTTTTAATTCCTCTTGATACGCATGTTGCTAGAATTTCAAGAGAATTTAGTTTATTGTATCGAAAACAGAATGATTTTAGAGCAGTTGTTGAGCTAAGCGAAAAATTAAAAGAATTCGACCCTGATGACCCGATAAAATATGATTTTGCACTTTTCGGGTATGGAATAGAAAAAGCTAAAGCTTTAATTTAATAATACATTTGCGCCTTAGCTTTTAGTTAAAGTTTTAATTAATAACCATTGTGTTTAATTATCAAAAATTTATTATTTATTTTAAATTTTCTTTTTCAAATTTTTCCATAAATTTAACCAGTGCTTCCACTCCTTCAATTGGCATTGCGTTATAAATTGAAGCACGCATTCCGCCCACTGTTCTATGACCTTTTAATTGAACTAATCCATTATTTTTAGCTTCTTCGATGAATTTTTTATCAAGTTCATCATTGCCTGTTATAAAAGGAGCATTCATAATTGAGCGGGAATTTTTTTCAACCGTACCTTTAAATAATTTTGAATTATCAAGAAAATCGTATAATATTTTTGCTTTTTTCACGTTAATTTCTTTCATAACGCTCAAACCGCCAAGTTTTTTAAGCCATTTGAAAACAAGTCCGCAAATATATATACCGTAAGCGGGAGGGGTGTTGTATAGACTGTTGTTATCAGCATGAATTTTATATTTTAGCATTTCAGGACACCAGGAAGGCAGGTCATCTCTAATTAAATCATCTCTAATTATAACTATTTGAACTCCCGCAGGGCCAACATTTTTTTGAACACCCGCAAAAATTAAACCGTATTTTGTAACATCAGTTGGTTCTGATAAAAAGCAAGATGACATATCTGAAACTAAATCTTTACCTTTTGTGTTTGGTAGTGTCCAAAATTTAGTTCCATATATTGTATTATTTTCGCAAATATAGACGTAATCAGCGTCTTTTGAAATATCAAGATTAGAGCAATCGGGAATATAAGAAAAGTTTTTATCTTCTGAAGTTGCAATTTTATTAATTTTTCCGTATTTTTGAGCTTCAATATAAGCTTTTCTTGCCCATTGACCCGTTACAATGTAATCTGCAACGCCGTTTTTAAGAAGATTAATAGGAACGGCAGAAAATTGCAGATGTGCTCCTCCTTGCAAAAATAAAACTTTATAATTTTGAGGAATATTTAACAATTCTCTTAGATCGGCTTCCGCTGTTTTTATGATATTATCATAAGTTTTTGAGCGGTGTGACATCTCCATAACACTCATGCCTGAACCTTGATAATCAAGCATTTCTCTTGCCGCTTGCTCTAAAACTTCAACGGGTAAAACAGCAGGCCCTGCCGAAAAATTATAAACTCTTGTCATATATTTTCCTCTTTTCTTTATGCTTTCTATGCT
Organism: Candidatus Gastranaerophilales bacterium; assembly: GCA_947587615.1. Lineage (GTDB taxonomy): Bacteria > Cyanobacteriota > Vampirovibrionia > Gastranaerophilales > Gastranaerophilaceae > RUG14156. The sequence continues at coordinate 20,674 of CANPYC010000002.1, read as the reverse complement.
TTTGCTTCAATTTATTTCAATTTTAGGGGGTACACCAAACATACACCATGTTGAAACTCTTTCGATTTTTATATTTATAAATTCGCCGATAGCGTGAGCGTTGTTATCTAATATATGTACAACTTTATTGTTTCTTGTTCTTCCCTGATAAACATTGTCCTTTATGCCGTCAATTAAAACTTCCAGAGTTTTTCCGATGTATTTTTCATTGGATTTTAAACTTGCAGCTTTAACTTTATCATTTAAAATTTGCAGACGATTTTTCTTTTCTTCTTCATCAACAAATTTATCTGTCATCTTTCCCGCTTTTGTAAAAGGACGGGGAGAATAAGCTGCTGTATTAGAGTAGTCAAGCTCCATTTCATCAATTGCTTTAAGAGTGTCTTGAAATTCTTCATTTGTTTCAGAGGGAAAACCCGCAATAAAATCAGATGTTATTGCAACATTTGGAATAGTTTTTCTTATTTTTTCAACAATTTCTTTATATTTTTCAACCGTATATCTCCTGTTCATTTCTTTTAAAATCCTGTCGTTACCCGATTGCATAGGAATATGAAAACATTCACAGATATGTTTTGAGTTTTTTACAACTTCAATAACTTCATCCGTTATATCCGTCGGATATGAAGAAGTAAAGCGTATTCTGAAATTACCTTCAAGCTCATCAAGTTTTTTTAAAAGAAGTGCAAAATTAGCTCTGCTTTCAAGGTTTTTTCCGTAACTATCAACATTTTGACCAAGAAGAATAATTTCTTTGAAACCGTCATTTAGTATTTTTTTTGCTTCATTAATAATAGCGTCAAGTTCTCTTGAGCGTTCTCTACCCCTTGTATAAGGTACAACACAATAAGAGCAGAAATTATCGCACCCTTCCATAATAGGAAGCCAAGCGCTGATTGAGTCATCTCTTTTTATATTATAATTATTTTCTTCAATCGGGTTATCGTCAACAGCGCAAATTCTTTTATCTTTAATTTCTTCTAATAATTTAGGCAGCTTTGGAATGTTTCTTGTGCCTAAAACCAAATCAACATAAGGAAATTTTTTTAAAAGATTTTCTTTTTCCAACTGTGCAACGCAACCGCAAATGCCGATTTTAACATCAAGCCCCAGTTTCTTTTTATCTTTTTTTATTCTTCCCCATGCTCCAAGCCTTGAATATGCTTTATCCGTTGATAATTGTCTTATTGCGCAAGTGTTTACAATTAATAAATCCGCTTCGTTTTCGTTTTTTGCAACATCCCAATCAAAATGAGAGAGCATGCCATAAATTCGCTCTGTATCAGATTTATTCATCTGGCAGCCAAGGGTATCAATAAAAACTTTTTTCATTTTTAAACTATTTTAGAGCCTGCAATATGCTCTAACCTTTCCATTCTTTCTTTTAGAGCGCCTTTTGGTGAATAATAAGGATCAACCGTCATAATTTTTGCCGCAATATTCGGATAAAAATAAATAAATCTAAGTTCGCTATCCGTCAAGGGTTTTTGAGTATGAACATTAGCATATCTTGCAAGTTCAAGAATATTTCTTGCTTCATTTTCATCATGAAATTCAAGCTCTAAATTATGATAAACGTTTCTAAAACCTTTAATACCCGCATATTCACCTACGGTTATCATTCTTCCCGTTTCTATTATTTCGGGTTCACCTCTTCCCAATTCTTCAAAATCATAGAGCTCATAGTTTCTTCGATCTTTCAAAGCACCATCAGCATGAATACCCGATTCATGCGCAAATGCGTTTGCTCCGACTGCCACCTGGTTCATCGGTATTGGTACACCAAAAGCGTAAGAAGTATATTTTGCAAGCTTCCAAGCTTTTGACAGGTCTATTTGAGGGTCTATAAAATATTTATCTTTAAAACCGGATGATTTTGTAACGGCAAGTAGGCATGAAACTAAATCCGCATTTCCCGCACGTTCTCCCATGCCGTTAATTGCTGTATTAATCCAAGCATCAACTCCCGCATCAATTGCAGCACGTGCACCCATAACGGAACAGCCCGTCGCCATGCCTAAATCGTTATGAAAGTGAAGCTCAATATCCATTTGAGTTTCTTTAGCTATTTCAAATATTCTGTTGTATGCGCTTTGCGGGTCGTCATAGCCTAAAGTATCACAATAGCGAAAACGTGTAGCACCGTATTTTTTGCATTCTTTAGCGTATTCTATTAAATATTCAAGGTCGGATCTTGAAGCGTCTTCAGCGTTAACACCGATTATTTTAGCGTTTTGATTAATTGCTTCGTTAATTGCTTCCAAAGTATCGTCTAAAACATCTCTCAGAGTCTTTTTTCCTTGATATTTGCCGTTTGTCATCTGTTGAGAAGTCGATTGAGAAAGATTAATATATTGAAGCTTCGGAACATTTTGAAAAGACTCGATAACATCTCCTTTTATTGCTCTCATCCAGCCTGATAACATAGTTTTATTAATAACACCACGCTCAACAAGCTCTAAATTTCCATTCAGATAATTAACTTCATGGCGGGTTATCGGAAAACCAAACTCCGATTGATTTATACCCATTTCATTAAGCATAAGATTAATTATTGTTTTTTGAAGTTTAGCTAGCCCGAGTCTTGAAGTTTGAACACCGTCTCTGTTTGTTACATCGACAAATTTTATATAATTCATACAGCTCCAAAAGATATAATAATATGTATTATATCATGCCAAGAGGCTATATAAACTTTAAGTTAATATATGTAAATTTTTACAACGGCTATTGCAATATAAAAAATTATATAATAAAATATGTTCATCAGATTACAAAATGTTGTACTTTTCACTTTTGAGAGGTTAAATGCAAATTAATAAAATTGTTAACTGTAATAAACCCGAAAGATTTATTGGTTTTACAAACAATAACACTGATATTGCAGAGAAAAAAAACAAAAAAATAAAATACAAGCATTTTGAGCAGTTGAGCGATGATGCGCTTCAAGTCAGAAGTTTACTCAAAGCGCATAACGAAGTAGCGAAAAGCGGTAAAATGCGAGTGTATAAAGCGATGCCCGACTTAACGGCAATATTGGCAGGAGCAAGTATAGCATTGACCCAACCCGGTAAATTAGCGTCAAAAGCAAAATTAGGGTTGGGTTTTTTAGCGCTTAAAGCCGGAATGGACTGTTTATCGGATAAAATTTCCCCGCTAATCGATAAAAAATATGAAAACAAGGAAAAAACCGACAGAAACGAACTGAAAAAATTGGGAGAAAAAATTGCCGTTGTTACGCTGGGTGCAATCGGTGCTACTTTGGGCGCGGTTGCAATTGCAAAAAAAGCTCCCAAAATTAAAGCGCTTGAGCCGTTGGTAAAATTTGCAAATGCCGAATCGGAAAAATTTTCTCAAGAAATCAATAATTCCAGACTTGGAAAATTCTTTGAAAACAAAGTTTCTCCTTTTACAAAAAAACATTCAAAATTAACAACCGTTGCTTCAAATGTTGCACCGATTGGCACAATATTACTGGGAACAATGGCAGGTATTAAGGTGGAAGATAGTTTAATTGATGATTTTTATACAAAAGCGCAAGATAACTACACCAAAGGTAAATACATCCAACAAAAGGCAAGAGAACACTTTGAAACAATTGACGCAAAAGAAGTGTAAGTAAAAATATTATAATAATATAACAGATTTTAAGTGTAGAGCAAATATCGCTCTACACTTATTTTTTTACTATGTAAACAAGTGTAAAATTAACATCTAAAAAATATCAATTATTTATTTAAAAAATACTTAATTAATACATCAAGATTTTAAGAGAGTAATTAAAAATTGAAAGGAAAAAACATGAGTATTAACAGCTTATCATCAGTAGACAACTCTAATCAAGAGTACAAAACGCAACTAAAAAAACTATCCGAAGAAATTATTGACGAAGGTTCAATAATGACGGATGATTCAGCTGAAGTAACAAATAATGCAAAAGCAGCTGAAGTTTTAGCGTCTGATACGGAAATTAAAATCGAAGACATGGATGTAGTTTATGATGATTCAACTACGTTAAAAAGTAAAAATGCAGATTGTATGGGCACAGATCATTGGTCAGACTTTAATGATTACGATTATTCAGATCCGGAACCTAACCCTGAAGATGAGTTAGACCTTGAAATTGAAGAAAATGACGCAGCAGAAGACAATAAATATAATAATGCTTTACTAGATGCACTGAATAATGCCGGTATAGTTCTTGAAGAAGATTATATAATTGAACTGGATGATGAATTAAAATCAAAATTAAGTGATGATGAATTAAAAGAAGTTGAACAACATAACGAAGATCTGGAAAAAAGTGCAGATGACGAATATCAAAGAAACTTGGAGGTGATAAATTCAAATATAAAAGAAGCTCAGAGCGAAATTGATATGTATAACGACAGTATTAGTGATATAAAGCATGATAAAAGTAACGCAACAGATACAATAAAAGATGTAAATGGTAAAATTGAAAAACTTGCTGAAATAAATGATAAATTAAGCAATGGCAAACTAAGCAAAAAACAAAAAGCAAAACTGGAAAAACAAAAAGCAAAACTGGAAAAAAAGATGCCTCAAATGCTAAACGCTAAAAAAGAAGCAAAAGAAGCCAAAAAAGCGTATAATGAGGCATTGGAAGATGCTAAAGAAGACAAGAAGAAAGCTGTAGATAAAAAGAAAGAATACATTAACGAAAAAAATAGCACATTTAAGCATGAATACGAACGAGTATTCTTAACCTTGCCTGATGAATATGAAACAGAACCGCAACTGCCAACGCAAACTCCTGATGACTGTGAAACGGAAACAGAACAGCAACCGGTAACGGAAACTGAAACTGAAGAATATTATGAAGAACACGAAGAAATATTCGGCGGTGTATGTGACACATGTAAAAAGCACTTTGCTGAAGAAGGAATAAACTAAAAGTTAAATATAATTCATAATTTATATAATATATATAAAATTACACAAGAAATTAATTTTTCTTGTGTAATTTGTTTTTATGTTTAATATTTGTAAACAAGTGTAAAGTTAACATCTAAAATATATCAATTATTTATATAAGAAATACTTAATTATTATATATCTATGCACTACAAGAAAGGATATTTATAAAAAAATGAGTATTAACGGCATATCACAATCCACCCAAAGCAGACTTGATGAAACAAAACTAAGAAAGCTTGAAGAGCTTGAAGAAAGCAATGACACTTCAATAATATCTTACGATAATACATCCGATAATGATATAATTTTAGACGAAGCTTCGCAAGATGAGCTACTTTCGTCTTATGATGAAGCATTAGCACAAGCTCAAACATTTGATGAATTTAATGTTGAAATTGAAAATATTGAAGAAATTGACGAAGCTTCAATAGTTGCACGGGATAGAAAACCTTATTCAGACTTTAGAAAAAAAGAAGACACTACAACAGATTCAACTGAAAGGAATCCTCATTCAGACTTTAGAAAAAAAGTTACCGAAGAGCAATTAAATAAATTAGGAATAGATGAAAGATTGCAAGGCGCAATTTTAGACGGCAGATTAAATTTTGACCCTGATAAATATGGTGTTAAAACAGATACAGACGGACACATTTCTTCTTATCCAAAGTTTAATATAACAGCTTTAACAGGCATGGGTCCTGATAATCAAATATTTAGCGAAGAAGAAGTTGAAGCAATGAAAGAATCTAACGCTAATATGAGTAAACAGGTTGATGATTTAATCGAAGAACAATCAATCTATCATAGCAATCCTTTGTTGAATAAATTAGAAAAAAGCGATTTAGACCCGACGCTATATAAAGCTGTTTTAGAAGGAAGATTTAAATTTGACCCTGAAAGAGATCACTGGCAGCCATATTATGACACGGATAAAAATGGCTTAGTTTCAAGCTATATCTATATTAATGACATACCGGGTTCTGACCCTGTTTTAAATGAAGAAGAAAAAGCAGCAATCGATAAACACAATAAATCCGGCTCAAAACTTGAAGAAATGCAAAAAACGGTTGATAAGCTTGATGAAGCAGGCGTTGATAAAAGATTGTATAATGCAATTTTAGATGGCAGATTGCCTTTTAACCCTGATGAAGATAATTACAGTGCACAAAGATTTGAAGATGATTCCATAACAACAGGAATTATGTGGGATGTAGATGCACTCAAACAAACAGGCGACTTTTCGCAAGAAGAGCTTCAAGCTCTTGAAGAACATAACACCAAAAACGAAGAAACAATGGATAAAATAAACCAAGAGCTTGAGCTTGAAAGAGATAGAAAAGCACTTGAACAAATGCAAAGCGACTTAAGCGAAACAATTGCTCAATACGATGAAGAAATTTCAAAACTCAAACAAGCAAAAAAAGATGATACCGATAAAATAAAATCTGCAAATAAAGAGATTTCAAAGCTTGAAAAGCGTAAAGAAAAACTGGAAAAAAACTTAAAAAAGAAAAATATAAGTGAAAAAAGAAAAGAAAAGCTTCAAGCAGCAAAAGAAAGAGTGGAAGACAATATCCAAGAGAAAAAAGAACTTAAACGAGAATTAAAAGCTAATAAAGAACTTTTGAGCGAACAAATTGAACAAGCTAAAAGTGCTAAAAAAGGGTCTGCTCAAGAATTAAAAGAAACAGCAAAACAAATTGACGACTTACAAAAACAAATTGATGAAATTGATACATCCGACAAATAAAATTATATAATTTTATCAAACATATTCAATTTAGCGGTTGCAATTAGTTGCAACCGTTTTTTTCAAATTTTTTTGGCGGTTTTTCAAATAAATCGGGGTAAATTTTAATAAAATCATCAAGATCTCTGAAAAAAGCTTCAAAATCAAAACTATGTCCTTCTTTTATTTGCGAAACTTCCATTCCGTATGCGTGATACATAGCTTTTGTTATTAGATTTGCAAAAGAATCAGACCCCCTCTTAAAAGGCATTTGCTGCGCTATAAGCCAATGAATTGTTGCAATTGAGCGGTTTATTTCATCCGAAGTCGGATTTTTAATTTCTCTTAATTTGTTAAATTCTTTATTTGCAAGTACAAGATTATTTCTGTAATCGTTGTCAAATTTCCTATGAGAAATAGTTATTGCTTTTGAATATTTATCGTATTCTATTGAGCAGGTGTTAACTTCGCTGTATTCATAATTTGAGCGTACAGTATAAGTACCGCCTATTAAATCTTTGCATTTTTCTTTATATTTTTCATAGTATTCTCCGCCTCTATACTTATCATCCTCTCGAATCGTAAAAAAGTGGCTTGTTTGTCTTGTTTGACCGAAGCTTGTATGAGAATCGTTCAGGTTTTTCAACTCTCTTTGTGCAAGTGCGCATATTTCATCAAAACTTCTTCCGCTTGAAATAAGATAAGATAAAATATATGTTAAACCGTTCATTGAGTGCGCCCATTTGCTTCTTTTATCATATCTTTGCATTCTGACAAAATATAAATCATCGTCAAATATCTGTTTATCTCCTTTTGCAAGGTAAGTCGCCGTTTTTTGAATTAATGATAAAGGAATGGGCATTTTATTTGACAGATAATTTGAAGCATAAATTTTAAATTGCAAATCAGTGTTTTCAATCCCCGCTTTTTTGGCTGATTGTGCAAAAAATTTTGCGGTATTATCCTGTCTTGAAATTCTGTCATTAGGAATAATGCTGTAAAAATCAGACTTTCTTTGTTTGTAGTAGCTGAAATCTTTTTTCTTTTGCTGAATAAAATTGTCTGTATTATTAACGGGGAGCATAAACGTTATCCTTAAAGATGAGATACCAATAAAAAACCGCTGAATATAATTCTTTGCCAAAAACTAAATTATTTTTTTGTTAAATTTATTCTGAGCTTTTTCAAGCCCTTCTTTTATCCAGCAGTCAACCAATTCAACTGCTATTGCGCCCATCTTTATAACAAGTTCAAGCTCTTCTGAAGAAAAATTGCCTAAAACAAAGCTGTCTATGGGAATTTTATCCGGCACCGGGCCCACTCCTACTTTTAATCTGTCAAAAACATCTGTCCCAATGGAATTTATTATGGATTTTATTCCGTTATGCCCTCCAAACGACCCGTTTTTTTTGAGCCTAAACACTCCAAATTCAATTGTGGCATCATCATAGATAACTAATATATCTTTATTTGTTAACTTATAAAAGTTCATAAGTTCAACTACGGCTCTACCCGAGAGGTTCATATAGGTTTTTGGAAGAAGATAGAGAATATCGCCTTTTTTTGCAAAGAATGAATTAAATTTTTCGCTCAGTTCAACCTTATGAGCTTTCATTATCTCATCCATAATTAAAAAACCGGTATTATGACGGGTTGTTTTATATTTAACTTCGGGGTTTCCGAGTCCGATTAGCGCTTTCATGGAGTTTATTTCTTTCTTTGTTTTTTGTTTGTTTTTTCTTTTTATTTTCTTGTTTTTATTTTCTTATTTTTTAGGGCAACTTTTAACTTTCAATTTTTTTATAAAATTTGAATTAATCATCAATATTTATCTTTATTGGTAATTTAAAATTATATAAAAAAGGTTATTTGTAAGATAGCATACAATACGGAGTAAAATCAATACAGATGAAAAATAATGATACACAAAAAAAGAGTTCAAAACTGGTTAGCGACTTTCTGGACAATACACAGCTTCATAAAAAAGATTTTGCCCAAATGATAGGTGTTACTTTATCTTACGTTTATAATTTAATAGATGAGAATGTACCTTTTTCAACCCGTTCAATTACTTTAGAGAGAATAGCAACGGTTATGGACATTAACCCCGAAGATTTTATCGAATATCAAATTCCTCAAGACCCTCAAACTTTTAGTGAAAATTTAATCATGCTTAAAGATTTAATAAAATCCAATAATTTAACAACGCTTGATTTTTTAAAGATGTTTGAGCGCAAAAAAAGACTTGAACTTGTTGATATTCTAAGAGGTGCTAAACCTATTCAAATTGATTTTGAAGAACTGAAAAAAATTGCAGCGGCTCTCAATATGTCAAAAGACGAATTATTTGCTCTATGGAAATCAAGAATGATTGAATATCTTGAAAGCGGCGGATTTAATATTAAAAATAACAAAATATTACTTGATAACATGTTTGATTGCGCCAGAAAAATAATTGAAAATAATTAATATATCTTCACACTTGCTGAAACTTTCTTGACATTAATAAATACTCCTTATAACATGATATCAAGTTGATTTATATAAGGTGGGACATGAAAGGTTCAACATTACACAGATCAGGTTTAACTCGTGAGAAAATGGGTGTTTTAGCTAGTTTAACACAATCAGACAATAAAAAACAAAATGCTAAATCTCAACTTAATCAATATCACAGAGTTTCAAAAAATCAAGAATTAGATATATTATGGGGCGGTGTTCAAAGAGGAATACAAAAAGTTCATAATGCAACAAAATCTCCTCATTCAAAATCCCCCGCCGTATATCTTTCCATAGGTTTTATTGCAGGCGTATTATTTATGTCTTGCATAATATTAATTGTTTCAATTAATTCACTTAACCCTAAAACAACGGTTGTACAAGAACCGAAATCCGATGTAGCAATAATTAGTGATGACAACCCTGCAACAGTAGAAGAACCTGTTGCAACCGAAGAAAAATATGTTGTTAAACAAGGCGACACAATTAACGGAATTGCTTATCGTTTCTATGGAAGATATAATGAAGCTAAAATTTTGGAAATTTTAAGAATTAACAATATCACTAACCCGACTGCAATACGTGTGGGACAAGAATTAATCATTCCTGTTTCACAAGACAGATAAAAGAGAGTAGAGTAAAAGCCGACTTAAGTCGGCTTTTTAGTTTTCTTGATTAGTTTTATTTTTATTAAACATATTACTACTTTAATATTGTATAATTTGGCATTGTTTGTAAATCGGAAATCATTTAAAACTTAATAAAGAGGTTTTAAATGAAAAAAGTAATATTATTAATTTTTATAAGTCTGATTTTAAATATTAACATTGCAAATTGTGATGTAATTTCAGGAAAAATCGATCATAATGATATAAATTATCAAAATAAAATTATCGATTCAGCTACGCAAGAGCCTTTAAGTAATGCTAAAATTACAATTCCCGAAATTCATTACACAACTTATTCGGATAAAAACGGTGCTTTTAATCTGAATGCGGATATTAACGACAAAACCGTTTTATTTGTTGAAAAAGAAGGCTATAAAGTTTTTTCCTTAACTATTGATAACAGCGTGCTTAAAAACCCTTTAAAACTTGGAATAGAAAAATCTAACGGGTTTGAATTTCAAATAACGGATGGAATTGTACATTTAGGAGATAATTTATTCTCCGATAATTCCGCAAACAGCGGGGAGTTTAGATTAAGTGCAAACGATTCTTTTTTGGTTCAAAAATTTAAAAAACCGGCATATTCAAAAAATCAAACCGTAATTGTAAAAATAGGAACGGTTATAGGCTTGGATACGAAAAAAGCAAAAGAACTCGGACAAAACAGAATTGCAAAAGTTTACTCTTCTTCAACCGAAGTATTTGTCAACGGGCATAAAATCGGAAGTCTTGAAATAAACGGGGATAATATTGAAATTCCGATTCCCAAAAGTATATTAAAAGAAGAAAACGAGCTTGTAATAAAAGCGGGAAGAAACCTGTTTCAAACTCAGTATATAGACTATGACGATATAGAGCTGGCAAACGTCAGGGTTGAAGTTTTGGAAAAAAATTATTATGCTCGACACTAAATTTTTCTTGTGATATAATATTTGTATGTTAAAACCTAAGAAAGCTCTTGAGGGTATTATTCCGTATTCTACGGATAAGTATAAACAGGAATGGCGATTAAAGCTCGACTCTAATGAAAATAGTTACGGATGCTCGTCTTTAATACTAAATACTATTAAAAATACAAAATATGAAGATGTTTCACTGTATCCGTGTTACGGAAAATTAATCGACAAACTAAAAGACAAATATGAACTTAAAGAAGATAATTTTCTTCTAACTAACGGTTGCGACGAAGCACTATCAATTATAATCAATGCTTATATCGAACCGCAAGATGAAATTATCTCAATGACACCTTCTTTTTCAATGCCTTTGATTTATGCAAAATCGGTCTGCGCAAAAGAGGTTTTGGTGGATTATGCCGAAAAATTTGTCTTTAATAAAGAAGGAATAAAAGAAAGTATAACTTCAAAAACAAAGATTGTTTATATTGCAACACCAAATAATCCGACAGGCGAAGTTGTCAGGGCTTCTGTTATTGAAACTTTGCTCAAAGAATATAAAGATATTCTTTTTATGATTGATTGTACTTATGTAAACTATTCTTCAAGCGTTGCTTTTGAAGATTATGTTGATATGGTAAAAAAATATGATAATATTGTTGTTGTTAAATCTTTCTCAAAAGACTTTGCGCTTGCAGGTTTAAGACTTGGTTTTGTTGTGGCGGACAGTAGCATAATAAATAGCTTAAAGAAAATTTCATCTCCATACAATGTTAACGCAATTGCTCTTAATTGTGCAATTGTAGCGCTAAGTAATGAAAATATCTTTGAAGAAATAAAAGAACAAAATGAATTTGCCAAGAAAACTCTTTTTGAAGGCTTAAAGGAATGCGGATATTTGCCTTACCCTTCCGAAGGTAATTTTATTCTTTGTGATTTTGCCTCTAATTGCGATTTTTATTATGATAAATTCAGAAAAAACGGTGTAATTGTAAGAAATTTCCCTAAAGCTTCAAAATTGGCTTCATGCTTAAGAATAACAGTCCCTAAACTTAGCGGGGTTAAATATATTTTAGAGCTTTTGGCTAAAAAAAACCTTTTAATTTTTGATTTGGACGGAGTTGTGTTTGATGTTTCCAGCTCTTACACCTGCGCAATCAAAGAAACTTTTAAATATTTTGCAAAAAAAGACGTAAGTCTGAAAGAAATTCAAGATGTAAAAAATTTAGGCGGAATGAATTGCGATTGGGATGCAACAAAGTGCCTTTTAACAAGAGCCGGTTATGATGTTGATATTGAAGATATAATCAGTGTTTTTCAGGATTTATTTTTTAATCCCAAGGATAAATTAAGAAAAAAAGAATATTTAATTGACAAAGAAAAGCTTTTAATTTCAAAAGAAACTTTTGAAAATTTAACAAAAGACTATGATTTGGTTGTTTTTTCGGGAAGATTGAAAGACGAAGTAAAATATTCTCTTGAAAAATTTGATATAGAAAAATATTTCTACTATTTTGTAACAAGTGACGATTTACCGAAAAACATGCTAAAACCTAATCCCAGAGGAGTTTTGAATATTTTAAATTCCTGTCCTCATAAAGAAGTAAAATATTTTGGTGATAGCGTTGATGATATAATAGCGGGCAACGCTGCGGGAGTTAAAACAATAGGTGTAATTCCGCCTAATGCGGATAGTGTAGCTATGGCTAACAATTTTAAACATCTTTGTGCTAATTATATAATTGAAGATATTAAAGGTATAGAAAATTTTTTAAAGGTTATTGAATCGGAAAATGTCCAGGAAAATTGAAAAAACAAGGGAAACAAAAGAAACAAAAATCGAACTTAAACTTAATCTTGACGGCAATGGCTTATATGCTATTAATACACCTTGTCGTTTTTTTAATCACATGCTTGAACAACTGAGCGCTCATAGCGCAGTTGATATTACACTTAGCGCAAGCGCTTATGATAATAATTTTCATCATCTGATTGAAGATTGCGCAATTGTTCTTGGCGGTGCATTTAAAGAAGCCTTGGGCGATAAAAAAGGGATTAAAAGATATTCAAACATTATTCTTCCTATGGATGAAGCTTTGATACTTTGTGCAATTGATATTTCTCAAAGGGCATATTTTAAAACCGACATCACCCTAAAAGACCAAAAAACCGATGATTTTGAAACAGTTCTTTTTTATCATTTCTTTAATACTTTTGCAAATAATATGGGCTTATGTCTGCATATAAAACAATTAGAAGGTTTTGACACTCATCATATAATCGAAGCGAGCTTTAAAGCATTTGCAAGATGTTTAAAAGAAGCTCTTAAGGTTGAAAGCAATACCATACCATCCACAAAAGGAGTATTGTAATTTCCTTTGCAATATGTGATAAATTTATAAAAAGAAAAATGAACTTTTTTAATTAATTTTCGTTTTAGGAAATGTAAATAAATTGCACATATTTTAATTTAAAGGAGATTATTATGTCAAATGAAGTTGAACAAAAACAAGCAGAGAAAAAAGAATGTTTATGTCAAAATGAATTTGTAAGGAAAGTTGTAGCGGTTGCGCTTGGTACTTTCTTTGGTGTATTTTTTGCACTAAGCCTGTTTTGCGCTTTGCACAGACCGCCTATGATGATGTATAATCCAATGATGATGCCATCACATCATTGTCATTGTATGCACAGACATCATAGCTTTGGTTATGATAAATTTATTCAAAAGAAATTTCCTCCAAAAGAATTTCATATTCAAAAAGAACAAGTTGAACATCAAGATATTGATAAAGACTAAAGTCCCTAACAAGGGACTTTTTTAAAGTCGATTTTGCAGGATAAAAACTTATAGCAAATTTAATTTAAAGCTTTGATGATTTATTAAATTTTATTTGGATTTTTATTTGCTAAAAGAGTGCAAATGAGCTTGTGTTAAATGTTGACAGTCTTTTTGTTTAGAATATACTTAAATTATTCTATTAATGTCAAAAATGGTTCATTCAAGACAAAAACCAAAAAAAGGATTTAATGTCATTCAGTAAAGCAGAAAAAGAAATACAGGTAAAAAGCACGGACAGAGTAAGAAACCACGGTGAAGTGCTAACCGCAAGACGAGAGGTTGAAGCTATGCTCGACCTTGTAAAAAATGAGTCGGAACGGATAGACAGCCGTTTTTTAGAACCTGCCTGCGGGGATGGTAATTTTTTGGTTGCGATATTAGAGCGTAAGCTAAAAACCGTTTCTTCAAGATATAAAACCAAAAAAGCGGATTTTGAAGTTCAAATGTTATCTGCAATTTCAAGCATTTATGGAATTGACCTTCTTCAAGATAACATTGACCTTGCAATAGAAAGATTATTCAAAATCGCCCGTGATAACTATAAACAAAGCCTTAAAATTACTCCTGATGATGAATTTCAAAATGCTCTTAAATATATTCTAAAAAAGAATATTATTCAAGGCGACTCGCTAAACGGCATTGATAAAATTATTTTTACTCAGTGGACTCTAATTGGCTATAAATTTAAAAGAGAGGAATATTCATTTTCTCAGCTTAATCAACAAGCTGAAATTATGAACACTCCCTTGTTCGCTTCGCTATTGAACGAAAAAGGCGAAGATGTTTTTATAGCTCAACCGCTAAAAGAATATCCTTTGGTTTATTTTAGGGATTTAGGAGGGTTAAAATGAGCTTTTTAGAAGAAATGCACAAACCCGACATTTTAGATTGCATTTCCCATCTTAGTTCGGATGAGGTTTTTACTCCGCCAAAATTGGTTAATGAAATTTTAAATACTTTGCCTCAAGAGCTGTTTCAAAATCCTGATACAAAGTTTTTAGACCCTTGTTGTAAATCGGGAGTGTTTTTAAGAGAAATTGCAAAACGTTTAATCGAAGGCTTGAAAGATAAAATCCCCTCTTTAGAGCAAAGACTTGAACATATATTTAAAAACCAGCTCTATGGTCTTGCAATTACTCAATTAACAGGGTTGTTATCAAGAAGAAGTTTGTATTGCTCAAAAGACGCAAGCAGTGAGTTTTCCATTGTCAAATTTCCCGATAAAGACGGAAATATTGAATATAAAAGAACTTATCATATTTGGCTAAAGGATAAATGCATGATGTGCGGAGCTTCAAAGGCAGAGTATGACAGAGGAGAAGAATTAGAAACCTACGCATATAGCTTTATACACTGCGATAGCCTGAGAAGACCCGAGTTATTTAAGAGGTTAAAAGACATGAAATTTGACGTTATTATAGGTAATCCGCCATACCAATTGGAAACAGGCGCTACGGGGAGACAGGCAAAACCAATTTATCAACTATTTATTCAACAAGCTAAAAAATTAAATCCTCGCTATATTACCATGATTATTCCCGCACGTTGGTATTCGGGCGGAATGAATTTAGATTCGTTTAGAGATGAAATGTTAAACGATAAATCATTGAGATATATTGTAGATTTTCCAAAATCGCAAAAATGTTTCCCGGGTGTTGAAATAAAAGGGGGTATATGTTATTTTTTGTGGGATAGAGATAATAAAGGATTATGCAAAGTTATTTCCAATTATAAAGATGATGAAATTTCACAAATGGAAAGACCTCTTTTAGAAGAAAAATGTTCAACTTTTATAAGACACAATCAGGCAATATCTATTTTAAGAAAAGTGGTTAAATTTAACGAGCCGAGCTTTAGCACAAAAGTTGTGCCATTATTGGCTTTTGGTTTATCAACGGATTTTAAAAATTATACTGAAGAATTTTCGCAAAATTCTTTAATTCTATATGCTAATAATAAAAGAGTATATATAGATAAAAAATTATTACCCAAAGGCGCAAATTATTTAAATAAATATAAAATATTTATATCCGAAGCCTATGGTGCGGGGGAAGATTATCCTCATCAAATATTAAATAAGCCGTTTATAGGTGAGCAAAATTCTTGCTGTACTGCTACATATATGATGATTGCACCCGATGAAAATAAAAAGAAGGTTGAAAACGCACTGTCATATATCAAGACTAAATTTTTCAGATTTATGGTAATGCTGAAAAAAAATACTCAACATGCTACAAAAGCCGTTTATGAACTTGTTCCGCTTCAAGACTTCAGCCAAGAATGGACGGATGAAAAGCTATATAAAAAATACAATTTAACTCAAGAAGAAATTGATTTCATCGAATCAATGATAAGACCTATGGAGTAAAATTATGTCAGATATTCTAAACAGTAATAAAATCCCAAGAATATATGCTTACAGTGAACCTCAATATAAAACCACTCCATGGCAAGGAAAAAGAAAAGGACAAGGTTTAATTAAAGTAGGTTACACGACAAAAACGGCTTATGAGCGGATATCTGAACAATTTGGAACAAATAAACCGATTAATAATCCTTTTGAAATTTTAGTTGATTGTGTTGCAATAAGAAAAGACGGAACTTATTTTACCGATTTTGAAGTGCATAAAATCTTAGAAAAAACAGGCTGTTACAGATTTAAAAACACTGAATGGTTTGAATGCACAAAAGAAGAAGTCGAAGAAGCAATTTATGCCATAAAAAATCATAAAACGGAAATTACAAAAAGAATATCCGATTTTAAAATGCGCCCCGAGCAAGCTCGTGCGGTAAAAGTGACAAGCGAATACTTTAGGAAATATTCTTATGATAAGGAAGGCAAAACTCCGCATTTTTTGTGGAATGCCAAAATGCGCTTCGGTAAAACTTTCACGGCTTATCAACTTGCAAAAGAAATGAATTGGAAAAAAGTTTTGGTTTTAACTTTTAAACCTGCCGTTCAAAATTCTTGGGAAGAAGATTTAAAAACGCACGTTGATTTTAAAGATTGGCAATTTGTTTCAAGAAACACTGTTCAATATGATGAAATTAACCACAACAAGCCGTTTGTCTGGTTTGCAAGTTTTCAAGACGTACTGCAAAAAACACAAGCAGGCGGAATAAAACCGAGAAATGAAGAAATACATCTTATCAATTGGGATTGTATAATTTTAGACGAATATCATTTTGGCGCTTGGAGAGAATCCGCAAAAGATTTGTATGACGCAGAAGACAAAAACGAACAATTAAAACAAGATGGTGACGGGCTTGATTATTATGACGAAAATCAAATGCCTTTAACAACAAATGCTTATTTATATCTTTCCGGAACTCCTTTTAGAGCGCTAAACAACGGAGAATTTTTAGAAGACCAGATATTTAACTGGACTTATACGGATGAACAAAAAGCAAAAGCAAATTGGGATGAAAAAGACGGTCCAAATCCTTATTTAGAGCTTCCAAAGATGGTTTTGATGACGTATAAAATGCCTGATGAAATAAAGCAAATCGCACTTTTGGGAGAATTTAGCGAATTTTCTTTGAATGAATTTTTTAGCGCCATTGATGACGGCAACAAAGCAAAATTCAAATATGAAAAAGAGGTTATAAATTGGCTTAATTTAATTAGAGGGCAATATAAACCCACAGCACTTGACGAATTAAAAACGGGCAAAAAACCGCCAATGCCATATTCTGATATTAGATTATTGAATGCACTTAATCATTCTTTTTGGTTTTTGCCATCTGTTGCCGCTTGCAGGGCTATGGGAGAATTGTTAAAAAATCATCCTTTTTATAAAGAATACGATGTTATTGTATGTGCAGGTAATGCTATAGGCATGGGCGTTGAAGCGCTAAAACCCGTTCGAGAAGCAATTAAAAACGGATTTAGCACAAAAACAATAACTCTATCTTGCGGAAAATTGACAACAGGAGTAACTGTTAGTGAATGGGGCGCTATATTTATGCTAAGAGATACTGCAAGCCCTGAAACCTATTTTCAATCGGCTTTTAGGGTGCAATCGCCATGGACGGTTAAAAATCCTGACGGATTAAATCCGAATGAAAAAGAGATTGTTAAAGACACTTGTTATGTTTTTGATTTTGCGCCTGATAGAGCGCTAAAACAAATTGCGGATTATTCCGCAAGGTTAAATATTAATTCAAAAGAAACACCTGAGCAAAAAGTGTCTGAATTTATAGGCTTTTTGCCTGTTTTATGCTATGATGGCAGCCGTATGGATGTAATTAACGCTAATGAATTATTAGACCTTGTTATATCAGGTACTGCTTCTTCTATGCTAGCTAGGCGCTGGGAGAGTGCGCTATTGGTTAATGTTGATAATTTTACTTTATCTAAACTTTTAAATAGCGAAAAAGCAATGGCGGCGCTATCTCGCATAGAAGGATTTAGAAATTTAAATAAAGAATTATCTACTCTTGTAAATAAATCGGAAGCTCTAAAGAAAGCAAAAAAAGAGAACCAAGGGGATTTAACCAAAGAAGAGAAGAAAGAGCTTACTCAACAAGAAAAGGAAATTAAATCTAAACGCAAGGAAATTCAAGAAAAATTGCTTAAGTTTGCTACTCGTATTCCCGTATTTATGTATTTAACCGATAATCGGGAACAAACCCTAAAAGATGTAATAACTCAACTTGAACCTGAATTATTCCAAAGTGTTACAGGACTTACAATACCTGATTTTGAATTATTGGTTAGTATCGGAATATTTAATGAGCAATTGATGAACTCAGCCGTATTTGCTTTTAAAAGGTATGAAGATTCAAGCTTGTCATATACGGGTATTACAAAGCACAAAGAAATCAATATCGGCGGCTGGAATACAAAGCTAAATAAAGAAGAGTTTGTTAATGTTTCCTAAAAAAATTTATTTTACAAGTCCGATTCTGACATACAAAAATGTTAGAGTGAAAATATAAAAGAGGTTGATTAATGTTTAAATTTCTTATGAATTTAATAACAGGCTATTTCATAATCAAATTAATTTTTGGGGATGACGAAGATAACGAAGATGATGAATAAAATTTACGGATAGCTGTTTTACTGTTTTATATTCTGAATTTCAAAAGTTGAAAAAGTTGTAAATAACTGCTTTAGCTTTTTATATATAGTTATTTTAGAATTGTTTTAAGAATAAAATTATGTTTAATTGCTATTATTAACGATTTTAATTAATCAGACGGAATTTGCCATCTAAGCCGAGATAAATTTTACTTGATATTAAAAATTTTTATGAGAAAATATACGTATAAACAAACTCATGGCTGGGTAGCTCAGCCGGCTAGAGCGTACGGCTCATACCCGTGAGGTCGAGAGTTCGAGTCTCTCCCCAGCTATTTATTTTTAAGGGTTTGTTTAAAATTTACCGGTCGAGACTACGTCTCAGCTTCGTGTTCTTTAGAACACTACGCATATTTTATTCGTACGTTTCGCAAAGCTCAACTACGACTAAAACATCCCCAGCTATTTATTTTTAAGGGTTTGTTTAAAATTTATAGGTGGTGAATAGGCTTTAACTATAAGCCTTTTAGGCTTTCCAATATATTTTATTTATATGTTTTAATGCTGCCCGATTATAGTTAAATTTTCCCCATCTGTTTTATTCTTCCCCACTATTTCCCCACTTGATATTCTAAGAGATTAACAGTAATAAAAAAAATAAGTCAGGATTTAAAGTTATGTTATCCAATCTTAAATGGCGGTTGATTGCGGTTTTTCCCTTTAACAAATGATATATGTACCCAGCTATCATATTCATTTATGAGTTGGTCGTATTCAATTCCCGTGTTTTTAATTGCATTAATTGCAGCTGTAACTGTCATTCCTCTTATTTTAAAATCAACTGCTTGACCTTTTAAGTGTTGAGAATTGGTTTTTCCGCCTGCAAGTTTATTTACTTGTTCGTTTCTATAGCCGCTTGAAATGTCAAAAGGTTTACCTATTCTATATCTTAAAGGTTGAAGGCAATAAAAAATTAAATCAAGCATATTGTCAAGAGAATTTATATCGGGCATATTGTTTATGTTGTGTTCAATTGCTTTATTCGAATGAATAAGCTCTGACATTTTAAAATTTAGCATTATTTTTTCCTTTCAAATCATCAATTCTATGATGTGCGGATTTGACAGATTGTTCAACTATCGCCATTCGCTCAATTAAGTTATTGTGTTTATCTTGTTTTATTTCAAGTCTTTTTATTTGTTCTTCGATGAATTTAATGCTCATGGCTAAGCCGCCGATAAATATACCTGCGCTTGTGATGTTGATTATGATAAGCAAGAGTAATTCTGATGATATTTTCATTATTCTCCTCTTTTTATGCTGCGAATTAAGCAAGACGGGTTTTAGTCTGACGTTTTATCAAGGTTTAACCCGTGTTAATCTTACTGAAAGGATGCTTGTTCTAAGTGTAACGGTGGACTGAAGTCCACCCTACAGCGGGGAGTTATAATTGCAGGGCAGACTTTAGTCTACCATCTTACCCACAACACAATAAGCGAAGGTGTAACAGTAGGGTAGACTTTAGTCTACCATCCTAAAACCTGATTTACGAATTTTTGATTTTTGGCTTAAAGTTTACCGTTTTACCAGCCACGTCATTAGCGAGGAACAGTAGGGTAGACTTTAGTCTACCATCCTTCTACCTTGCTTCTAATTATTTGACATGTACAGCAATGACATGGAAAAGAAAGCATTAGTTATAAATGGTGGACTGAAGTCCACCCTACAGCGGGGAGTTGTAATTGCAGGGTAGACTTTAGTCTACCATCCTACCTACAACATAATTAGCGAAGGTGTAACAGTAGGGTAGACTTTAGTCTACCATTGTAAAACTACAACGGGGAGTTATAATTGTAGGGTAGACTTTAGTCTACCATCCTAAAACTGCCATCTTAAAACCTGATTTACAGGTTTTTGGTTTTTGGCTTAAAGTATAGTAGAGTGAAGTCCACCCTGCGTCCCTCTGCTCCGGTGCGCTCTCTTGCTCCTCGCACTAAACGAGTTGCGCAAGGTTCATCACCTTGCTTCACGCTTCGCTTTGCTACGGATACAGGCTCACAATTTTCAGCTAATGCTTCAAAT
>CANPYC010000001.1 GCA_947587615.1 Candidatus Gastranaerophilales bacterium | reverse complement strand
GTCGGAATCCGCCTCTTGGATTACCGACAACTCGTAGACTTAGCACTCCGCTTTTAAAACCTATCGGTTTTAGTCGCTTCGTAAGTCTACTCAAACAGACGGGCTCACTATCGTTACGCCCTGGTCGGAATCCGCCGCAATTACAGATGGTACATAGGGCACACTTTAGTTCACCACTCCACTTTTTTATCAATTTTGTTGTATAATTTATTTGATGGCAAAAGTTGTAATAATAGGTTATGGTCAAATGCTCTACTCCTTAATTGAAGGAGTAATTAGCGCTAATCATACAATTTTAGGTGTATTTAGAAACGACAGGATAAGATACAACAAATTTGAACTTTTTTTTAAAGATATTTTTAACCCTTCAAAAGACTATACAAATATTAAATCTAAAAAACTTTATGACATCAAAGCAAAAAGCGTGAACAGCCCTGAATTTATTGAAGAAATTAAAAAATTAAATCCCGATTTAATCATGGTAGGCTCTTGGGCTGAAAAATTTAAAAAAAATATTTTAAACTTAGTTCCCTGCATTAATTTTCATCCTTCGCTTTTACCAAAAAACAGGGGCGCTAATCCTTATTTTTGGGCAATTTATCTTAATCAAAAAGTAACCGGTTTAACCGTACATTATATGGATGAAAGGTTTGACAGGGGTGATATTATTCTTCAAGAGGCAATAACAATTGATGAACTTGAAACAGGCAAAAGTTTAAAGGATAAAGCAACAAAACTTGCTAAAGTATTGGCGGGAGATGTTTTAAATCAATTTGATAATGGGCAAATTCAGCCGATAAAACAAAACGAAGAATTTGCAACCTACGAAAAACAATTGACCGATAGAGAAGTTATAATTGACCTAAACAAGCCAAAAGAAGATGTTTCAAGACACTTAAGAGCGCTTTATCCGTGGGCTGACCCTTATGTTAAAGTTTTTCGGCATTATTTAAAAATAGAAAAGTATGAGTTTTTAGAAGTCGATGAATCAAGCGAAAATAAAAAAACTTATGAAATTATTGAAAATAATAAGAAATATTTTATCCTAAAAGGAAGCGATTTTTTAATAAAAATCTACAAATAGGTGTTTTAGAAAATTTTATACTATAATAATTTAAAAGCGAGTATTGTATGAAAATTATTGCAAAAAACTTAATTAAGATATATGGCGACCGCTCTGTTGTAAATGATGTTTCTTTTGACGTTAACAAAGGCGAAGTAGTGGGGCTTTTAGGGCCTAACGGGGCAGGTAAAACCACAACTTTTTATATGATAGTGGGTCTTGTTCGAGCTAACTCGGGCAGAGTTTTACTTCAGGATGACGATAACAAAACAATTGATGTCACAAACCTTCCGATGAATGAAAGAGCAAAACTTGGAATAGGCTATCTTCCGCAAGAAACTTCAATCTTTAGAAAGCTCAATGTTGAAGATAATTTAAAGCTTGTTTTGGAGATGAATGAAAAGCTTAATCAAAAACAAAAAGATGAACTCTTAGAAAGTTTATTAACAGAGTTTGGCGTTGCAAAATTAAGACATGCAAGCGCAGTAGCACTCTCGGGAGGCGAGAGAAGAAGAGTTGAAATTGCTCGAGCATTAGCTGCTACACCTTCTTTTATTCTGCTTGATGAACCTTTTACAGGGATTGACCCAATTGCAATCGGAGAAATTAAAGAAAATATTTATAAATTAGCTAAACAAAAAGATATCGGAATACTTATAACCGACCACAACCCAAGAGCCACTTTATCCATAACAGATAGAGCAAATGTTATATTTGACGGCAAAATTAAAATATCGGGAAAAAGCTCTGATGTTGCAACCGACCCTGTTGCTAAAGAATTTTATCTGGGGAAAGACTTTGTTTTATAATGAATTGCGCAATTAATAAAATTAAAAATTTTAAATTAAGCCTGCTTGACAGATTTGTACTTTCTCAAGTAATGGCGGCAACTCTGGTTTGCCTTATTCTTTTTATTATTGTTTGGATTGCGCCTGAAACTCTGTTTAAGATTATTAAGAAAATTCTAAGCGACAGAATAACCATTTTAACAGGGATTAAAATGTTAATTTTAGAAGTCCCTAAAGTTTTAGCAAAAGCAATTCCCGTCGGGATTTTGCTTGGCTCGATTTTTACTTTTGACAGATTGTCCAAAAACTCGGAATTGTCAATTTTAAGAGGGATAGGAATTTCTTTTAATAGAATAATGCTTCCAGTTATTTATTTTGGATGTTTTTTATCAATTTTTTGCTATTTTGTTAATGATAAACTTGTGCCGATTGCAAGTCAAAAACTCGGAGAATCCAAAGGCGGCGGAAGTCATTTTGTCTATATTGTTGAAAACCCTGATAAAACACCCAAACAGAATATAATTGTTTCAAATTTCACTCCTGAAACAATCTATGATATTAAAGTTATGAATTTTTCATCGGAAAAATATACGGACGCAACAACATTTAAAAGCATTGTTTTTGCACCAACAACAACAAAAGAAAAAGATTGCTGGATGTTACATAATGCGATAATTTATGAAATTGACTCAAACGGAATTTATAAAAATATTATTCATAAAGACAACTATCCGATTTTGCAAGAGAATAATCAAGCACAGGAAGTTTACGACTTAATGCTTAATACTACAAGAAAAGAGCGTGTTTTTACAAACAGCCAAATATCAAAGTATGCTAAACTTTTAAAGAAGGCAAATTTTTCTGATGAATACAGATACTTTAAAACAAAGCTTTATCAAAGATATTTGCACCCTTTAACTTGCATATTGTTTGCAATTATAGGCTGCATGCTTGGTTTTGCGCCGCCTCGCTCACAAAGGCTTGTCGGTTTTACCGTTGCAGTGGGAATTATATTTGGTTATTATATAACTTTACCTTTTTTTGATTTATTGGCGCAAAAAGCGGTCTTGCCTCCGATAATTGCCGCAAGTTTTCCGATTATTATTTTTATAGTTTCAATATTTTTAATTAAGAAAGCAAAGGATTTATAATGAAAAAGAATATTTTTTTAATATTAATACTTTTTTTAATGATTTTTACTCCCGTTTTTGCTGAGGATAAAATCACTCTTGCAAATGATGATTTAGGGGTTTATGTTTTTAAAATCAATACCAAAAAATACGGACAAAAAATCAAACCCGTTGTAACACCCAAGCTTATGACACCGGAAAAGCTCTACGATGACGGTTGTTTTGACCTTGTTGTTAACGGCGGTTTTTTTGATGTTGTTAACGGAAAAAGCGTTTCTTATGTTACGGTTGATGGGGAATTGGTTGCGGATGTTGAAGAGCATAAAGAACTCACTGAAACGCTTAAAAAAGAACAAAGACTTGATAAAGTTTTAAATAGAGCGGAACTTAGAATTTTAGAAAATGATAATAATAAGCTAAAGCTTGATATAGCTTATCATAATGACCCTATTCAAAAAGGATATAAAATTAAACATGCCCTGCAAGCCGGACCAATGCTACTACCTGAGATGGATTTAGTTAAAGAGGGGTTTGTCGTATTTGATGGGGATATGGTAAAATTTCAAAGTGCGGATATTTTAAAAAGACGTGCAAGAACGGCGGTAGGTTTAAGGGGGAAATATCTTTACATAGTTATATTTACAAAGGATTATAAGGTTGACGCTAATGAAATGAAAGAATATATGCAAGAAAAATTAAAGCTTAAAAAAATTATGGCATTTGACGGCGGATTATCAACCTCTGTTAATTATAAAGATTTAAATATCGGTTCTTTGGGTAAATATCAAAGAAGGGTAAAATCTTTTTTGGTTGTTGAAAGGTAAAAATAATGAATAAAAAAATTATATTTGTTGAAGTTGTAACTTTGGTTTTGGCGCTTGGCGCCCTTGCGATTTATTTTTCTCCAAGGTTTTTAAATAACCGAGAAGTTATGATGGCAGCTAAAATTAAATCAGATAATGCGGTTTTTACATCTAAAGCGCTTGAAGAATTTGCACAGAACAAGGATGCAAAATCGTCTGAAGTTGCGCAAAAAGTTTTAGATGAATTGAATGAAAAAGGCACAAATCCATATAACAGAAAAATCCCCCCTTATACTTTTGAAACAAATTGTAAGGGCTGCTCAAGCGTTCAATTTGATGATGATACAGAGATGATTATAGTTACAACGTATGATAAAAAGGGGGTACTTGTTGCAAGAACGGTTATTAAACCCCCGTCATTTGTGACGTATTTAAAACCTTCAGAAAGTAAAAAATTTCTTTTTGATTTTCGACGAGATTTGGTGGAATGATGTTTTTGTGATAATGCAACAAAAGCACCGGGACAGACTTGCTTTTAATGCCGGCAAAAAGGGCGAAAGCGCAAAATGGCGGAATTAAAAATGGCGGACTTATGCCCCTGCAATTTTTCTAATCCAAACCATTAAGCAATGGCGGACTTCAGTCCGCCATTTATAACTAATGCTTTTTTCCATATCATTGCGGCGGATTTACTTCAGCCCTTAGTAAAGTACGAGCCTTAGGGATGAAGTATGCGACAGGCAACGTAGAAAATCAAGCGACAAGTTTAGATTTTCAAGTTGACCAGCTACTTTCGTTGAACCCGTTAAATGCGAGGAGCAAGAAGCGCACCGCAGCTGAGGGTGGAAACGTAAAGCGATGAGCTTTCGTTGAACCCGTTAAATGCGAGGAGCAAGAAGCGAGATAAGCTTAGTTCTAAGATAAAAGCAAACCCCCCAAGTTATACTTCAGAATGGTAGACTAAAGTCTACCCTACATTCCCCCACCGTAGCCATAGGGTGGGTTTTCGCCGCCATGCTCTAAGTTAAAAATCAAAACCCGCAAGTTAGGTTTAGGATGGCACCCTATTGCCAGTTTGCGCAATCTTACCGAATTTCCGCTCTCCATGTCATTGCAAAAGGAATTATTGATAAAAGTATGAAAATAAAAATCCGTAGGATAGGGTTTAGTCTACAAATAGCTACAAGTATTGCAATTAACCATCAAAACCGTAGGGTAGACTTTAGTCTACCATCCTAAACTACAAATACTCGCTAACGACCTGAAAAAGAAAGTATTAGTTATAAATGGCGTATGGTTACTTATTTTCATCCCTTCATGACTCTTTCGCCCTTATAATAACATGGATGGTTTTTGCTTAAACACCCTTTAAAAATAAAAATATCCGAGGTGGGACTTGAACCCACAAGGTTTGCACCACATGAACCTGAATCATGCGCGTCTACCAATTTCGCCACTCGGACATTTTTATTTAATTATAAAATTTGTTCCATGTCTTTTTAACTAATTATCACTTTGACAATTTTTAACAATACCATTCTAACATAAATCAATTGTTTTTGATAACTGATTTTTAAATTTATTGTTAATATAATTTAAGCTACATTTCAACAACTGGTTTCATTTTGTTTTTGAATTTTGTAGTTGAGCCGAAGAACAATAAATCCACACTTCCGACAGGGCCGTTACGTTGTTTTGCAATGATAATCGAAGCTTTGTTTTTAAGCTCGGGGTTTTCCTTGTCATAGTATTCTTCCCTGTGCACAAACATTACAACATCAGCATCTTGTTCAATTGCGCCTGATTCTCTTAAGTCTGAAAGCATGGGGCGCTTATCGGGTCTTTCTTCAACTTTACGTGACAATTGAGATAGCGATATAATAGGAACGTTAAGCTCACGGGCCAAAGACTTTAAACCTCTTGAAATACCTGATATTGCCTGATTTCTATCAGATGTTGACTTGTCTTCGATTAATTGCAAATAGTCAATTATAATTAAGCCAAGGTCAGGGAATTTTGTTTTAACTCTTCTTGATTTTGCTCTGATATCAGACAGAGTAACACCCGAAGAATCGTCAATCAAAATCGGCGCTTGGTGAAGTTTATTCATTACATCGGCTATTTTTTCCCATTCATTTTCGTTTAATTCGCCCGTTCTTGCTCTTTGAGCGTCAATTTCCGCTTCAGAGCATAAAATACGCTGTGTCAATTGCGTTGCGGACATTTCAAGAGAAAATATTAAAACAGGCACATTCTGAACTATCGCAATATTTTGAGCAATATTAAGAGCAAAAGCCGTTTTACCCATTGAAGGACGAGCCGCAAGAATAATTAAATCCGACTTTTGAAAGCCCGCAAGCATAGCGTCAAGGTCGTAGTACCCCGAAGGAACACCCGTATAAGTACCTTTGTTGTTGTATCTGAATTCAAGTTTTTCAACCGTTTCCATTAAAAGATTGGTAATAAGCTGAACATCTTGAGAGGACTTTGCTTGAGCAATTTCAAAAATTGTTTTTTCTGCCATCTCTAAAGCAGCTTCGGCTTCGGGGTTTTTAAAAACTTCTTCGATTATAATTGAACCGGCATTAATTAATTTTCGCTTAAGCGCATTTTCTTTTATGATTTGCGCATAATATTCAACGTTTGAGGTTAAAACCGTGTCAAGACCAAGCTCTCCCAGATATTCCGCTCCGCCTATTTCCTCAAGTTTGTTTCTTGCTTTAAAATATTCGACTAAAGATAGTCCGTCAATCGGCTTATTTTGATTATAGAGAGTGTATATTGCTTCATATATCAGCTTATTTTGAACGGAATAGAAAAAGTCCGCTTCCAAAATTTCCACAACCCGATTCATGCTGTCGGGGTTAATTAGGATTGCCCCTAAAACCGCCGCTTCCGCTTCTAAATTATGAGGCGGGATATGCTTTATCGGGGGGTTTACCTTTGCAGGTGCTTTAATTGCCATTTAACTCCCTTTCTTTAGTTTATCTTACCATAAAAAATAAATTCTATACTTTAGTTTAAGAAATATCTTACTTTTTTGTAATTTAATCAATATCCCAAAAACGCTATTATAACAGTGTCAAGGGAAATTAAAACCTCAAAAACAAAGGTTAGATAATAATTGCCACTTTATTTTTTAACCACAAGGAAAAATCAATATACCTTATAAAAACAGGAGTATTGTCAAATGGCGGTAATCATTAACACCAATGTAGATTCCATTAAAATAAGACATAATTTAACCACAGCAACAAATATTATGTCACGCAGCATGGAAAGAATGTCCACGGGTTTAAAAGTCCTTTCTTCCAAGGATGATGCAGCGGGAAATGTTATTGCGGCACGTATGAAGGTTCAACTTGACGGAAATTTAATAGCTCAGCAAAACGTACAAAGCGGAAATGCCATGCTTGCAACGGCGGAAGGTAATCTGGATGTTGTTATAGAGAATGTTTCAAGAATAAGGGATTTAACCCTCCAAGCAAAAAACAGCACAAGCTCTATTGAAGAAATTCAGGCAATGCAGGGTGAAGTTGCGGAACGTATTGCTGAAATCAACAGAATATCTTTATCTTCAACGTTTTCGGCGCTTCATTTATTTGAAGAACTGGATGAAGATGGTAAAACCAAAGAGTCAAAAGGTGGTGACGGTTCTTTACAAGGTGATGGCGCAATTTTTCAAGTGGGTGCAAATCCCAGTGAAGATAATACAATCTTGGTTGATAAAAAATTATTTGGAAGTGTCAATTTTTCAACCTTACTCGGTTTAAAAGACGGCAAAAAAGAATTTGATTTAACAAAAATGAAAGGTACACAAGAAAAAGATGGTTTCACTTTTGAAACTGCTTTAGAAAGTTTAGATAAGGCGCTTGATGATTTGACATCAAGAAAATCTTTAATCGGTTCTGCTCAAAACCGTTTAGATTCTGCTCTTGATACTTTGACAACACAGTATGAAAACCTGTCAAGTGCAAAATCCCTTATAACTGATGCGGATATAGCGGCAGAGGCAACGGATTTTACCCAAAACTCAATTTTACAACAAGTTTCAACCTCTCTATTGGCGCAAGCAAATCAAGCGCCCGCAATAGCGTTAAGTTTAGTATAATAGGCAAAAAATATCTAACTGGTGATGGCAATACAGTGGGTCGATTATGATTATATCGACCCTTTTTTTTATGGTATGGAGGGGAAATTTTGGGTTTGAGCGCTTTGTTTAACGTTATTTAGAGGTGGAGTATTTATGTTTGAATTAGACTACAAAGAACAAATACATCCTCTGTTTTATAATCAACCGTAGTTTCAGAATGGTAGACTAAAGTCTACCCTACAATTTCCCCCACCGTAGCAGTGGGGATGAAATCAGTTTCAGTGAGATGGTAGACTAAAGCCTACCCTGCAATTTCCCCCACCGTAGCAGTGGGGATGAAATCAGTTTCAGTGAGATGGAAGACTAAAGTCTACCCTGCAATTATAATTCCCAATCGTAGCCGCAGGGTGGACTTCAGTTTTAGGATGGTAACTAGATCCGTAGGGTGGACTTCAGTCCACCATTTATAATCAATGCTTTCTTTTTCGTATCATTATGAGGCGGATTTTGGCTAAAGAAGCAGGGTAGACTTCAGTCCACCGTTACGCTTGAAACAAGTACATATTCAGAAAAATTGCCATAGGTTAACCTTTATAAAACGATGGACTAAGTTAACCCTATGGCTTTTTGTTTCAAATTCTTTTATTCTTCCTTGTCTCAGTAATGGCAAGCGGGGGTAAATGGTATTAGGCATAATTGCTGCCTTATTAAACATCCTCATAATGGCTGTTGGGATATGGTAAACAGTCCTTTTTTCTTCTTTTATACTATTATTCAATACTTGTCGTATCTCTTTTTAAACAACTTTATAAATTCTTTATTTGCAACTTTTAAGCACTCGTATTAAAATTACAAAATAGACATCTTAAACAGTTTTAAATATGACTTGGAGTTAACATGTGCGGAATAATAGGTTATATCGGAGATAAAAAAGCAAGTGAAGTTTTAATCTCGGGCTTATCACATCTTGAATATCGAGGCTATGACTCATCCGGTGTTGCTTTAATGAAAGGCAACAGAGTTGAAATATATAAAGCGGAAGGTAAATTAAAAAATCTTGTTGAGATACTAAAAACAAAACCCGATATTTGTAATTCAACTCATATAGGAATAGGTCATATTCGTTGGGCAACCCATGGACTTCCCACAACAATTAACGCTCATCCGCATACATGTAACTGTAAAAACCTTACCCTTGTTCATAACGGTATAATTGAAAATTATCAGGAGTTAAAAGAAGAATTATCGGCTCTTGGCTGTACTTTTCAATCTCAAACGGATACGGAAGTTGCAGCGCATTTAATTGCAAGAGAATACGGAAAAACAAAAAATCTGCTTAGAGCAATGCAGGCTGCAACAAAAAAAATCAAAGGCGCTTTTGCATTCTGCGCAATTCATAAAAACGAACCCGATAAAATCGTTATAGCAAAAAGAAATGCTCCTTTAATAGTTGGTATTGGAGAAGGAGAAAACTTTATCGCCTCTGATATCCCCGCTATTATTGAATATACAAAAAAAGCAATTTATCTATCCGACTATCAGGTAGGAGTTGTCAAAAAGAACAGCGTTGAAATATATGATGAAAATGATAATTTAATAAAAAATAAAATTGAATTTTTACCTTTTGAAGCAGCGACAATTTCAAAACTCGGCTATAAACATTTCATGCTTAAAGAAATCCATGAACAGGGTGATGTTATAAGAAATGTTTTAAGCGGGAAATTAATTTCAAATAAAGAAAAAATCAACCTTGAAAACTTCAAACTTACTCAAACAGAGATAAAAAATATTAAAAGAGTTCAGATTATTGCCTGTGGAACAAGCCTGCATGCGGGGTTGGTGGGTAAATATATAATGGAAAAATTTGCTCAAATTCCCGTTGATGTTGAAGCTTCAAGTGAATATATTTATAGAGACACAATAGCGGATGAAAATACTCTTACAATCGGTATTTCTCAATCAGGCGAAACAGCAGACACAATAACCGCAATTAAACAGGTTAAAGAAAAAAATTCTCATATTGCAATTATTACAAACAGAGCAGATTCAACCATGGCAAGATTGGCTGACAGCCTTTTACCGATTAGCGCAGGAATTGAAGTTTCCGTTGCCGCTACAAAATCATATATGGCACAGTTAATAAGCCTGTATTTGCTTGCTTTTTACTTAGCCGAACAAAAAGGAATAACAACAAAAGATAGTGAAATAATAAAATTAAAACAAGAGCTTATTGAGCTTCCAAACAAAGTTGAAGCGCTTTTAGAGGATAGCTCGACAACGAAAATTAAAGAAATAGCAAAAAAATATTCTTCTTTTAAAGATTTTATCTTTATTGCAAGAGGAATTAACCTTCCAACAGCCTTAGAGGGTGCTCTAAAGCTTAAAGAAATAAGCTATATTAACGCAACGGGCTACGGTGCGGGCGAATTAAAACATGGGCCAATTGCAATGTTGGATAATAACATGCCCGTTTTAGCAATTTTAAATACAGGTGTTGTATATGATAAAGTATTATCAAATTGTGAAGAAGCCCGTGCCCGTCAAGCAAGGCTGATTGGTGTTACAAACAAAATAGAGAGAAAAGATAAAGACTTATTTGAAGATTTAATCATAATTCCTTCGGTATCGGATTTAATCAGCCCTGCGCTAAATATAGTAGTATTGCAGCTTTTAGCATACTACATAGCGGAATACTTAGGAAAAGACGTTGACCAACCGAGAAATCTGGCTAAATCCGTTACGGTTGAATAAGTCTTAAAGATTAAATTTATATTATTTGCAACTGTTTAAAGTTATTTGTTATGAAGCTTAATACTAATTGACATCAAACTATAATGATTTTAAAATATCATTAGGATAGAGTATGACAAAAGTTGCGCAAAATATCAAAAATACAACCTATGAACAAATTAGGGAATATCTTATTAACTCTTTTTTTTCTCATATTTGCGAAGATAAAACCCTAAAACAACAAGACATCAATCTTGTTCATAAACAATCAATTGCACTCAAAGCATTTGACCTTGTTTCAATAGCCATGTCATACCTTGCAATCAACAACTACAGGCAAGGCGCAAGATATTATCAAACCCTAAATCTTTTAAATGACGCAAAATATCTTGCAAACAGCTCTCAAAGTCTGCTTGCTCAAAAAATAAATCTTTTTTGTTCAAGTCTTGTTGAATATTATGAAAAAAATATTGATGTTGCGCTTAACTTAATAAAAGCAAGCTTATTTATTAAAATTGCAACAAATAAAAACTTTGACGAAGCAATTTTGAAATATAAACAAAGAATTGATACTCAATATCAACAAAAGATAATATCTTCAACTCCGCCTTCTTTTATCCCCAATGAAATTAAAGATGACGCACTTTTAGCACTCTTACAGGTAGGTAGAACAATTGCCGTTGAAACAAATATAGATAGTCTTTTGACAATAATTGCGCAGCAAATTCAACAAGCACTCGGAGCAGACAGATGTACCGTTTTTTTATTGGATGATGAACACAATCAGCTCTGGAGTAAAGTTGCGCTTGGTCTTGAAATGCAGGAAATAAGATTTAGCGCAAACAAAGGACTTGCAGGGCATGTTGCAATGAGCGGCGAGACGGTAAATATTAAAAATGCTTATGAAAGCGAATATTTTAATAAAGAAATCGACCTGCAAACAGGCTACAAAACAAAAAACATCCTCTGTATGCCGATTAGAAACCTCTCACATCAAATTGTCGGTGTGTTTCAGGTGCTGAATAAATTTGAAGGAGATTTTACCCAAAAAGACGAAGATTTATTGATTGCAATTGGTTCATCGGCGGGAATTGCCCTTGAAAACGCAAATTTATTCAACAAGCAAAAAAAATTAATTGAAGAACAAAAGCTTCTTTTTTCAAGCTTTATTGATACCCTAGCTGCTTCAATAGATGCCAGAGATAAAATTACATCGGGTCACTCCAAAAGGGTTACGCTTTATGCGGGTCTTATCTGTGATATGTATAAATTAACGCCCGAAGAAAAAGAAATAATAAAAAATGCTTCTCTTTTACATGACATTGGAAAAATCGGTATTAAAGATTCAGTCTTACAAAAAGAAGGGAAATTAACACCCGAAGAATATGAACACATAAAAGAACATGTGCGCTTTACTCATAATATCTTAGGCAAGGTTTATATTTCAAAAAACTTTAAAGACGTAACGGAAATTGCTTCTTCTCATCATGAAAAGTATGACGGAACGGGCTATTTTAAAGGTTTAAAGGGAGAAGAAATTCCCCTGGGCGGAAGAATTTTAGCGGTTTCGGATGTGTTTGACGCAATAACATCAAAAAGACATTATCGTGACAAAATGGAAATATTAGACGCACTAAAAATAATGGTGGATGGAAAAAATAAACATTTTGACGAAAATATAGTTAATGCTTTTATGAATATTTCAACTTACGATATTTTGAAAGTAATTACAAGTGATTTAGACTGCGATTTTAAAAATGATGAAATTTTATTAAAAGAGTTTAATTTAAATGATTTATATGCTATTCTAAATAATGATAAAAAAGCTATCACAAAGAAACAAAAAAAGCTAATTGATACGTTTAACAAATATTATCATCAATCAAAAGGATAAAATAAAAAACTATGATAAAAATAAGAAAAAATATTATTCTGTCTGTGTTTTTTATAATAACATTATCAAACTATGTTTGTGCATTTGATAATGACAACCTTTTGACACCAAAATTAATAGATATCAACTCATCCAAGCAAAACGCTTCCCCCAATTATTTTAATCTGGCAAATATTGTTGATACTTTAATAAATAATGATAATGAAACCGTGCAGGATGAAACAAAAGAAGACGATGAAGCAATCAGAAAAAAATTTGTAAGCTCAACTTCAAAATTTAATCAAGGTAACGCAAAAGTAGCCTATGATGAATACGAAGCTCTAATTGAAGAATTGGATAACGATACTTCGCTGTTAACTTTAAGCAAGGTCTTGTTAGAAGTCGGATACTTTTCTCTTGCTCAAAAAGCCTGGGATAAAATTATCTACAAAAATCAATTTGAATTAAACATAAATGACCTTAAAAAAAGCTATTTGCCTGAATTTACTTTGTCAAAAGATGATGAAATATATTTTGCAAAGCTTTATTCGGGTATATACTTTGATAACAGCGCAAACGAAGTTATAAACGAGCTTCAGGCAAAAAAGAAAGAGTATCAGACAAATGATTATGCTAATTTTATGCTCTCAAGGGCAAATTTAGCACAGAAAAAGTATTCTCAAGCGCTAAATTCAATTAATAAAGCGATAAATTTAAATCCCGATAATGTTAATTATTATCTTTTCAAGGTTGATATTTTGCTTGAAGCGAAAAAGTACAAAGACGCTAAAAGCTTAATTGAAAAAATTGAAAAAGATAAACTCTCAATTAACTTTATCGACTTAATTCAATCAAAAAAACAGACAATTTTAGCATACAACTCTAAAGACGAAAGAGAAAAAAAATATTACATTCTGAATAAAGAGTTTTTAGAAGGTAATTTTGAAAAAACAAAAAAAGATTGTCAAAATATTTTAAATTTTGATAAGGATAATGCAAAAATTATCTCGCTTTACGCTAAATCAGAGCTTGCTTTGGGAAATATTGAGCGGGCAAATTCGTTTTTTGTTAATTCATACAAAATTGAAAAAGATAACCTTGATACAATGATTGGTTTGGGGGATATAAGATATATCCATGAAGATTACAAAAACGCAATAAAAATCTATAAAAAAGCTCTAAAAAAAGACAAGAATAATTATGAAATCATAATCAAGCTTGCTTTGGTTCAAAGGCAGTATGCAAAATATCCTAAAGAATTAAAAAAACTTGAACTGCTTTTGGATAGAATGCCTAAAACTCAATATTTAAGCTGGTATAAAGCTGCTATTAGCATTGCTCAAAAAAACGATGTTTTAAAAGAAGAATTTTTGAAACGTACTTTGGGTGTTAATCCTTTGTATGAAAATGCACTCGGAGAGCTTGTTGGACTGGAACTTAAAAACAAAAACTTTATAAACGCAAAAGGTTTAATCGACACTGCTTCTTATACTTTATCCAAAAATTATTACTACTATTATCTTTTAGGCATGTACAACCAGGCAACGGAAAAGAAAAGAGATGCCGTTCGATATTATAAAACTTCTCTGAATTTAAATCCTAATTTTGAAACGGCAAATATAAAACTTTTAAATTTAATTCCCGATAGCGCAAGCGAGGAAATATAGATGGCTGTATCAATTCAAAGTGCTGCTATAATCGGGCTTGATGTTTTTAATATTGAAGTTGAAGCTGATACAATTAACTCTATTCCTCAAGTTGTAATAATCGGGCTGCCTGATACGGCAATATCGGAAGCAAAAGAAAGATTAAGACTTGCGATTAAAAACTCCGGATATTCTTTTCCTCAAACAAAAATTGTGATTAACCTTGCCCCTGCGGATTTAAAAAAAGAAGGTTCGTCTTATGACCTTGCTATGGCAGTTGCAATTTTATTAAAAGAAGGAATAATAAAAGACTTTAACACAAAAGAAATTGCTTTTATAGGTGAACTGTCGCTTGACGGTTCAATTCGTGAAGTTAACGGAATATTACCTATATTGTGCGGTTTAGCGCAATTGGGAATTAAAAAAGCGATTATACCAAAAGGAAATCTTGAAGAAGCAAGCTTTGTTGATGAAATTGAAGCACTCGGAGCAAGTAACTTATGCGAAGTTGTGCAATATTTAAATAATGAAATTGACCTTAAAAAACTGAAACAAAATATTGAAGATTATTTAAATAAAGAAGTTCAATATGGTATTGATTTTTGTCATATAAAAGGGCAGGTTTTAGCTAAAAAAGCGCTTGAAGTTGCGGCGGCGGGTGCTCATAATGTTTTAATGTCAGGCTCTCCGGGGTCCGGTAAAACAATGCTTTCAAAAGCCTTTATGTCAATTTTGCCTCCTTTGAGCAAAAAAGAAGCAATTGAACTTACTAAAATTTATTCAATCGCAGGTTTGCTGGATAAAAAAGAACCCCTAATAACAAATCGACCCTTTAGAGCACCTCATCACAGCGCAAGCTCTGTTGGAATTATCGGGGGAACTTCGAACCCCAGACCGGGTGAGATTACTTTAGCGCATAGAGGGGTTTTATTTTTAGATGAGATGGTTGAATTTCCAAGAGCTGTTCTTGAAGTTTTAAGACAGCCTTTAGAAGATAGGGTTGTTACAATTTCAAGAGCGGCTGTTAGCGTAAAATATCCCGCTAATTTTATTTTAATCGGCGCAATGAACCCCTGCCCATGCGGATTTTTAGGAGATAATAAAAAACAGTGCACCTGTTCGGAACATCAAATAAACAGATATAGAGCAAAAATTTCAGGGCCTTTGCTTGATAGAATTGATATACAGCTTAAAGTTTTAAGGTTGAGCGATGAAGAGCTTTTGGGCGAAAATAAAGGAGTTGAAACGTCTGAAGATATTAGAAAAAGAGTTATTAAGGCAAGAAAAATTCAACTTGAGCGCTATAAAAATGATGGAATATTAACAAATAGCGAGCTTACGGGCAAATTGATTAAAAAATATTGTAAAATTGACGATAGTTTGAAACAGTTTTTAAAAAATGCGATTAATAAATTTGACTTGTCGGCTCGAAGTTATGATAGATTGTTAAAGGTTGCAAGAACGATTGCGGATTTAGAGGGGTGTGAAAATATTAATGTTTCGCATGTTTCTCAGGCATTGCAGTTGAGAAGTTTTAAGTAAGCGAGTTATTTTAGGGACGGGGTTTATTTGGGTTTTGCTTAGGGTGTTATTTAACTATGACTTATGTCACTATCAAGGGTAGGGAATTATAAAAGAATGGAAAAATGTATAAAGTAATTTAGTTTTATCAAGGTTTGGGGTACCTGTTAGGGTTTTTGCGGGTTGCCCCGCCCTTTAGCGGGTAGGTTGGTGGTTTCTATCCCAATATCTTGATAACAGGGTGTAATGGTAGATTAAAGTTTACCTTGCTTCTTACGCCTTTGTTTATGACATGAAAAAAGAAAGCATTGGTTATAAATGGTGGATAAATGGTGGACTGAAGTCCACCCTTCGGATACTAAACTGATACAGTGGAGAATTATAATTGCAGGATAGACTTTAGTCTACCATCCTAAAACTGTCATTAACAAGGGTGAAGAATTATAAAAAGATGAAAATAAAAGCCGTAGGGTAGACTTTAGTCTACCATCTTACCCATCATATCATTAGTAAGGGTGTAACAGTAGGGTAGACTTTAGTCTGCCATCCCTAAACCTGATTTACGGGTTTTTCGTTTTTAACTTAAAACATGGCGGGCTTCAACCCTGCGGCTTCTCAAGCTGACGGGCTCGCTAACGTTACGTCTTGTATGCTTACTTACTTGAAAATCTAAACTCATTACTTCCGTTTTCACTCTGCGGCTACTAAGGTTCATACTTTGCTAAGTGCTGGAGTAAAACCCTCTCTCGCCAAGTTAGGTTGGAGCGCTCAACACCCCAACCCTGCGGGCGAGAGTTTAAAACGTTTCGCCGATTTGTGCGGCTAAACCGAGCGAACGTTTAAATTCTTCCGGTCTTTGAGATTTAATTATTGCGTCTTCAGGCGCAACAAGTTTTTTCTTAACAAGATCCTTTAGGCACATATCCAAAGTCTGCATGCCTGAACCAACCCCTGTTTGAATTGTTGAATAAATTTGCGCTGTTTTTTGTTCACGAATTAAGTTTGCAATAGCACCGTTTACTATCATAATTTCTTGAGCCATTACACGACCTTTTTTCGTTCCGTTTGTTTGAAGTTTAGGCAGTAAACACTGTGAAAATACAGCAACTAAACTTATTGACAATTGCAATCTTATTTGTTGTTGTTGAGCTTCAGGGAAGATATCCACAATTCTGTCTATTGTTTGAGAAGCGGATGAAGTGTGAAGTGTTCCAAGTACAAGGTGACCTGTTTCTGCTGCGGTAAGAGCAAGTCTTGTTGTTTCAAGATCTCTCATTTCGCCGACCAGAATAACATCAGGGTCTTCACGAAGAGCGCTCTTAAGAGCATTTGCAATTGCTTTTGTATCTTGCCCCAATTCCCTTTGGTGAATGATACATTTTTTGTTCTGGTGAATAAATTCTATCGGGTCTTCAATTGTTAAAATATGTTCAGACCTTGTTGAATTAATATAGTCAATCATTGCAGCCAATGTTGTTGATTTACCTGAACCGGTAGGGCCTGTAACAAGTATAAGTCCTCTTGGTCTTTCGGATATTTCTTTAATAACGGAAGGTAAACCTAATTCTTCAAATGAAGGAGGAGTTGAATTAATGGTACGAAAAGCTGCCGCATAAGAACCTTTATCCCGATAAACGTTTACACGGAAACGACCTACGCCAACTAAACCATAGCCGAGGTCAAGCTCCCAATTTTGTTCAAGTTCCCTTCTTTGGTCGTTTGATAAAATTGGAAATATAATTGTTTCAACATCATCAGGTGACAATACAGGCAAATTTGTTCTGAATAATTTACCGTCAATTCTGAGTACGGGCGGCAAATTGGCTGAGATGTGAATATCGCTGGCTCTTTTTGAAACAGCCATTTCTAAAACTTCTTCAATTAACATGTTTAGCTCCAAATTAATAATAAAATTTTATACATACTAAGCATACACTTTTTTTGTGTTTTAATAATCAATAATTTAAACTATTTTCGCTTCGGTGAATAAAACGCTAAATTAATATTAATATTATAAAGTTTATTCTAACACCCGATTGATAAACCCGCACAAAGGTTAATATTCTGCCCTGTCAGACCTTTTGCACTATCTGAAATTAAATATTCGCAAAGTTTTGCAACTTCAACAGGCTCAATAAAGCGTCTTTGCGGAGTAACGTCTATTACCTCTTGTTTTTCTTCTTCATTAAGCGCTTTTAGCGCCAAAGGAGTTAAAACCCACCCGGGGTTTATTTGATTAACGGTTATATTATCTTGAGCAACTTCAAGAGCAAGCGCTTTTGTCAAACTTGAAAGAGCGCCTTTTGTTGCACTGTATAAAGTTGCGTTTGCTTCACCCACACAACCCGAGATTGAGCCGATATTTATTATTCTTCCCTGTTTATTCTTTTTCATAAAAGGTATAATAAGACTTGAGAGGATATAGCAAGCTTTAAAGTTGAGCTCAATTAAATAATCAATCTCATCTTGCTGCATTTTTTCAATCGGTTTATAAATATATTGCCCTGCGCAATTGATTAAAACATCAATTTTCGAGTTAAAATATTCATTAGCCTTATTTATCAATCCTTTAATTGATAAAACATCGCATAAATCGCAGGAAAAATAGTTTTCTTTATCTATTTTTCTTCTTCCCGTTAAAAAAAGATTATTTTCTTTTTGCAAAACATTTGCAATTTCAGCACCAATTCCCGAGCTTGCGCCTGTGATTAAAATATTTTTCATTGATTTTCGCTTTCAATATCATCAAGATTAATATTATTAAGGTTTATAATTTTTTCGCTAAATTCTTGGACAATTTTTTCTCTTTCTTCTTCGGATAAATCTTTTAAGCTTTCGATTGCAAGATGAATATTCGGATTTTTGTCATACCATCTTTTATAATCACGAGGGTTGAAATCTGCAACATCTTCTATAATTTTTTCGTATTCTCTGTCAATCATAGATGACGATTTTATAATCATATCAACGGCAATTTCACACTGAATATCGGGTGGTAAATTTTCCAAAAGTGCCATAAATGCCTTTAAATACTCGTTTTTTTCATACCATCTTTGAAATATTTTTTTCATAAAATTATTATAACAAAAATAAAAAAATATTTTTTTAAAAAAAAGCTTGCAATATGCACTAAACTTGAATATAATCATTTCAGAGATATAGAAAGGGGTTCTAAATGAACAAAGAAGAATTAGTACAAGAAATTGCCAAAAAAGCAAAAGTTACTCAAAAAGAAGCTGCAGAAGTGTTAAACGGTTTTGTAGAAACAATACAAAAAACTGTTTCTAAAGGTGATAAAGTTACTCTTGTTGGTTTCGGTACATTTGAAGCTAGAAAAAGAGCAGCAAGAACAGGCAGAAACCCTCAAACAGGTAAAGAAATTAAAATCGCTGCAAAAACTGTACCAGCATTCTCTGCAGGTAAAAAATTCAAAGAATTAGTTAATAAAAAATAGTTTTTTGATGTTGATAAAAAAGCACTTGTTTTTATACAAGTGTTTTTTTATTGTCATTTTTATTTTTTTAAAATCATATAACCCGACTAAATTTTTTAAATTGTCCAAAGAATAATTCTATAACTGCATTATCTCTTGAACTTGCAGGCGAGGACTTGGATTAACGTAGAAAAAATCATTCAAACTTAACAGTCTTGAAAAAATGTAAAATAAACCTTGGCATGGATATTTCTTAAGCCAATCAACTAAAAAGACGGATAAAAATTACCCGTCTTTTTAAGTATGAAATATTAAATTTCAAGCTATTTACAGCAGCCTGCGCATGCTCCGCAAGTGCAGCCACCCAATTGTTCTTGAGCTTCTTTCATGCGAACTTTGATACGACCATCAACTGCTATACCTTCGCCTGTTTTTTCACTGATTAACAGAGGGTTGATATCTAATTCATCAATGAAAGGATAATCAGAAACTAATTGAGAAAGTCTTAATAAAGTTTCTTCAATTTGTTCCATTTGAGCAGGTTTTGTACCTCTTGCGCCTTCAAGCAACTTATAAGCTTTTACTGATTTAATCATTTCTTTAGCGTCGATATCAGTTAGAGGCGCAATTCTAAATGTTACATCTTTCATAACTTCAATAAATACGCCGCCTAAACCGAACATCATCATAGGACCGTATTGAGGATCTGTTGCAATACCGCAAACCATTTCACGGTTACCTTTAACCATTTCTTGAATGATAACACCTTCAAGACCGTCAATTAAGCCTTTTTGAGTTAATTTTTCAATTAAATCGTTGTATTCGTTTCTTAATTGTTCTTCAGATTGAATATTTATTCTAACACCGCCGACATCTGTTTTATGAGATGTTGTTTTTGATGTCATCTTCATAACAACAGGATATCCGATTGAATTTCCGATTTTTACAACTTCATCAATGTTTGTTGCAAAACCTGATTTGCAAACTCTTATTCCGTAAGCGTCTAATACATCAATTGATTCACGTGTTGTTAATTGGTCTCTGCCTTCTTCAATTGATTGGCGCATAATTTTTTCGGCTTTGTTTCTGTCAACATCATATTTTGGCATTGTACCAACAGGTCTTTGCTGCCATAATCTTTGTTGATTTAATCTGTGTAAGCCTTCTGCTGCTTCTTCAGCGTACATAAAGAACGGCATATTTACATTCATATTTGATAATTCGCTAAAGAACGATGATGTTGTCATAAATACACCCAAAACAGGTTTAGACGGGTTCTTAGCTTTAATTTCCATAACGGCACGAGCAACGTCGATATCTTTTAAACCTAAGAACGGTAAGTAAATTACAACAATCATATCAACATTTTCATCGGCAATTACCGTTTCAAGTGTTTGCTGATAGTGTTCAATCGGAGCTGAAGCAATCATATCTATCGGGTTTTTAACAGAAGCAGCAGATGGTAAGAAGCTTCTTAATTTTTCTTTTGTAGCGTCTGTTATTTTTGCCATTTGCAGACCGTATTCGCAAATTGCGTCTGTTGCCATAATACCGGGGCCGCCTGAATTAGTAATAATAGCAACTCTATCGCCTTTTGGAATAGGGCAGTTTGAAAATACTTTTGCTGTTGCAAATAAGTTTTTTAGAGAATATTCTCTAATTACGCCTGATTGAGCTAAAAGAGCATTTGCTGCTTTATCAGCTCCTGCTAAAGAGCCTGTGTGAGAAGAAGCTGCCGAAGCACCTGCTGCACTTCTTCCAGCTTTAAGAGCGACAATCGGTTTTTTCTTTGTAATTCTTGAAGCTAATTTTCTAAAGTTTTGAGGGTTTTGAATTGATTCCATATAAAGAAGAATTTGTTTAACATCGTCTTCATTTTCCCAATATTCTAAAGCAGTTTCAGCGTTAACATCCGCTTGGTTTCCGATTGAGATAAATTGAGCAAAGCCGACATTTAAGTCTTTTAAAATGTTTAAAATACCACCGCCTAAAGCGCCCGATTGAGAAACAAAACCGATATCACCTCTAACGGGTAAGCTTTCAGCAAATGTTCCATCCATTGAAACTTCAGGATTAGTGTTTAAAACACCAAGGCAATTTGGACCAACGCAGCGCATACCGTATTCTTTAACTTTTGCTAAAAGTTCTTTTTCCATTTCAGCACCCGCTGCACCTGTTTCTTTAAAGCCTGCTGTTATGATACATAAGCCTTTAATACCTTTTTGGTGGCATTGATCAATTGTATCTAAAACAAATTTAGCGTTTACAACAATAATTGCTAAATCAACATCTCCCGGTACTTCGTTTATATTTGTATAAGCTTGAAAACCTTCAATCATACCGCCTTTTGGGTTAATCGGATAGATATTGCCTTTAAATTTATAATCTCTTAATCTTTGCATAATTTCAGAACCTATTGTCTTAGGTTTTGTTGAAGCTCCGATAACCGCAACGGACTTTGGTTTCATAATTTTATCCAAATTGTTCATCTTTATTTATCCTTTCTATTTATCATCAGTTTTATTCTTTCTAAAATCGAAGGTTTGTTGTTTTTTGCTTTTACAGTTTTTGTGGTTCTTGTATAAAGCTTTTCTATGTTAACTTTTGGAGTTTTATCTTTTTCTTTTTCGTAGCTTATATGAATTGCAGATAGTTCAGGATTTCTTTGAAATTCATCATAAACTTTTAAAATTTCTCTATCTCTTATT
Organism: Candidatus Gastranaerophilales bacterium; assembly: GCA_947587615.1. GTDB lineage: Bacteria > Cyanobacteriota > Vampirovibrionia > Gastranaerophilales > Gastranaerophilaceae > RUG14156. The sequence continues at coordinate 103,750 of CANPYC010000001.1, read as the reverse complement.
GTATCAAAAAGCACGTAATCAGAATTATTCTGCTTGTTTTGGCTTATATCTTGTTTGCTGCTTTTAAAGGTGATTGGATTAATTTTCATTTTTCCTCTTTGTTTTTTATTTTCTAATAGCCGTTTTTTATCCATTCTCTTGCTCTAAAATCAGCCCCTAAAGATTTTGCAATTTCTTCACATCTTTTAGCGTCAATCGGATAATCAGGAACACCAACTACAACGCTTGCTGTTGTTTTGATTTTTTCTTCAACGCACGCTCTTATAAACCTTTTTACTTCTTCATAAGCGTTTTCAATCTTTGGATTTGAAATTTTATTATACATTTTCTCGTTTTGCGCATTTAAACTGATTGAAATTGAATCAATTAAAGGTGCTAGAATAGGTGCAACATTTTTCTTATGAATTGCATTTGCATGCCCGTTTGTATTTATTCTAATTTTTAAATTAGGGAAATTTTCTTTAATATATTTTGAAATTTCAACTACTTCATCAAGCTTTATTAAGGGTTCGCCATATCCGCAAAAGACAATTTCATTTTGCTCAAAAAGCCTATCTTTTGAAGCGTTAAGCTGTTCTATAACATCAAGTGCGGTTGTATTATCCTTATCAAGCCAGAGTTTTGCCCCTTGAACATCTTCTTTTTGATCACGAACACAAAAAACGCATGTATTAGAGCATGCGTTTGTCATGTTTATATAAGGCTTATTATCTAAAAAGTATAAAAGATTTTCTTTATTTTCAACCATTTAACTAAACTCATTATCTATATTTATATTTTAGCGCAACAATTATTTTAGACAATGATTAATTTTTTTACCCCTGATGGGCTTCCATTTTTGAGTTAAATTGAGCAAAACCTTCTTTTTTAGCAGTTGATAAATCCTTAATTCGTCTTACTATGTGAGCACTAAAAGCAATACCTGCCGTCATGGCACAATAAGATATAAATCCCCATTTATTTGTTTTTGATACTTTTTTAGCTAATTTCGGAGTTTTTTCAAATACTTCCCTTGCCCATTTATTGCCTCTTAAAGTAGCCATACCTTCTTCTAAAACAGTTGGCAGCATAGCAGCAGCAACAAGTGCCGGTGAATATTTTCTTAAATTATTTTTAAATTTTTGAGCTTTTGTTAATTCCTTACCGTCTTGGGGTTTGGATTCTTTAGAAAATGCAACAAAAAATAAGATTAAAGATGTCAGCGCCGTACCCGCTCTTCTCATTTTTTGCATTGTTTTCCAGAAGACGGAATTATTAAAATTAAATGCATGACCCATTTCATGGAATGTGCTAAGAGGAAAATCATCTCTGTTTATTAAAATAATGTTTTTTAAAAATCCGCCCGGTGAATTGGTCGTATTTTTTATAACTGCGCCTTTTTTTGCAAGATTTGTTTTATTGTTTAAAACATTATCAACTGCCGCATTTAAAATACCTTTTTCATCTGTATTTAGCGATCCTGACAATTTTAACATTTTTTTTGCTGCAAAATAACTCACAGGCAATGATGCCTTTGTAGTAATGATACCAATAGCATAAGAAGCCAAAGAGCCTTTTAAGTTTTTCTTTTGTTTTTTAGAATTTTCACCTTTAAAAGAAATTGAATTAATTTTTTCCATCAGCCATTCCTGTTATTAAACTTATCTTCAATAACAACACAAGGCATATAAAGAAAAAATATTGCTTAAATGTTACAGATTTTTAAAACAAAGGTAACATTGAATTATTCTGTTTTGTTGTAAAATCAAGAGCTCTTTGATGGTTAATTGCTCTTGTATCCAGTTTTAATCTTGAGGTTTGATTGTTTTTAGAGGCTTCTTGTTGTGCTTCTTTAATTTTTTCCGACCTTCTCATATTGTCGGTATTAATCATATTTAAATCAGGTTCTTCGTATTCCGTAACTATTGAAGCATTGTCAATCAATATCGGTACTTCTTCTCTTGCTGCTGCAAAAGGCAAAATAAGCAAAGATAAAATCAAACAAACTTTTTTCATAGCACAACAGCTCCTAATCTTAACACCTTATAAGTATCATTATTACACAGAATTACGGTTGATGGCAAATTTTTGTTTTCAGTGTCTTCAATCGGCTTAATTATTGTTGCATATTTTGAAAATTTTTCTTTTGCTTCAAGATAATTTTTTACGGGAGCTTCGCTTGAAACATTGCAAGAAGTTGTTGCTAAAACCCTTCCTTCGATTTTATCAACAATATTAAAAAAATCAGGGCTGTTTGGTATTCTTATACCTACGCTATCAAGGTTTGATGTTATTAAATCAGAACAATATTTTGATTTTTTAAATATCAAAGTTAAACCGCCCGGCAGGTGTTTTCCAATTAAATCAAGAGCATAGGGAGGGATATATTCAACATATTTTTTTAAAGAGTCGATATTATCGCTCATTAGAATTAAAGGTTTATTTTTATCTCTTTTTTTAATTTCATAAATTTTATTAATCGCAAGCTTATCCAAAGGGTGTGCTCCAAAACCCCAGACCGTATCTGTTTTAAAAGCTAATACTTCAGCGCTTTTAAGCATTTGCACCGCCTTTTTTAAAAAATTTATTCTTTATTTTTTCTTTAACATCAGAAAAATATTCAACTTTAAATAAATAAGATAAACCAATGTAAATTAAAGATAAAACAATAAAAATAATTGCAACTTTAATAATTAAGCTTACCATACCGAAAGCAAAATATCTTGCAAGAAACTTATTTAAACACCAACCGATAATATAAGTTATAAATGCGCAGGATAAAATTCTAAAAACTTCATTAAAAAAGTGTCTGTAACCTATTGAGATTTTTTTTCTTATTAATATTGCCAAAAGTATTCCGTTAATTAATGTAATTATGGCGGTAGATAGAGCAATGCCGTTAATCCCCAAAGGTTTTACAAGAATTGAGTTAAAAATAAGTTTTAAAAATATTGAACCCATTGCAATAAAAAAGGGTGTTTTTGAATCATTAAAAGAATAATAAAGACGAGTAATTGAGTCTCTAAACATATAAGGAATGATTGATAATGTAATAAAAAAGAGAACATCAGCAACCATTAAAGTAGCCTCATGGGAAAATGCGCCTCTTTCAAGCGCTATTGTAATTAAATCTACACGAGATATAAAAATAAATATCATCATAAAAGCGGCAACAAAAATTAAAGACCCTACACCTTTATTAAAATATTTTCTCACTTCGTCAAATTCGCCTTTTGCAACAAGTTTTGAAAACAAAGGAAATAAAGGTACTAAAAGAGCGGATAACATTAACCCCGTCGGGAATTGAAAAATTCTGTTTGCATACCCGTAAGCCGTCCACTGCCCTTCTGCAAGAGATGAAGCAAAGAATATATCAACATAAATTCCAATCTGACCGATTGTGGAAGATAAAAAAGCAGGCATTAAAAGCTCCATTATCTCGTTAAAATTTTTATTATGAAAAAAATCAAAGCATGGTTTAAATGAATACCCGAGCTTCATTACAACGGGCGATTGAACAAGAACCTGTAAAAGCGCACCGATTGTTGTACCAACGGCTAAATAAAACCCTGTATTATCGCCTTTTGAAAAAAACAAAGTGGCAATAATTCCGACTGAGAGCATTGAAGGAGCAACATTTGGAAGTAAAAACCTGTTATAAGTAACAAGTATTCCGTAATAAAGCCCCAAAACAGCGCCGATAAAGATAACGGGCGACATTATTCTTAAGTGATATGCGGCAAGCGAAGACAACTCATCAGAAGCTTGAGAAATTATAATATTCATAACCTGATGAGGAAATAAAGCGCAAATTAAAGCAATTAACCCAAAAACAAGCATCGAAAATGTTTCATAAGTGTTAAAGAGTTTTTTTGCTTCTTGAGTTGGTTTTGCGCTAAAATCTTTAATGACTTTTGAAAAAACACTGACGGTTGCGCTATGAAAAGGCCCGCCCATTCCGCCCAAGATAACAATAGCCAAAGCGGGAATTTGATAAGCATAAAAATATGCGTCTGATACAAGGCTTGCGCCATAGTAATTTGCAACAATAATATCTCTTAAAAAACCGATTATTTTAGACAACAGTATAACTGCAACAATCAAGCCTGCACTTTTTAAAAGACTGGGGTTTTTTGTTTTAGCCTGCGTACATTCGTTTGAGCTCATATTACAAGAACTCCACACGATATTGCACGACTTTGCCTTTGTTTTCCTTTGTCAAAGGTGCAAAATTTACCGTATTTAAGCCGTTTTTTAAATATTGCGTGATATTAATTTTAACAAATTTATTGTTTGCTATTGTTTTTGTTTCATTGAATACATACTCATTAATTACAAAAGGAAACTCGGAAGCGTTCTTTTTGTTGTCAATAACAAGATAGGCTTCCTTAAAAGCATTTTTATCAAAATAAAATTCGCTGATATAATGAACGTCAAATTCATTAAACAATACTTCTTTTACGATTGTGGAAATATTAATATCCGTGTAGTAATGTTTTAATATTTCAGGAAATTTCTTTCCCGCTTTTGCCATATTATAAGCACCAAACTGGCTCATGCCGACACCGTGCCCGAAGCCGCCCCCTCTGAATTTAAATTGAGAGGGATACTTTTCTTTAGCAAGCGCAAGCTTAATTGGCTCTTTTTGTTCTTTGAGCTTTTCGTTGATTTTATCTTCTTTAGTTTTATCTTTATTTACATCGGTTTTTAGCTCAATTTTATCTTTAAGCTTAACATCTTCTCTTAGTACAATTTCTTTTTTTATTTCCGTTTTAGCAGGCTCGTTTTTAGCAAGCTCGATTTTATTTTGTTCGGGCTTTTTTAATTCAATATTTTTAGTGTTTTCAGCTTTAGTATTTTCCCTAGATACCAAATACTCTTCTCCCGTTGTTTCAACAAAAAAGTTAGCACTCGGAAGCATTGAATTATTTTTCTTTAAAACCCTTCTTATTGTAAGTTCTTTTTGAATTTTATACTTACCCGATTTGGCTATGATTTCAAGCTCGGTAATTTTACCTGATTCAGTTCTTTTTAGCGGCTTAATTTCTTTTAAGCCTTCAAGTTTATCGGTTTTTGTAAACTTAGGCTCAATTAAACCTGTTTTTGATTGTTCTAATAAGGTTTTGTTTAATATTGTTTCAAGCTCTTCTCTTGTAAAGTCAATATTCCAACGGTATTTAGGCGAATTTGTGTCAATTCCTCCTATGGTTGAAGAATAGAATTTTTTTACATCCTCTTCCGTTCTAAGCGGCTTTTGACCTTCCTTATCGTACTTTGGCTTTAAGTAAGGATGGGAATTATAAGAGGAACTGTCTCCAAAGACATTATCCCAATCATCCGTTATACCGGGGCTTGTTGAAAAGTAAAGAGCGGTAATCGGTTTACCTTTATAGAGAGCATAAATTCCTTTGGTTTGATTAACGGCATTGTCTGAAATATCTCTATACGAATTAACACCGTAGTATACCTGTGCCGCAGTTGAATCAACAAGGTCATAATTAGGTGACATGTCCGCATTTTGAGCATAGTTTCTTGCTGCGATACTCTGGGCTTTAAGTGCTTCTAAACCAAACGTTACGGGCATTTCATTTGAAACAACGCCTCTTAAATAATTTTGCATATCAATAACATTAACTATATTAAAAGCATTTTCGCTTTTTGACTTTTTAAGCTCAATCATGCCCATATATTTAGCAGGGTCGCCTTTTCTGTTCAAACCTTCGATTTGCAGATTTGAGTTTGAGTTAAACAAAAGAGGCCCTGATAAGTTCTCATAAATTAATTTATCGTCAAGAGATACATTAAACAGATTGTTTTTCATATACACTCTGACAATACTGTTTTGAGGTATTGTTTCAAGTTGAGAATTTTTCGACATGTCGATAACTTTAATAATGCCCAATGAACTCAACTTAACCTCGTAATGTTCAAAATTGGAAAAATTTTGATTAGATATGGCAACTCTAATCACACTTCTTTCACTAAGTGCCATAACAGGATTTACTAAAAGTAAACTCAATAATAAAAATAATATTCTTTTCATGTTTACAATTTTACAATTAAAAAATATTAATGTAAAATTGTAATGTTGATTTAAGCATACGGAGGAAAAATGTCCAGGGAAGAAAGTACAAATGATAACGGTTTAAGGAAACTGAACTCGGGTCAATTGTTAAATTTCTGTATAGGTTTTTTTGGTTTACAATTCGCATGGCAAATGAGAATTATTTTATCAGGACCTTTAACAGAATCGTTAGGTGCAAGTCCCCTATTATACGGTTTAATTTGGTTGGCGGGGCCCGTTACGGGAATTGTTGTTCAGCCGATAATAGGAGCTCTGTCTGATAATACGTTTACTCGTTTTGGAAGAAGAATACCTTATTTGTTTTTTGGTGCTCTGTTTGGTGCTGTTGGTTTAGTATTATTACCAAAGAGCGAATTTTTAAGCGGTTTATTCGGTCAAAATCATCCTACTTGGCTTGCATTATTTATTGCAGCAATATTTATCTGGGTAATTGACGCATGCGTTAATGCTGCTCAAGGGCCTTATAGAGCGCTTGTACCCGATAATATAGATAAAAGTCAGCATGCAATTGCAAATTCTTTTTTAAGTTTTGCAATCGGTCTTGGTTCTGTTGTTGCAGCAGGCGCAGCACCCGCTTTAAAATATTTATTCAACTATCAAATGTCAATTGACGCACAATTTACAATGGCAGGTATTGCTTTTATCTTAGGCATGCTCTGGACTTGTTTAACATTCAGGGAACACATGCCAAGTAAAGAAGTAATGATTGAAAAAAAACTGGAAGCTAAAAAAACAGCTTCAAAACCATTCATTGAAAATGTTAAAGACTTTTTAAACGCAAGCCCTGAAGTAGGTAAAATTTGTATGATGCAATTTTTTACATGGATTGGTTTAATGAGCCTTTTAATTTTCTTTACGCAATATGTTGTTCATATTCTCTATCAAATTCCAAACACTGCAACTTTAGCTCAAAATGTTATTGATTTATTTGAAGCAAAACAGGTTGAAGCTCAAAACTATTCTTCTATTTGCTTTGCATTCTTTAATTTAATTTGTTTTATAATTGCAATTCCTATTGCTAAGATGGCGGAAGCTAAAGGTAATAAAAGAGTTCATGCTATTTCTCTTTTAATTATGGCAATTGCCTATATTCTAATGGCTTTAGTTCCAAATAAAGTAACGGTATTTGCCGCAATGGGTTTAGCGGGTATAGGCTGGGCTTCAACATTGGCTTTACCTTTTGCAATGTTATCTAAATATATTAAAGAAGGTACGGAAGGCTCTGCAATGGGAATATTTAACATATTTATTTCCGCTCCGCAGGTTCTTGTTTGTACGCTTTTAGCCTGGTTTATTAATATTTCAACCTATAAGATGTCTGAAGGCTATATTAATAACCACTGGGATTATGCTTTCTTATTCGGAGCTATAATGCTTATTATATCAGCATTTATATCCGTTACAATTAAAGAAAAAGAAGAATAAAAAAGAATAAATTTAAAAAGTAATGCTGTCTTGTTTATAAGTCTTATCTAAAAGTCTTTTTGCAAGCGGCATTTTTTTATAAATCAATGTTACAAGGTTTTACTTGTTTTATTAAATGTTGTAGTATTATTCTATGAAAAAAATTATAATTTCAATCATATTAATATTATTTTTATTTTCAGGTGTTTTTATCATAACAAAAAACAAAAAATCGGATAAAAAAACTCTAACTTTTTGGACAATTCAACTTAAACCGATTTATGAAAAACAACTGAATAAAATTATAGCCGATTTTGAAGCAAACCACCCCGACATAAAGGTTGTATGGGTTGATATTCCAATCGGAGAGGCTCAAAAAAGAACTCTTGCTTCTGTTTTATCATCAACCCCTCCTGATATTGTTAATTTAAACCCTGATTTTTCCTTGCTTTTAGCTCAAAGAAATGCTCTTGAATTTTTTAGCAAAGAAGAAGCAAAAGATTATCAAGAAAGTCTTGTTGATAAATTAAAATACAAAGGAAAAATTTATGCCCTGCCTTTTTATGCAACAAGTTCGATAACAGTTTATAACAAAGAAATTTATAATAAATGTCTTAAAAATAAAGACTTTATAAAAACTTATGACGAGCTTTATTCAACGGCAAAAAATTTGCAAGGTTGCTCCAATACGCCTTTATTTGCTTCAAATTTGAACGAAAACGATACTTTAGCTAAAATTTTAAACAAATATAACATATCAACCCTTCAAAGCGAAGCCGAAAAACAAAAAGCGCTTGAACTTTTTAGAATGTTTAATGAAATGTACAAGCAAAATTATATGCCTAAAGATGTTTTATCATCAAATCATAGAGAAATTGTCGAAAAATATATGTCAAATCAAGCGCTTATTATTGTTGCGGGGGCAAATTTCGTTAATATGATTAAACAAAATGCACCCGATATCTATTCAAAATCGGAAATATCCAATCAATTAACTTCTCCCGGTGGCGCTTATGACATTGCTTTAATGAATTTAATCATCCCAAAAAAAGCAAAAAATAAGCTTCTTGCAAAAGAATTTATCTCAAGCTTAACAAACAAAGATAATCAGCTTGAATTGTCAAAATTGACAAATGTTTTAAGCGCAAATAAATATGCTCTTCAAGACGACTTTTTTAAAAATTGTTCATCGGATTTAGTTGATAAATCAAGATGTATCAGTGCTCTTCAACTTAACAAGCTTAACAATGTAACTTTTGGCGAGAATAATAAAAAAACGCTTAATGAAACAATAAACAAAACTTTTGAAGAAATTTTGCTTAATAATAATTCTGATGAAAATTTTATCAAAGAAAAAATAAATTCACTCTCAAGCGAGATTAAAACCTTGCAAAGTAACTAAAAATCAGACCCTTATTGCAACGCCTTGTTTAATTTTGTCATGGTTTCTTTTTGCAATTTTTTTGTTTTTAACAAAATCCAAAACAAAATTAATTGCTTCAATATCCCTTCTGATTGCGCCTTTAAGAGTTAATATTTCTTCAGGGGAAAGAAGATTGATTTTATCTGTTTCACAAATATCAAAAACATTTTTAAATTTATTCTGAGTATCTTCTTCATACCCTTTTAGCTTCATTTTATAGCAATACCAGTTATAAAACTGATAGATATAAGCATATAAATTAATGTCATAACTTCTTAAAACAAAGAGTTCATCCGTTTTAAAAGAAATTTTATGTTCTAAAATTAAATTGAGATAAAGAGCGCTAAAACCTTTTTTGGGGTAGATAAAGCCTTCTTTTTCTTTGATTAAGTTAAGAAATTTGTCTGCATACTTTAAAATATAAACCTTTGTTTTAGCTTGTCTGATATAGTCATAAAGCTTTTTAGGGTCGTCTTTTGAATTTTTCAAAACAGAGTTTATTAAGCTTTCTATTTTTTCTTTGTTTGCTTTTTTTTCAACATCCGAATTATTTTTAATTGTTAAAGTGGCATTTGTTGAGCTGTAAAACTTTTCACCCGCAATATCACCCGAAAGAATAGAGTTTTTAAGCTTTTGCATTCTTTTTTGGTGCTTTTTTTGCTGAAATTTATATATATTGTTAAAAATATTAATTATTAAATTATCTAAAATTTTTTTCATAATCTCAAAATTTATCCTCTTAATATAAATAAAAACTTTTTTTAAAAATAAATTGCCAAAATATATAAAAAACAGGCAAAAATTTATCTTTTTCATTTTTATATATCTGAAGTATTTGTGCTAAATTTATGATAATATTAAACTATGAGAATTAATAAATATATTGCTCAAAGCGGTTTTTGCTCAAGAAGAAAAGCTGATGAATATGTTTTATCGGGTGCGGTTAAAGTTAACGGCGCAGTTGTTACAATGCTCGGTTATGAAATTAGAACAAAAGACAAAGTTACAATTAACGATAAATTAATTAGAGCTGATAAATTAGAATACTATAAATTCTATAAACCAACGGGTTACATTACAACAAAATCTGATGAAAAAGGCAGAAAAACAATTTATGACTTATTGGATGAAAAGTATCAAAAATTAAACCCCGTAGGAAGGCTTGATAAAGACTCGTCAGGGCTTATTATCTTAACTAATGACGGAAATTTGGCTTATGAGCTTACTCATCCTTCAATTAAAGTTGCAAAGACTTATTTAGTTAGAGTGGATGGAAAATTAAAAGATGAAGAACTTAATAAGCTTAGCGAAGGAATTGAAATTGAAAAAGATAAAATTGCATATTGCGATTGGACAATTTTAGAAGAAGAAAAAAATGAAACACTTTTTGAAATTGTTTTATATCAGGGTTTAAATCGACAAATCAGAAAAATGTTTGAATTTTTGGGTTATAATGTGTTAAATTTAAAACGTATAAGACATGCAAATATTGAACTTGCACCCTTAAAAAAAGGACAGATAAAACCGATTAAACCAAGACAAATTAAGGAATTAAAACAGTATTTGGAAAAATTAAGAGAAAATAAGGATAAGTAAAAATGCTTGATATCAAATTAATCAGAGAAAACCCCGACAAAATTAATGAACTTTTAAAAAGAAGAAATCCGGATTTATCAATTGATGAAGTTATAAAAATTGATGAACAAAGAAGAAAAATTCAATTTGAACTTGATAATTTAAGAGCAAAAAGAAAATCCGAGTCAAATAAAATCGGCGAAATGAAAAAACAAGGTATTGATACAACTTCAATTCAAGCTGAAATTAGAGAACTCGGAGAAAATGCAAAGGCTCTTGAAGAACAATTAAGCGAGCTTGATACAAAACAAAAAGACACTCTTTTAAGAATACCTAACACCCCTGACCCTGAAATTCCGATTGGTAAGGATGACAGCTTTAACGTGGAAATAAAAAGATGGGGTGAAGTTCCAAAGTTTGATTTTGAAGCAAAAGCCCACTGGGATTTATGCCCTGAGCTTAATATGCTTGATTTTGAAAGAGGAGTAAAACTTGCACACACAAGATTTACTTTGTATAGAGATAAAGGCGCTAAGCTTGAGAGAGCAATAATTAACTTTTTCTTGGATACTCATACTCAAACAAGAGGCTATGAAGAAATATTCCCTCCTGTTATGGCTAATTCTAAGACTATGACGGGAACGGGGCAGCTTCCAAAATTTGCGGAAGATATGTTTAAATGTGTTGATGAGGATTTATTCTTAATCCCGACAGCCGAAGTTCCCGTTACAAACATATATCAGGATGAAATATTGGATGAGAGCATGCTTCCTAAGTATATGACGGCATACACCCCCTGTTTTAGGCGTGAAGCGGGGTCGGCAGGTAAAGACACAAGGGGACTTATAAGACAACATCAATTTAATAAAGTTGAACTTGTAAAACTGACAAAACCCGAAGACTCGCCTGAAGAACACGAAAAATTAACAAAAGACGCTGAAAACGTACTTGAGCTTTTAAAGCTTCCTTATAGAAGAGTATGCCTATCAACAGGCGACATCGGGTTTAGCGCAAAAAAATGTTATGATTTAGAAGTGTGGATGCCTTCATATAATTCTTATAAAGAAATTTCTTCCTGCTCTAATTTTGGTGATTTTCAAGCAAGAAGAGCAAATATCAGATTTAGAAGAAAAGATGGAAGCGTTGAATTTGTTCACACTCTAAACGGTTCGGGTTTGGCTGTCGGAAGAACGTTAGCCGCAATTTGCGAAAATTTCCAAACAAAAGACGGTCATATCATCATCCCTGACGTTCTGCGAAAATATACGGGTTTTGATGTAATATAAATTTTACAAATGTAAAGATTTTGCTATAATGTTATTAAAAAAGATAATTAGAAGGTAATTAAAGTTATACCAAAAACAAAAAAAGGAAAGATTATGAAAAAGAATAAAAATATGGCAATTTTAGCTTTTATATTCTCGTTTTTCTTCTCGATCGTTTCATTAACGCTAAGCGCTAAAGCTGATATAAATCAAAATACTATTAAGGAATTTAGCGATAATTCCGTATCGTTTTATAAAAATCTTGAAACCTGCACGCCTTTTAGCGAAAATAATTCAAAAATAATCGGAATAGACTCCGATTATTGCCTATTCTCAAGACCTGATACAACTTCTTATGACCTTAGAAGCGAAAGAAGCGTAAATCTTAATGCTTGCAAAATTCCCATGAGTTTAATGCCCGAGTACTCGCAAAATTTGGTTAAAGCGCAAGGATATCTGGCAAAATCTAATTTCAATCCGGATGAAATAAAAGAAAGCAAAAAAGCTCAAGTAGAAGAAATCCAAAAAGAACTTTTTGAAATAAATTATAGTTATTGTAAATAAATTTAGGAGAAAAAAATAAATGAAAAAAGTTTTATTGCTGTTGATGTTAGGTTTAATTGTTACTAATATCAGTGTTGAAGCCAAAACAAAGGTTAAAAAAGACGTTTTAAAGGATGATGAATATAAAGAACTGAAAACAAGATACTTTCAGGCTGACGGGGTAGGTAATACATATAATTGCAAAGTTGAAAAACAAAGATTTTGTAAGGTTAAAGACCTTGATACGGGCTTGTTTGTATTGTGTGATAGAGAAGTATCAAGAACTCAATGGGAATCTGCTAAGATATTCTATAAATATGGAAGATGTACAAAACTTAACTAAACTAAAAACCTCCTTAAATGGAGGTTTTTAATTAGAACAAACGATTTATTTTTCACTCTTAATATTTTAATATTGTCTTATGAAACTTATACTCTTCTGCGCCGACTGTAAAAAAGACAATCAAAATATTATAAAATTTTTAATATACCATGGAATTGATAATATAGCTTATATTGCAAGCGCTCCCGATGAAAAAATTGAAAACAAAGAAAATGTCAAAGAATATAAACATATCCCGCTAATTTCTCTTGAAGAATTTAAAACCCTTGTAAAAAATAATAAAGATGATTTTTTAACGCTTGTTTTTTATCCGAGACTTTCAAGCTATGACAATACTTTGAAAGAATTTAAAGAGATTGGTTTAGTCGAATTTAAAAACTTTATACAGTATCATCTCTATAATAAAAAAGTTGCGCTTCACTGGGGTAATTGTCACGCAAGGGCAACGGCGGATTTTTTAAAATCTGATTATACGTTTTGTAAGGAGTATTCTTTTTATCATTGCTGCGATTTATGGAAATTAAATCAAGACGAGCTGAATTTTGACGTTTTAAAAAATGCGGATTTGGTAATTTATCAAGACATCAGAACACAAAACAGTATCGGCGCTTTTGCTTCAAGCGAAGAAATGAAAAAATATTTAAAAAAAGATTGCACTGCTATTAACATCCCAAACATGTACGGTTTTTGCGCTTTTATGTATCCTCAAAACAATTCAAAAGTAAGAGCTGCGGTTGAAAGCGGGTTTTATGTCGGCAATCGCTCGTGGTTATGGTATAGAGACAACTACATTGATGAATACCTTGAAAATAACCCTGATTATAATGTTGAAGAATTAATCAAATATTTAAAGTCAATTGAAATTGATACAAAACTTCTTGATGAATTGCTTGAAGTTTTTTGGCAGAAAATTGAAAGGGTTGAAAATACCTGTCAGGTTAAAATAAAAGAATATCTTAAAGAACATTTTACAAATGAACAATTGTTTATTGATATTGAACATCCTAATATACAAATTTTTATTGAATACGCAAAGCAAATCGCAAAAATGCTTAATATTAAAAATCCGAATTTTCATTACACGAATTTAACTCCCTATGGTCATGCAACCCCTGTTTATCCGCAGGTTAAAAAATATTTTGGTTTTGAATGGGATGATGATGAAAGCAAAAAATATAGACCTTATGAGTCTTTACTCAATTGCCCGATAGATTTTGACGAATATGTAAGACAATATTGCAAATTTTATAACTATTGGAAAAACGTAAACGACAAGGAATTAAAACTGAATTAAATAAAAAAACGTAGTTTTATCAAGGTTTAACCCATGGCAATTATGCTGAATGTATACTTGTTTCAAGCGTAATGCTAGGCTAAAGCTACCCTGTTTCTCCGGTTAAAATCCGCCTCGTAACGACATAATAAATAAAGCATTAGTTATAAACGGCGGACTAAAGTCCACCCTGCAACAAGGAGTTGTAATTGTAGGGTAGGTTTTAGTCTGCCATCCTAAAACTATCGTCTATCCACCGCACCATTAGCGAGGGTATAATTGTAGGGTAGACTTTAGTCTACCATCCTAAAACCCGACTTGCAATTTTTTAACTTAAATCATGGCGGCTAAAGCCTACCCTGCGGCTACCAAGACTTCCCTAAGGCTAAGAACTAAAGCAAATCCGCCGCAATGACTGGTGAGGCGAATATTGCAAGAATACGTCATTGCGAGGGCGAGTGAAAATAAAAAGATTAAAAGAGGAAAAGGAAGTGCAGCCCGTGGCAATCTTGCCGAAACTCAACATTATAATCCCTCTTTATGTAATTAGTGAGGGCTGAAGATGGGAATAAAATAAAATTTAAGCAGGTAAAGGCAAAAGCGGGATGTAAAAAAGTTGAGCTAAAGAGTACTTGATGATGATTTACTTTGTTTTAATTATTTTATCTCAGCAAAAACACAACCGCCGGGATATCCCGGCGGTTGTGTTTTATGATTATTAGAACAATCTTATTCTAAATCGTCATCATCGTCGTATGTAGCTTCTGTTTCATCTCCTAATTCAACTTTAGCAGCAGCCGACATGATATTTGAAGTTTGATCTACCGTATTATCGGAAACTTTAGATGTTTTAGAAATTTCAACCTGTTCTCTGGGTATTTTTTGTTGAGCTATGTATGAATCAGCTCCATCGAGACTTGGAATTTCAGGTTGTGTCGGAATTTCCGGTTCAGTCTGGCATTCAAAGTCAGGTCTTGTATAATCTAATAAGAATTCATCACCTGTCTTATCATCTTTGAATGTATGTTTTTCTTTTGTAGGTTGTTTAGAACCATCAGAAAGTTCTCTTTCGCCCGGTTGATAGTGACCCGTATAATCCATATTAGGATTTGTAGGAGTATCATCATCTAAGCTATCATCAAAGTTGAATCCTTCGTAATCTCTTACTTCAATATAACCCTTAGCATTAGCTGTTTTATCATCAGGGAAGAATTTCTTTTCTTCTTCTGTTAATTCAACAGGTGCTGCGTGCAAGTTGTCGTTTTCGTCTAAGGTTAACTTATCTGTAACAAGTCTTGAAATTGATAAATTATTATCTTCAGCGTCCAAATGAATTTCAGGACCTTCGCCTTTACCTGAAGCTTGATCCCAACCGCCTTGGTTTTCTGCGGTTAATTCAATACCTGCATTTCTATTATCTGCATTCTTAACTCTTAAATCAATGCTGCCTTTAGTATTGAAGTGTCCGTCAGTTCCTTTTGGAGCTTCTGTATGAGCTTTGAATTTAGTGCTGTTTAAATCAAGTGTTGTTTGTTCTTTATCATCACTTAATTGAACATCATAATTAGCTTCTTGCGGGAAGTTATATTCATAGTCACCTGTTTTTTGGTGTTCGCCATATTTTCTTGTAGTGATATTACCTTTAGTATGAACATCAGTTACAGTGTTTTCAGGATGGCTTTCGTCAGCTGCAAGGATATTTAAGTTGTTGAATATTACATCACCTTCTTCACCTGTTGTATCAATTGTGTTTTTAGGTGCTTTAAGTGATGAATCTACGAATTGAATATCACCTTTTGTTGTGAATTTATTTTCTACACCTGCAACATAATCAACTTTTTCAGATTTCAACGAATCTTTGCTTGTGAATACGTTGCTTCCTTTTGTAGCTTCAAATTTTAATCTGCCGTTGTATTCAAGTTTAGCACTTTCTGTTTTTTCAGAAACAATGTTGCCGTCTGTTGAAGTGAAATTTAAATTTCCACCTGCTTGAACAGTTGTTGTATTTCCAATGTTTGTATCGGTGCCGTTATCATTTGCAAACTTAATTGTTTCATAAGATTTTAAGTTAGCGTCTTTACCTGCTTTAACTTTAGCATTGTTCTTTGTAAACAAACCGCCTTTTGTAGCTTCAATATTAACGTTATCAACAGCTTCAACGGTTGAATTATCTAAAGTAAAGTCTTCAGCACCTGCTTTAATATCGACGTTATTGCCTGCTTTAACCGTTGATTCTTCTATTACATTAATACCGCCATTTGAAGCTAATAAAGTAGCATCACCATCAGAAGTAATGTTTGATTTTTTATTAACATTTATATCGCCGTCTGTTGCGGTTAATTTTACGTTTTTAACACCGTTTACGGTTGAATTTGTTACATTGATTGATTTAGCGTTCAATGCTGCATCGCCACCTGCTTTAACCGTTGATTCTTCTATTACATTAATACCGCCATTTGAAGCTAATAAAGTAGCATCACCATCAGAAGTAATGTTTGATTTTTTATTAACATTTATATCGCCGTCTGTTGCGGTTAATTTTACGTTTTTAACACCGTTTACGGTTGAATTTGTTACATTGATTGATTTAGCGTTCAATGCTGCATCGCCACCTGCTTTAACCGTTGAATCATCAACATCAATCTTACCTGCAGCAGCCGTAATATTTACATTATTGTTAAAGTCTAAGTTTGAATTGTTCTTAACTATAACATCATGATTAGTTGATTTTGCATTAAGGTTATTTCCCTTAGTCTTATCAACAGTAACTCTATATGTATTATACGCTTGAGGAGATTTATCTTTTTCAAATGCAAAAGGTCCTTCTAAGCCATATTCTTCACTGTCTTGTTTTTTGTATTCCAATTTGATGTTGCCGCTTTTTACTGTAGCATTATCAAAAGTTAAATTACCGTTTGTTTCAATATTGATATTGTTATCAACAGTTTTCTTGTCGGAAGAAGTATGCATTAATGTACTGTCACCTTTGAAAGTAACATTGTTTTCGCCTGTTGTACCATCGTTATAGAATTTTAAATCATTATAAACAAGGTTAGAATTTTCAAGCGTTGTATCTTTACTTTGAAGTGAAACTTTACCGCTTCTTGCAAAGAATGTTGAATTTTTAGAGTCTATTTTTCCTGTTAATTCATTCTTTTTTGCAACTTTAACAGTAATATCTTTTGTAGCATTTAAAACGGAATTATCAGCGGTAATGCTTTCGCCTGCCGTTAGTGTAATATTTTCGGCGGGTGTTGGTTCCAATGTATCTGCACCTTGAATCATTGAATGTTCAAGTTTAATATTTTTGCCTGCGCTAACAGTAGCGTTGCCTCTTGCAAGGATTTCAGATTCTTTGATATTTGCATCATTGGTTGCATACAATGTTATTGAACCTGTATCAGTATTTGTATTTGTACTACCTGCTGATATTAACAATGAATCGTTAACATTAAGGTCTTCACCTGCGCTAACGAGGATTTTACCTTCAATATCATCTTGTGTATCTTTATCAACGTGTACAACTTGCAAACGGCTGTTGTCAATGTTTACATCGCCTTGACCTTCAATAAAGATATCACCGGTTTCAGTGTTAACAAGTTTTGTACCTCTGATTATAGTGTTTTTAATTGAAACATCAGAATTTTTACCTGATTTGTTAGCGATGTGAATATAACCTGATCTGATACCTTGATCGGTATCTGCCGAAGCAAATTTGTTGTTTTGCGCCAAATGCTCGTTATTAATATCGATACTTCTTTGTTTTGTACCTTCTTGGATTTTTTCTCCGTTGATTTCGCCGTTTTCAACATAAGAGAATGTTACACCATCAGCTGTAATAATTCTTACGTTAGAGAATGAACTTGTATTATTATAATAGTTTTTATTATCACCTGTTCTGATTATTGAATCTTTATAAGTGATTTTATCGCCTACTAAACCAACTGATTTATGTTTATTAAACGATTCAAAGCTGTTAAAGTCGTCTTTAAAGTCTGCAAAAGTTGTACCATCAAGTTTGATTTCACCTTCTTTATTAGCAACTTCGCCTATTCCTGCCTTGTTGAAAGCGTCTTTATAAGTTGAGTCAAAGTTTATGCTTCCTGCGGCAACCTTACCATCAGCATAAGTTGTTAAACCTTTGTTCAACTCTTTATATGGAGAAATGACATTCAAAGTTTGTTTTTGATAAGTGTCTTTTTCAGTGTCATTCATATCTTTTAAGTTTTTAGCACCTCTAAAGTCAAAAGTTGAAACCGTGAATGAGTTTAAATCAACCTGAGAGCCGTTGCCAAATATAACACCTGCGGGGTTAATTAATATTACTTTACTTGTGCTAAGGTGGTCAGGACAGCTTCCTACTGTACAATGGCTTGAAATTTTACCCATAATGCTTGATAGCTGACCGCCTAAAACACGGTTTATCATAGTTTGAGATGTAGAAGAAAAACCAAAGCTTAAGTGTTGATCTTTATTTACATTAAAAGTGTTCCAGTCAACTTGTCCAACCGCACCACGACCGCCGTTTAAATTAACTTCACCTCTATTATCAGATGCGTCTTGATGTCCAAAGGTTACATTTCCGGTGTGACCCGAAACATCACCCGGCATGAATGCGAAAGATGGTAATTGAGTTAAAGATAAGAATGCCAGCATTGCTGTGAAGGCCGTTACTCTTTTCTTAAATTGGTTCATAGTATTATCGTTCCCTTTCATAAAACAATATTTTTACTTTACGTCAATCCATATGCTTATACATTTAATTAAAACCACGTATAAGCGAAAATTTCTCAAAAATACCGCACCACTTTACAAAAATTTACATTTTGTAAAATATAACTTTTAAGCTGTTCAAAAATATTACCAATTTTTTACCAAAAAATCAAGCGTTATATATTATATAGAAAAATTATATATGAATTTAACATTTATTAAAATTTGAA
Organism: Candidatus Gastranaerophilales bacterium; assembly: GCA_947587615.1. Lineage (GTDB taxonomy): Bacteria > Cyanobacteriota > Vampirovibrionia > Gastranaerophilales > Gastranaerophilaceae > RUG14156. Next base: position 84,917 of record CANPYC010000001.1, on the reverse strand, counting down.
AGATTTTTAGCAAATATATTTATTTTAAATTTTTTTATAGTAAAATAAAAATCATCAATTTAATTTATTGTTATAATTAAATATATGAATTATTATTGTATTGCATGTAAATATGTAAAAATTTTCATGCAAGTTCCGCAGTTTAAAAAAAAGGAATTTAAGAAAAATGCGCAAGGCAAGATTCAAAAACGTTAAACTTGGCTCAATAGCATTAGCAATGTGCCTTGTAGTAACTACAACAAGCGTAATGGCTGGCCCCGAAGCCGGAAGCAATCTCATACTTAATGGTGTTGGTAATTTTGACGCAGGTGTAGTTGACCAAACAAATTTAAGGCAAATCAAAGATTACGAACAGAGAGTTCGTGATGATAGAGAAAAAGAGCACCAAGACGAAAATATTGAAATGAATAGGGAAATGAAGGATAAAATGCAATCCTTGCCAAACAAAGAGGTAAGTTTTACCCTACATTCCATTCATATTACAGGTAATACAGAGTACACCGAAGAACAGCTGATGAACCTTGTTTGTCAAAGAATTGGCGAAGAAGTAACAATCAATGATTTAATCGGTATGGCGAACACAATTACCGAACATTATCAGAAAAACGGTTACATTTCAACAACTGCCTATCTTCCACCCCAAAAAGTTGAAGACGGAAATGTTGAAATTGTTGTCTTAGAAGGTAAATATGGCAATATTAATATCGAAGGCAACAAATGGGCAAGAAAAAAATATTTAAACGCAACTTTCTTGAAAGATAAAAATATTCAAGAAGATAAAGTTTTAAACGTTGCGGATATTCAAGAATCTTTACGTGAATTAAACGCTACCGACTATATTAAAGGTGCCGTTGCACTTCAAGACAATGAAGATTCCGAACAGTATACGGATTTAACTTTAAATGTTAAAGACAGATTTCCGATTGACTTTGACTTCCGTTTTGATAACCAAGGTCGTTCATCGGTTGGTTTAAATCGTTTTGTTATATTTGCAGGTATGAGCAACTTAACCGGCTTTGGCGATCAATTGTTGTCAACAACATCAATTGCAAGAAGTTCAATCGGTCAAGGTGTTTTCTATTCCGTACCGATAGGACGTCATGAAACCAAGTTAAACTTAGGTTATTCTTATTCGGGAACAAAACTTGATAAAGGCTTCTGGAAAGATTTGGATGTTAAAGGTAAATCTCACAGCTTCTATGTAGACCTTTCAAGACGACTTGTTAAAACAGAAAACTATAAATTATACGGTGATGTCGCATTTGATTTGAGAAACACCAATACAACCCTGCTTGGTTATGACTTATATGGTTACAGAACCAGATCCGTTAAATTAAACTTGACAAATGTTAAAGATGACTTTTATGGTAAATGGTTTGCAAATATTGGTGTTGCAAAAGGTATAGACCTTTTTGGCGCTTCAAATGATTACTTTGGATATTCTTCAAGAAAAACACCGACAAACAGAATGTTTAAAGTTAACGCTTCTTTAGCTCGTTTGCAGGTACTACCTTGGAGAATGATGGGTATTTTAACCGCAAACGGACAATGGGTTAACAGAGATGTTTGGTATTCAGACAAAATGCAAATAGGTGGTATTTCATCCGTTAGAGGTTTTGAAGAAGGTTACTTCTTAAAAGACTACGGTGTTACCGCTTCTGCCGAACTCAGAGCACCGGTACCTTTCTTAAATCACTTACCTGAAAAATTAAGATTCATTGACGACTCTATACGTTTAGCAGCATTCTGCGATATCGGCTGGTTTGGTGATTATGCTTACGGTATGCCGAGTTCTGAATTTCTGATGAGCGTTGGCGGCGGTCTTGTTTTGAAGATGACAAGGTATTTATCAGGTAACGTATACTTTGGTGTTCCGATTGTTAACAGACCTGATGATGCTTCAAGCTTCAGAGTTCACTTTATGGTTACATCAAACATCCTATAAAAATAAAAATATTAAAACTAAAAAGCTGTTCCGTTTAATCAAATATCAAATATCGGAACAGTTTTTTAGTATTTTTTCTTCTTCGATAACGAAAGCGGGTATTTTTTCTCTTGAAATAAATTCAGGTGCATTTGAAGCAATATGTATGCAAATATCTTTTGTTAAAGTATCATCTGAATTTTTAGCATTTTGCTTCCAATAAAACACCGATTTTGCCGTTATGAATGTATGTATTCATATAGCCCAATCAGCATCATATCTTACAAATCTTCTGATTGTAATTTTTCTACGATTTTAGCAATTTTTCTTTAGCGCTCAAAATCTTTATTACACTTAGACCATATTTATTTAAAATTTTTATTAGTCAACCTTATATTATTTTAAATCTAAGCATATTTTATCGAAGCCTTAGCTTTTGCTATCCCAAGTTAGACAAACTGCACTTTTTAGCTAAACTATATCCCATCTGCTTTTATTATTTTTTAAAATTTTTAAATATAAAAAACTTTTTAAAGTTCCCGCTTTTTTATAAGGTTCTTAACTTGTAAGATACTTTATTAGCTCATCACAACTCCTTTAAAAAAAGATAATATTTTGCTTTTTCTTTAATATTATTAAGGCAGATATTTAACTTTTTAGAGCAGATTTTAAATAGCTTATCGTAATTTTAAGCACTATAAATTTTTAATTTTATTTTTAGTTTACTTTGTCTTTAATTATTTATCAGTCAACTATTTTTAGCCGTTAACTTACCAATGGCGCTCATCTGTTCTTATATCGCAATCAAATGAAATAATTTCGCTATCAGTAAAAACAGCTCTTTCAACTGTTTGTGATTCAATACTGTCTTGCCAAATTTCCATAATTTTTATTCCGAATAATTTTATAACTTTGTGGGTTGTTGATTTTTTCCTTGGCATATTATTTTCCTTATTTACTTTTAACTTCTTTATTATAAATTTTAAATATGTCAAATATGGTTGTATAAAATTTTATTGGTATAAAATATTTTCAATTGTTAAATAATGTAAATAAATAGAAAAGAAATAGCAAAAATTAGCAATTTTTATCGTACTTATTACTTTAAATAAATAATCCATTTGCTTATAAAATTACAGTTAATTAAAGGAAAATAAAAAAATGTCAGGATAAACCTGACTAACATAAAAATAAGAATATTTATAAATTTTGTAATTTGCCAAACCTTACGACTGATAAGCCTGAAATAGAGGTAAGTACAACGCAAGACCTAAGAAACCTACAAGCACACCAATAAATACCATTAAGATAGGTTCAATGAGCTTTGTAAACGTATCAATAACCCCATCAAGTTTTTTATCAATGAAATTAACACAATGGAACAAAGAATCGCCAAGACGACCGGATTGTTCGCCCGTTGCAATCATAAATGTCATCATAGGAGGAACCTGATTTATACTTTTTAGAGCAATAGACAGGTGGGTACCTTGTTGAACCTTTTGAGCGGCACTTTGAATAGCGGTTTTAAGCGTGTGATTATCCATTGTTAAATTAGCCAAAAACAAGCAGTCAACAATCGGAATACCTGCTTCATAGGATACTTGAAGAACGGCTATAAAGTTAGAAAAGTTGGAAAATTTTAACAATTCGGAAAGCAATGGCAAATGAAGCACCAAACTGTCAATTCTTTTTCTGAACTCAGGCTGTTTATATGCCCAATTGAAGCCTCCGACAAGTATTATGACCGACACAATAAGCACAGGCCACCATTTTTTCATCCAAACTCCCGCATTCATGCAAGCTTTTGTTATGGGTGGAAGCGGCTTACCTAAATTGTTGAACATTTCTTCAAAAGCAGGGAAAACAAAGATAAGCATGATAAGTATTGCAACAATAGCAAGCAATACAACAACGGCAGGATAAATCAGAGCCCCGATCACCTTACCTTTAACTGCGTCTTGCTTTTTTAAAAGCTCTAACATACGAACCAAAGTTTTATCCAATTCACCTGAATCTTCGCCGGCTTTTACAAGACCGATATAAACTCTTCCGAAGATATTTCTATATTTTTCAAGTGTTTCACCAAGAGTAGAACCCCCGATAATTTGCTTTCTAAACTCGTGGGTTAAGATTCTGACATTTTTTGAATCAGAATTTTGTTCAACGAACAATAATGCTTCAATAATCGGAATACCGGTTGAAGTTAAGATTTCAAGAGTTGAAGTAAAGTCAATTTTTTCTCTTAAGCTTAAAGTTGATACCCGGCCTTTAGAGATAATCAGCTTGTTTCCGCCCTTCTTGCCGTCAACTGCGTCAGAGTCCAAAATCAAAGTTGGCAGCAAATTCATTTCCTTTACTTTTTTGCGTGCCTGATACGCATCAATCGCATCAACTTTGCCTGTTTGCGTAGTATAGTCCGCTCTTAGTGCTTTATATGTAAAAACTGGCATTATTCTTCACTCGCTAAACCTAGTATTCTTACCTGTTCTTCTATGGAAGTATTACCTTCCAGTATATGTCTTAAACATGACATTCTTAAAGTTTTCATGCCATGCTTAACGGCATAATCTTCTAATTCAACGTCATGCGCACGCTGCGCAATCATTTTCTTAATGTCGTTATTTACTACCAAAATTTCAAGAACTGCCAGACGACCGAGGTAACCTGTATTTTTGCAGTTTGCACAGCCTTTTGGTCTATATAATTTTGTTTTTGTTAACTTTTGTACTTCCGCAGGATCGGATAGTATTTGTTTTGCTTCTTCAACAGTCGGATAGTATTCTTCTTTGCAGTTAGGACAAAGTTTTTTAACAAGACGTTGCGCAATTACACCTGATAAGGTTGAGGAAATCAAATAGTCTTTAGCGCCCATTTCAATCAAACGTGTAATTGTTGCAGCAGCGGAGTTCGTGTGAACTGTTGACAATACTAAGTGACCCGTTAAAGATGCGGAGATTGCAACTTCAAGTGTCTCATAGTCACGGATTTCCCCGATTAGTATTGTATCAGGGTCTTGTCTTAAAATTGCACGAAGCGAATTTGCAAATGTAATACCTGCTTTTGAGTTTATTGCGGATTGGTTAATACCTTCAAGCTTAATTTCGACCGGGTCTTCAATTGTTGTAATATTAACATCATCCGAATTTAAATATCTTAAAAGTGCATAAAGCGTTGTGGTTTTACCTGAACCTGTAGGTCCTGAAGTAAGAACAATTCCGTTAGGACAGGAAACCAAATATCTTATTTTTCTAACATCTTCTTCTGAAGCGCCGACAATTTCAATCTTATCCGACTTTGCTTGCTTTGAATCCATCTGAGGAGCAAGTACACGAATTACCATCTTTTCTTTACCCGCAACAGGAAGCGTATTTACACGGAAATCCTGGGGTCTGTTTTTATATTTTAATGTAAAAGAACCGTCTTGTGCACGTCTGTGTTCTGCAATGTTCATTTTTGACAATACCTTAAAACGAGAAATTACGGCACTATCAACTTTTGCAGGAATTTTTAATACTTCATGCAAAGAACCGTCAATTCTAAGTCGAACACGATAGCCCGAAGTTAAAGGCTCGATATGAATATCTGAAGCTCTTTTTTCAATTGCCATTGTGATAATTTTTTGTGCCAATTGTGAAATTGCACCATCAGAGTCTTCAATTTCCTGTTCAACCTGATCCCATAATTCATTATCATTTTGAACAATTGATTCATCTTTATCAATTTGATTTAAGATTTCATTTGCTTCAGCTTTATCGTTGTTATAGAAGGTATCAATAAAGTTTTCAAACTCAACGTGAGTAACAAGCATTACAGTAGGTTTTAAACCTGTTTGATAAACAATTTCATTGATTACTTTAGTATCGTTCGGATTAACCATACCAACAACCAAAGACCTGTCTGTCATACTCAAAGGAATAACTTTGTTAATTTTAACAAAATCCTCAGGTAAAACAGAGATAGCTGTAGGCAGAGAGTTTAATTGCTCTGTTGTAGCATAAGAAAGACCCATTTGAGCCCCTAGTGCTTCTTTTAAATCTTTTATGGTAACAAAACCGAGTTTAACAAGAATAGAACCCAGAGGGATTTTTTGAGCTTTACTTTCCGATAAAGCAATTTCAAGCTGCTTTGGTGTTATTAATTTTTCTTCAATTAAAATTTCACCTAATTTTTTTGTTTCAGGTGCTTTTATTTCCGAAATTTGATGTTTTTCTTCTTTTTTGACAATTGGCGTTGTAGGCATACCTTCAAACGGGTCGTCGTTTTCGCTATCTTCCAAACCAATTGGAACAGTATTATCATCACTACTGTCGTCAATGTCATCATCTGTATCATCGGAATTGTCATCCGAGATATTTAAATCATTGGTTTCGGATATATCCAATGTATCCGTTTCGGTATCTAAATTAGTATCATCATCAACAGTATCAAGATTTTCATTACCTTGAGAGGACTTACCTTGAGGCTTATATTCAACGCCGTGTGAAGATGAAAACTGCTTTAAAAAAGCATCAAACAACGTTGTAAAACTATCATCCGGCACGCTAATAAAAGCAACATTATTTGGAATTACTTTTTTAGAATACTCTTTAATTTTTGTCCTGTCAGAGTCTTTATTTACCGCTACAAAGAATGTATCTCTCTGCATATTTATCGGCACAAAAGACAACTGTTCAACAACAGACATATCGAATTTATCTGCTAAATCAAAGTTTATTTGCTTAATTAATTTTGTAATTGTACTATTGTCCATAATCTAAACTTTTATTTTTTCTTCTATAAATCATATACATTATCATCAGAATCATTGATAATGTGAGGAGTGATTAAGATAACCAATTCTTCTTTTTCTCTTTCATTATTTGAGCTTCTGAAGAATGCACCGATAAATGGCAAGTCTGAAAGAACAGGCATTTTCGTATTTGATTGAGTTTCGGATTCTTTAATCAAGCCCGCTAATACCAATGTTTCGTTATCTTTAATTCTGATATTTCTAAGTTTTAAATCTCGTCTTTGAAGCAATGTAGCTGCAAGTTCCTGTTCGCCGTTTTGGTTTGTAGAATATTCACGACCCGCAATTGTAGCAAATTCAGGAGTTATATTCATTGCAACATATCCGTCAGGTGAAATAAACGGTACTATTTCGATTGCTATACCTAAATCATCACCGAGTTCATAAGTTTTTTGTGTTGCGGTTGAAAGACCGTTTGAACCTTCAAGAACCTGGCTTGTTACAGATTTAACATAGTCTGCGGTTAAGTCGATTTTTGCTTTTCTTCCGTTTGTAACCATGATTCTGGGGTTTGTTAAAACACGACCATTTCCCGTATCAACCAAGTGTTGTAAGGTATAAAGGAATAGTGAGGATGTTGTCGGGTTTTTACCATGTAAATACATATCGGTAGTAAATCCGCTTCCGCTGCTAAATCCTAATGTGATAAACGGTGTCCATAATTCCCAAGCGTTATCAAATGTTTTGGAACCTGTTTCGTTTAATTGAATAATCGAAAGCTCAATATAAGCCATCAATTGTTTTTTGTCATGTTCTCTTATAAAATCACCGATAACTTGTGCTTGCTCAACAGAACCACCGTATGTTGAAATCCTGCCTAATTCGGGAAAATATGTAACAGTTAGAGGATTACTGTTGAATGGTGCAAGCGTACTTTCGCTACTGCCTCCTCCCGAATCTTCATCAACTACGTCTCGACAAGCCACCATACCACCGCCAAGTACTATATTTTCTTCTTCAACCGAGCTTGAATCAGCTGAATCTTCGCTATCTGAATTCATAAACAGAGCATCACAAATTAATGTTGCCATTTCTTTTGGAGTTGTATGATTTACCTTGAAATTATTAACAAGCGGTTTTGTATCAATAACGGGAAGAACTCTTTTAACGGCTAATACATCCGCATTAGAGCCAAATATGACGATTTGGTTTGTTCTTGGATTTGAAGTTACAACAGGTTTAGAAGATAAACCCATAAAGTTAGAGTTAAATAAGTTCTGATTTAAGAAAGTAGCAACGCTATCCGCATTAACATATTTTACGGGTAATACCGTCATATTTTGTTTATCTGAAGCTAATTCCTTGGCTGTTTCTTTTGACATTACGGTAATCGTGTTGCCATCAACTGAATAGGTTAACTGTGAAGACTTAAAAATTACCATAAAAGCATCGTTAAGGCTGATATTTGTTAAATCCAGAGTAATTTTGCCCTCAACGCTTTTATCTAAAATTATATTTATTTTTGCTTTATCGGCTAGCATTCTCAATGCTTGTCTGATATCGGAATCACGCAAAGATAAATTAACCTTTTGATTGGATTTTGTAACCACAGGAGAAGTACCAAGGCGCATAGTTGTTTCAACGCCTCTTGCATCGTGCGAGGTCATATTTAATAAAGAAGCACTGCTGCCTTTAGCGCTACTGCGAACATAAGCTGTCGAAACACTATCTAAATATGAAACCATTGCATCATCATCAGCACCAAAAACCGTTGGAGTAAACAATGACAAGCTCAACAATGCCAAACATACCCTTCCAAATGTAAATGGATTAAATTTTTGCATTTTATTCTTTCTCCTAGATTAAATTATTTTGCTATAATATTTACTTCGTCTTCCGACACATATCTTAAACCGGAAGCATTTTTATCCTTAACTCCAAAATCGCTTTCGGATTCTGTGTGGTATTGTCTGCCTCCACCCTGCTTAGCAGGCAAATATTCCGCATTACCGTAGAAGTAATCGATTTTAAATTCTTGTCCGATGTTAGCTTTGTAAAGGTTCTTTCCGCTTGCAACAGTTACAGAATTTTTTTGAATATCAACAATTCTATAATCATCAAGCTTATCGCCTTTTTGAACAAAATAATCATTATTGTTATAAGTAATTATTGCAGACGGTTTTACGGCATCATACATAATACCCGAAACGGAAATTGTCATCATATTGGTAAGAGCTTCATCTTTTTCCGAATACGCTTCAGGCGGTTTTGGAATATCAACTTTATCAAAATTAATGTTGGTATCGGGAATTGTTACGGAAATATATTTTTGCAAAGGTAAGAAAGGATTAGGTCTTCCTGCGGGTTTTACATCTATAACTTCTTTCTTTTCTTCCGTTTGTTCGTCCTGTTGCTCTGTAGAATCTTCCCCTTCAGCGTCAGAAACATCAGAATCCAGTTCGTCGCCCGAAGCTAAATCGCCATCCTCTTGAGCTTCAAGGTTTCTTTGCTCCAAGTCCTCCTGACTCATGTTATCCATTTCCTGTTGTTTTGTCATTGGCATTGTAAGCTCTTTTTGATTTACATTCTTATCTTTAGTAAAATTCATAAGAAAATAAACACCGCCGCCAACTACAATTAAAAACAACAGTACAACCAAAACAGGCATTAAAGAACCGTTTGCTTTCTTGACGATTGTTTTTCTCGGCTTAACTTGAGATTTGTTAAGTCGTTCATTTTCATTCTGTTCTCTGAGAGCTTGCGCCAACTGTCTGTCAATATCAAAATCATCCTCTTCGGGTGCCTGTTGTTGATATTGCTGTGCATCGTGCTGTTCGTATTGTTGTTGCATATTTCGATGTTGTGCGGAAGCTGAAGGTGTCGGAGCAACATTTTGCTGCCGACCTTGTAAAATTGCATTCAGTTGTTGTTCATCAGCTTCGTCATCATCCGTAATTAATTGAAGTTCATCCGAAAAACCGGGGTCAGCAGAGGTTTTTGCAGGCTGTTTAGGCTTATTTTCAGCCATAGAAACAAGTTCGTCTTCGTCCGCACTACTTAAAACATCTTCCCAGGTAACAGTACCGTCTTCATCAATTTGAAGCTCAGCATCGCTGTTTATAAAATCTTTTTCGTCCTCAAAAAACATCTGTAATAAAACTCTTATCTAATACTAATAATACCGGTCAATTTTCTTAGGTCAAATAAACCTAATATAAGTTTACTATGACATTTTAATTTGTCAAAGTATTAATTTTTTTAATAATAATCTTCATCATATTCCAATTCAATTCCTGAAACTATTATTGTATCTCCGTTTTTTATTCCGCATTCTCTTAGTCCTTCATAAATCCCCATTGAGTCCATTATATTTGTAAATCTTTTAATTTGTTGAGTATTTTTTATATCCGTCACAGAGGCAAGTCTTTTGAGTTTGCCGCTCGTAACGGTATATGTATTTTTATTAATTTTAGTAATTTCAAAGTTAGAATCGTCATTGTTAATCGACTCTAAATCTTCTTCAATATCAAGAGTTATTTTTACATCTTCTATCTTATCAAGATTGGCATAAAGGTAGTTTAAAAGCTCGTCGACACCTTTTTTTGTAACCGTTGAAATTATGAAAATTTCATTTTGATTTTTTATCTCTTTTTTGAATTGTTCTTTAATTTCAAGAGCATGCTCATAATCAACAATATCTGATTTATTTAAAACCAATATTTGTTCTCTTTTTGATAATTCATTATCAAATTTTTCGAGCTCATTGTTTATTTTTTTATAGTTTTCAATGCTGTTTTCGCTTGCCATATCAACAACATGAAGCAAAAGTTTACATCTTTGAACATGGCGCAAAAACTCATGTCCTAAACCAAGACCGTTTGAAGCCCCTTCTATTAACCCGGGGATATCCGCCACAACAAAACCGTCACCTTGCGGCTTTTTAACAACTCCAAGATTAGGAACAAGGGTTGTAAAAGGATAGTCGGCAATTTTGGGCTTAGCTGCGCTTATAACGCTTATTAAACTTGATTTACCCGCATTTGGCATTCCTATTAAACCGACATCCGCAAGCAATTTAAGCTCAAGCTCTAATTCACGCTCAATCGAAGGTTCACCGGGCTCGCAAAACTGAGGAGCTCTCTTTTGAGGCGTTGCAAAACGTGCATTTCCTCTTCCGCCACGACCGCCTTTTGCAATTAAAACGGTTTTATTTTCTTCGTTTAAATCTGCGATAAGTTTATTTGTCTTTAAATCTCTTACAACAACTCCTATTGGCATTTTTATATATAAGTCTTCTCCGTCTTTTCCATGGCAGTTTTTATTTTTGCCATTTTCGCCACGTTGAGCTTTGTAGACTGATTTATGCGTAAAATCAAGCAAAGTTGACATATCGGATACGGCGACAAAATAAACATCCCCGCCCGAACCTCCGTCGCCACCCGCAGGTCCGCCTTTATCAACATATTTTTCTCTGCGCCATGCAAGCGCTCCGTTACCTCCGGCGCCTGAAACAACTTTTATTCTTACCTTATCTACAAAGGAAGCCATCTACTTCTCTTGCTATCCTTTCACAGATTATTGTTTATTCTTTTTGATTAAGTATCCATATCTTAATAAATGAATTTTAGCATTATTATGATTATTTTTCCATCAACTCTATGATTGAAATAATCATTGTTAAAGCAGGTTTACTTATTTATAATAATATTTTACATATCCAATAATGGTATTTGTAAATTTTTTAGCATAATTCATTTTATTATATGAAATTTTAATTCTGTATTTTTAACATTAATTTGAATTAAATAAACCACGCCCGACCCGTATTAATATTGTATGAGCCGGGTGTAAAATTATTAAAACCGAAATTTTTATATTATTGTTTGCTTGTAATTTTTGCAAATTTATCACATGATACAGCATTATTGCTATTATTTGAAGGAATAGCAGCTGTCTTTATTTTGGCGGATTCTTCAGTGCCAAAAATTGAACTTATTCTTTTAGAACCGTCTAAATTTGTTTCAACAACTCTGATTTGAGAACTTTTTGGAAAATATGAAGAAGTAACAGATTCGCTTGCTCCGCTCGGAAGTGTTCTTCTTATTGCTACCCTATGACATTCTTCGCCTAAATGTGCTTTTTTGGGAATAAATACCGCATTTATTGTTTCGCCGTTTTCGTTCATAAATTCCAATTTAATTTTCTTATTTTTTTTCAAGCATGAATCAATTAAATTCATTTGTGACTTTTTAAAAACAATTCTGTCACCTGATGGAAATTTAGAAGGAACATAAGTTAAATGCATTCTTCTTAGAAAATCAACATTTTGAAAAAGCGGATCAACTAACTGCTGCCTGCATTCTTCAAGAGCTGTTTGATAATTATACGTTTTACCCAATGAACGATTTATTGAATATTGAGCTAACGAAGTATTTATTTTTTTGCTTAATGAACTCACATTTTCAGCTTTTGTTGTTAAATCCTGAACAATAGTCACTGTTTTATCAAAACCTGTCGACATTTTGTTTAATGATGAGCTTGTTTTGGCTCCTGCGGCTCTTGTAGCGTTAATAACTGCCGGAATAATTTTTTGTAGCATTATTCATACTCCTTATTTTTACACACTTAGATTTATGAAAACAACTGGCATGAAAAAATTGCCTGCAAAAAAATGCCGTAAAACAATTGTTTACAAAATAATATGTTTCAAATATAATTTTATTATATGAGATAATACTTTAACTTCATTAATTCCAAATGGTTTTTTAACCAGCCCGTTCCATAGAGGTCGGAAGAAGTTAAAAAGAAAGGACAATGAAACTATGGCAGTTGCTACTTTAGTAGAATTATTAGATGCAGGTGTACACTTTGGTCACCAAACACAAAAATGGAACCCGAAAATGAAACAATATATTTTCGGAGCAAAAAACGGTATCTATATTATCGATTTAAGAAAAACATCAGACTTGTTGGATAATGCCTATGAAGTTGTTAGAAAATATGCTTCACAAGGTAAAAACGTTCTTTTTGTAGGAACAAAAAAACAAGCGGTTGATGTTGTTGCTCAGGAAGCTCAAAGATGTAAAAGCTATTATATCAACCGTCGCTGGTTAGGCGGTATGATGACTAACTTTGAAACAATCAGAGCAAGAGTTAACAAATTAAGAGAACTTGAATCTTTCTTAGAATCAGGCGCAGCCAACAAACTTCCCAAAAAAGAAATTGCTCAATTGAACCGTCAATTAGCAAAATTATCAAAAACTTTAGGTGGTATTAAAGAAATGAAGGGCATGCCTGATATTTTAGTTGTAATTGACCAGAAGAAAGAACTAATTGCAATCAAAGAAGCTAATAAACTCAATATTCCCGTTGTATGCTTAGCTGATACAAATGCTGATACTGATGGAATTGACTACATAATCCCCGGTAATGATGATGCGCTTCGCTCAATTAAATTAATTACATCAAAATTAGCCGATGCTGTTTTAGAAGGAAAAGAACTAAGAGCAAACAACGCTAAAACAACCGGTAAAATTGAACGTATCGAAGCAAAAGACGCTAATGCGGTTGAGGCATAACAAAAACTTAGAATTAGGAGAAAAAACTATGGAAATTAAAGCAGCTATGGTAAAAGAACTAAGAGACAAAACAGGCGCCGGCATGATGGACGCTAAAAAAGCTCTTGTTGAAACCAATGGCGATATGGAAAAAGCAATCGAATTTTTAAGACAAAAAGGTATTGCTTCCGCTGATAAAAAAATGGGAAGAATTGCAGCAGAAGGAACAATTGCTTCAATAATAGACGGCAAAAAAGGTGCTATGGTTGAAGTAAATTGCGAAACCGACTTTGTTGCAAAAAATGAAGACTTCAAAGCTTTTGCTGATATGATGGCTAAAGCGGTTTTAGAATTAAACCCCAAGTCTGTTGAAGAAATGGAAAAAATGGATTGCCCCATTTGCAAAAAACCAATCTGTGAAGTTGTTAAAGAAAAAATTGCCAAAATCGGAGAAAAAATTACAATCAGAAGATTTGTAAGATATGACGCTGATTGTTGCATGAATACATACATTCATAACGGCAAAATCGGTGTTTTATTGGAAGCAAAATGCGAAAAATGCGATGATACTCTAACAAAAGATATCTGCTTGCATATTGCTTCAAATGCTCCCGAATTTATTTCAAGAGAAGAAATACCCGCTTCCGTTATCGAAGAAGAAAAAAGAATTGAGATGGGTAAAGAAGACTTAGCTAAAAAACCTGAAAACATTAGAGAAAAAATTGTTGAAGGCAGAGTTAACAAATTAATGGCTCAAAGATGTCTGCTTGAACAGCCTTTTGTTAAAAACCCCGATATGACAATTGCTCAACTGATTGAAGGTAAATGCAAAATTGTTAAATTTGACAGATTTGTTCTTGGCGAAGGTCTTGAAAAAAGACAAGATAATTTTGCGGCTGAAGTTATGAGCCAAATTAAAGGCTAGTATTCTGTTAAAATTTTTTTAACACAAAACTTAAAAACAACCCTAAAAATATATTCACAGGGTTGTTTTTGTTTTAAAATTATAAAATGAAAAATGATGTTAATATTATTTTAGCAAGCGCTTCACCAAGAAGAAAAGAGATTTTATCCAAAGCAGGGTTTAATTTTGAAGTTATTCCTTCAAATTATGATGAAAAAATATCCGATAAAATTTTTAGCGAAGAGCTTATAAATAACTGCGCCCTTGAAAAAGCTCTTGATGTTCAAAAAAGAACAAATTCAAATTGCTTAATTATAGGCGCCGATACCGTTGTTGTATCAAACAATATTATCTTAGGTAAACCGAAAGATAAAAATGACGCTTTTAGAATGTTAAAAAGTTTATCCGATAAGACACATTTTGTTATAAGCGCTATTTGTCTTTTGCATCAGGATAAAAAGCTTGTTCAAAATGAAGTTACAAAAGTAACTTTTAGAAAATTAGAAGATAGCGAGATAATTAATTACATAAATTCTAAAAATCCGCTTGATAAAGCAGGAAGTTACGGTATTCAAGATGAAGGGTTTAATTTTGCAACTTTAATTGAGGGTGAACTCGATAATGTCATAGGTTTTTCGATGAAACTGTTTAAAAATATGCTGCTATCTATCTGAATAAAGAATAGTTATCTTTTCCTATGGGGTTGAGTTCTTTTAATTTTTCAACATCTAAAGTCAGTTTTGTTCCGTCAAATACTGCAAGTTGACCTGCTGTATCAATGTTAATATTTTCCGGTATTGAATTACCAAACAAGCCAAAACCGCCCGTTATACCTTCTTTTGTATAGACACCCGAATATCCGCATTCTCTAAATAATGTATTCATAATATTTGCGCTTAAAGATTCTGCTTTGCTTTGGGTTTGTTCGCTATAATTTTTTCCAAAATCAAAATTTCCAATTTTAACACTTTGCGCATTTGGCTCTAAGCCATCACTTATATATGTCAAAATTTCAGCTCTCAGTTTGTCCAAATCAACATCAGGCGATAATTCGCCAATTTCTCCTTCGAGTCTGTAAGGAAGAACAATTCCTTTTCCGCTATACAATTTTGCAAGGTCATAAGTCGGAGTTGTATACACACCTCGACCTAAACCCGGTAAATCATTACCTCCCGCCTTAGAAGCAAAAGGAGTAATTCCGTTTTGAAATATGCTTTTTGCTGTTTTAATCGATGTTCCATGATAGACAATATTATCTTGAGTAATTTGGCTTAATTCCTTTGGATTAACAATGCCTTTAATATATTCTAACATTTTAGTATGTATATCAGAATGTTTATTTAAAAATTCCTCAGCCTCTGAAGCGGATTGTTCAAGCGCTTCATTTAAAATTCTATTATTTCCTTGTGTTTGGTTAACAAATTTATCAAAAAATTTTTGAGCGTCTTTTATATCTGCACTATGTTTAACTAAAAGCCCGCCTAAAGCCACTGCACCTATGGCAGCCGATAATACCACGAGAGCTTTTTTTACATTTTTATCCTTCGCTTCATCATTTGCTTTTGAAGGATTAGTTGTAATTGTTTGATTATCAGGCTTATCAGATAAATTTTGATAATTAAAATTACTAAAATTTTTATAGTTAATATTTGAAGCGTTATCCATTAAATTAACCCTAACAGTGATGTAATAAAGTTTATACTATTAAGAAAACATCAAATAATATTTTATTGCTGATTTTAAATTTAATATTAAGAAAAATTAAAATAATTAATCAAATTAAAATATAACATATATTTATATTTAAAAAACAATTTAAACGGCAAAATATTTTTTTAGGCGCATTGTATAGATAATACAAAGAAATAATGCGAGGAATAGGATAAAAGATGAAAATAAATTCAACTAACAACATATCAAACAACAAATTAAGCTTCACTTCAAAAATATCCACAAGAGAACAAGCAGGCAATGAATTAATTAAAAAAGGTGAAATAGATAAAGCAATTAAAACCCATGGGGTTGAACAAAAGCAAATGAGCGAAATTTTACCTTATGTCAAAACGCAAGTTTTATATAACTCTTTTAAAAACGAAGATTCTATAATGCAATTTCCGCAAGCGCTATCCGAGCTTGCAATAAGATTTTGCGATAAAGACGATTTAGAGAGTGCTGTAATAATATATCAAAAAATCCCTCAAACTTCCTCTTTTAAAGCATTAGATAACGGCTACAATAGGGAAGATGTTGCAAAAACAATAGTTTCAAAAGCAGCGCAAATTGAAGACGAAAAAAGAGGAAGTGAAATATTAAGCTATTTTATCTGATTATAAAGCCAGCAGGCAACTTCGGAGTTATTTGAACTTGAGTAAGTTGAGCCCGAGCATAATTTTAAAACGGGCTTTTCAAAAACACATTTATCCAGCTTGCAACCGCATCTTGGGTGGAACTTACAACCCGTAATAATATCCGTTATGGGTGAAATTTGACCTTTAATATTTTCAAGCTTCTTACCTTTTTTAGTCGGAAGTGCAGCTAAAAGAGCTTTAGTGTAGGGGTGTTTGGGATTTTTAAAAAGACAGTTGCTTGGCGCCTTTTCAACAATATCACCTAAATACATTATTGTTGTAGTATCGCAATAATTTGAAACAATAGAAAGATCATGGGTTATTAGAATAATAGTTTTACCTTTTTCTTTTAAGTTTAAAAGCAGATTTAATATTGAATTTGATACACTGACATCAAGCGCAGTTGTCGGTTCATCCGCTAAAATTAGCTCACAATTGCTAATTAAGCTCATTGCAATAATAACTCTTTGCTTCATTCCGCCAGAGAGCTCATGCGGATAAGAAGCCAAAACATTTTTTATATTGTTAATTCTTACTTCTTCAAGCGCATTTTGAATAATGGTTTTAGAGTTATTTTTATCTTTTTTATCAACAACTTCCAAAAGCTGATTTTCAATTGTATATAGAGGATTTAAAGACATAAAAGGATCTTGAGGAATAAGAGAAATTTTTTTCCCTCTGATATTTTCGAGCTCATTTTCTTTCAAGTTTAGAATATTTTGATTATTGAAAATTACCTCCCCGCTTTTTATTCTTGCATTTTTAGCCAACAACCTTAATACACTGTTAATAAAAACAGATTTTCCGCAGCCCGATTCGCCTGCAAGTGCATGGATTTTTCCTTTTTCAAAAGAAAGATTAATATTATTTAGCGCATAATAAAAATTATCTTCAATATTAAAACCTACGCTTAAATTTTTAACTTCTAAAATATTCTGCAAAAAATTTACTCCTTTTAAGCCCCTGAAATTTATAGGGATTATAACATATAAATTTTAAATATAAAATCGCAAAATAAATTATTGTCTTGTTTTATTATAAATGTTATGAAAATTCAAAACTCAAACAAATTGTCTTTTCAAAAAGAGCTAAGGGCAAATTGCGCAATATTAAAGGATAAAAAATCGTATCCTTGTGAAATTTATCAACTGTCACCTATTGATGATGTTGACTATTTTATAATGCACAAGCGTGATGGCTGGGAAGATGCATTATTTTGGAAATTATTGAAAGATAATTTTAAAATTCTATACAATAACGAAAAACTCTTTGCCCTTGAAGACAATAACCGCTGCCTTGGTTTAATTAACATAAGTGAAGCGGAAAATACAAAAGATGTTATTGTTATTGAAACTCAACCTCAAAGCAAGGATAAAGGTTATAAATATGTTGGTGAAACTCTAATCAGTTTTGTTGTGGGGCTTGCAAAAAAAGACAAAACTCAACAAGTTACAATACCTGTTTCTCTAAACTCTGCAAAAGATTATTATTCAAAAAAACTCGGATTTAGTAAAGACCCAAACAGTGATAATGATTTTAGTTTATGTTACAGAAAGTATCGAAAATTATTAAGACAAAACAGAAGGCATACCAAAAAGCCGATAGACTATACTGCTTGAAGAGTTTTATTTTCTTCAATTTTAGCTTTCATTTTCTTTCTTTTCATTAAATCAACAAAAGCTTCAAGGCGGGTAATATAGCCTGCTCTACCTGTTTGTTCATCCATTATAAGAGTGAGTATCGGTAAATTGGTATCCTCTCTCATCTTAGGAAAAATATTTTGACTCATAATTTCAGGCATGCAAGTAAAGGGGCTTACATGAATTAAGCCATCAATATTTCTTTCTTTTGCATAAAGAACATCTGAAACACACTCAAGCGCATCCCCTCCGATATCTCGCATTAAATAGGGCTTAGCTAATCTGTATGCACGCTCAAGATGTGTTTCGCCTTTTTTAAATACTTTGGGAATAATTGCGTCTTTTAAAAAAGAAGAAACGGTTAAAGAACGTCTTACCTGTACTCCCATAGCGCCAAGCTCACGCTCCATATATTGATTTGAAAATTCGTCATTCACAATATAGATTTCACCTGTTAAATCAACATGTAAAACGTTTTTATTTTTATCAATTTCAACGCTTGAAATTTCCTTTAAGCCTTCTTTGTGAGCTTTTGATAACTCCTGCAAATTGTTTGCGCTTCTAATCAGTCTGAGTGCTTTATTAAAAGCTTTTTCGCTGTCGCCTTTATGAATTTCTCTTGCCCTGTAATAAGATAAAAAGCTTTGCAGCTCATCAAGCGCAAAAACCGTCTTAATCGCAAGAAAAAGCGCATAGCCGATTTTTATATAATTTTTTGAATTGCTTATTCTCTTAAGATAGTCCATTAGACCTTTAATACCGTCATACAAATTAAGCTCAATATAATTTGCTTCATAACCCAAGTCTTTTAAAACTTGAGCTATATTTCTTCCATACTCACCAAGCCTGCAAATCCCCGGGGAAGCAATCATTGATACGTAATCAACCCCGCCTTCAATTGCTTCTATGAAATTACCTAAGATTAATTTATAAGGCAGACAAATTGCCTCGGGAGAATTTTTTGTTCCTAACGATAAAGTTTTTTTGCTGGTGTATGGCGGAATGTATGCTTCAACCCCAACCATTTTAAGCGCCATTTCCCATGCAACATAAATTGTTCCCATGTGAGGAAATGCTACTTTGATTTTTCTGTTTTCCTTGCTATTCATAGCTTTATTATACAACAAACAAAGTATTAAATATTGTTATGCTTTACATTTTTTTAACAATAATCATTTTTAATATAAAAAAATTAGCTCCGGTGTTAATAGAGCTAATTTTTCAATTTTATTTTTAAATTAATACCAACTATTTGATTTCAACAGTTGCGCCTGCTTCTTCTAATTTAGCTTTAATTTCTTTAGCTTCTTCAGGTTTAATACCTTCTTTAATCGGTTTTGGTGCGCCATCAACTAAATCTTTAGCTTCTTTTAAACCTAAACCTGTAATTTCACGAACTAATTTTAATACAGGGATTTTCTTGCTTGCGTCAACCGCAGCTAAGATTACGTTAACTTCGGAAGGTGCTTCAGCAGCAGCGTCAGCAGCGCCTGCAACGGGAGCAGCAGCAACTGCAACGGGAGCAGCAGCAGATACACCGAATTTTTCTTCCATAGCTTTAACTAATTCAGCAGCTTCTAATAATGTTAATTTTTCAATTGATTCTAAAATTGTTTCTACGTTACTCATTTTTATAATTACCTTTCTTAATTAATTTCTTATACTATGCGCTTTTCTTATCTTTAACAGCGTTAATTGCTCTAACAAGAGCAGACATAACACCATTTATAGAGTATACTAAGCCGCTTGCGGGAGAGTTGATAGAACCGAGCATTTTTGCGTAAAGTTCTTCTCTTGAAGGCATGGAAGCAAGTTTTTTTGCTTCATCGGCATTTAATACTTTGCCTTCTAACACAGCGCCAAGGATTTCACCTTTTTTATTTTCTTTAATGAATTTTGCTAAAATTTTTGCTGCGGTTACTTCATCACCGTAACCAAATGCAACAGCCGTCGGGCCTTGCATTAATTCTGAAATTGCTTCATATTGAGTTCCGTTTGTTGCAACTTTGCACAATGTATTTTTTGTAACGGTTAAATCAGCTTCTTGAGCTTGTAAGGAACGTCTTAATTCCGTTATTTCTTCAACACTCAGACCTCTGTAATCTGCTACAACAGCAACTTTAGCATTTTCAAATTGTTTTTTGTAATATTCAATTTTTTCGTTTTTAAATTGTTTTGTTGCCATTTTGAATAATTTTCTCCTTTCTTTAAGACTTCGCTAAAAACTAAAAAGTTTTGCGAGTATAGTACGCAAAACAGCTCAATAAGTTTAAAATCAGGATTATTCAAGAATTTTTACTTTTGAACCTAAGTTGGAAATTAAGACATTTAATATTAATTAATATTAAAAGCCGCCAACCGTCTTTGGTACTGTATTTATAATATATTATAAAGCATTATTGTCAATATTTTTCTTAATGTTTCTTAATATTTTAAAATTTATTGGCAATTATTATTTTCAGTTATTTTTTTTATTTCAACAAAATATTAATATAACAAAAGTTAACATTTTGTCCATCATGCTTTATAAAAAAAGCAAAGCATGATATCATAACTACTCTGGTCAAAGAAGATATATGCAAAACGTAAAAGAAAAAGTATTAAAAGATGTTCAACTAAAGCAATATACGGAATTAATCAACAAAATTGCAAAAGTAGAATATCGATCAATGGGGAAACAATATTTAATTGAATTTGATGAACTGATTAACATCGGATTTCAGACTATTAACATACTGTTTAACAGCGAACATTTTGACACTTATAACGAGTCTTATATTTCAACCGCAATTAAGTGGGCAATAAGAAACGAGTTGAGAAACAGATATCGCTGGTACGGTGTTCGACAGTCAAAAGCTTTGAGCGAAGACGAACACAACGAATTGAGAGATGCAATATATAAAACAATTCTTTCAACTGACGAGATGAACGACTCCGAGCGGACTTTTGAAATCAAAGACATAAGAAAAAATCCTGAAGAAGATTGCGAATTTGCAATGTTATCATCATGTGTTAAAACCGCCGTTATGACACTTCCGAGGCGTGAGCGTGAACTTATAGAATCAAAATTTTTCAAAGAAAAGAAGCTTCATGAGCTCTCAAGTGAATTTGCAATTTCTCCGAGCAGAATTTCAAGAATAATCAAACAAGGTCTTGACAAGGTTAAAACCGAACTCATTAAAAACGATCTTATTTAGGATTATTTAAAAGAATTTTTCCAGTTAACGGGTGAGAATTTAACTTCTTGCGGTGTTTTTTCGCTTAAATATCCTGAAGAATTTAAAGCTAAAAAGTCTGCAAATGAAGCTATGTCGTTAATTTTTCTTTTATAACCCAAAATATCATCAAAAATATCGGTGTCTTGTTTTTCAATTTTTTCAATACTGTTTACTATTCCGTATAAAAAGTCGCTGTATGTTTCTTGTTCTTTGAGTTCGTCGCTTGATTCATACTTTTTTAAGCTTAATTTTATCAGCTCAATTTTATCTTGAGTTAAGTTAAGCTTGCTCATTATATAGCTTGCGTCAAATGAAGATATGTTTTTTATTGATAAAACTTCGTCTAAATACTTTACATTACCTTCTTTTGAGTTTTCTAAGATATCTTCAATATCGTTTTTATCAAATTTTTTCAATTTTGTTAAATATCCCATGTTTATCATTATTACACTTCTTTTAATATTATAATATTTAATGATATATTTATTAAAGTAAAATTTCCATAAAAAATTGCTAATATTTTTTTATTATTTCATCAATTGATTGTTTTGCAAGTAAATATATTTCATCCAGCTGCCCTTTTTCAAAAGGCAAGCCTTCGGCGGTTGTTTGAAATTCTATAATTTTTCCCGATTTTGTTAAGACAATATTTGAATCAACTTGAGCATTTGAATCTTCGCTGTAGCATAAATCAACCATAACTTCATTATTGACAATTCCTGCTGAAATTGCACCAATCGGTTCAAGAATGGGGTTTTGCGAAATTAAACCGTCATCTAAAAGTCTTTTAACCATATCACAAACAGCAACATAAGCGCCGCAAATTGAAGCGGTGCGAGTTCCTCCGTCTGCCTGAATGACATCAGCGTCAATTATAAAAGTTTTTCCTTTAATTTTTTCTAAGTCAATGCACGCTCTTAAAGAGCGTCCTATAAGACGTTGAATTTCTTGAGTTCTGCCTGATATTTTCGTTCTTTCTCTTTGACATCTTACCTGTGTACTTGAAGGCAGAAGTGAGTATTCAGCGCTCAACCAGCCTAAAGGAGAGTCATGCTCCATCCATTTTGGGATTGCATCTTCAAAATTAGCACAAACTAAAACTTTGGTTTCTCCAAATTCCGCTAAAACAGAACCGAGCGCATGTTTTGTATAGTTTTTTGTAAATTTTATTTGTCTTAGCTCATTATTCTTTCTTCCGTCAATTCTCATTATATTCTCCCTCTATAAAAATTTATGCGGATATAGCAAGAATGTATTAATGTTATCACAAATTTAATAATTATGATTACTTAAAAATTATCTTAAAATCTAATTTAATTCAAGCGAAAAAAAATTATATTAAGAATATAAATCCTCAACTCTTCTGATTGCTGCCCCCTTATAATATAAGGGGCTTTTTTTTAATATTAAAGTTTATTCATTTTATCAAGTTCATTTAAGACACAAAGCGAATACGCTCTTGCTAAAGGCTCGCTATGGTTTTCAAATTCGTAAAATATTTCTTCGCATGATTTATTTAGGGGGTTGATATAACCTTCTTTTTTGTTTCTTTCATTATCGATAACGCTGAAATGAGGAGTATTTGATAATGTCATCTGCATTGATAAATCATTCATAATTGCATACTTTTCTTGAGGAGATAATAAATCTTCCTTGTTTTTATACTGATTGTAAGCATTTGCTATGTCAAGCGTGTCGATAATATCATATTTTACAATATTTTCAGGATTAATTCCCATATATTCTTTTAAAAGTTTTTCAAAAATTCTTAAAGTTTTTCCGCTTGAATAGTAATCAAAAAGGACAATTTTTCTATCAGTATCATTATAATTTTTTGCATTTATCCCTTTAGAGTTAAGATAATCAAGGATAATTTTAAAATTAGGATATCTTTGAATTATATATTCACAGTTTTCATCCTCGCCTAAAACCTCACTGACGTTTGACGCAGGACAAAAAACAACGTCACAACCCAGTTCTTTCATTGCTCCGCTTAGCATATCAGGACTTGCACCGATTGATAAAAGCGTATAATTATCTTTTGTGTCAAAATCCAAAAAGTTTTTCAAGCCAAGTGCACATCTTGCAATTGTATCAGGCATAACATCAAATTTATTATATTTATTCTCATCAATTGTTTTATAAGCTTGAAACAAAATTGAAGGTGAATTTCTTTTTATTTGCTCAAATTCTTCTTTTGTAACTTTGGATTGTCTTGTTTTAAAATCACTATACTTTTTTTCATCGCAGCTTTTGCCAAATTGTATCAAAGCGCAATTAGAGGAGTAATTTGGCAGGCTTTCAATTTGTTTATATTCTTTTTTTGGAGCTGTATTTTTTTTATAATCAGCTTTAAAATTAAGATTGAATTTTTTTGTATCGTTATTTACTAAGAACATATTCACCCCTTATTTGCAGTAATAAAAACAAAACAGAATAATAATTGACAAAAATTGAAGATAGGATTTTACAAAGCTTAATGATTATTGTATAAATGTTATATATTTTTTATATACGGGTATATATATTATACAAGTTGTTCTCTTTTCCACTCCTTCCTCCATATGCAGATTTTTATAGCATTAATCCGGTTTATCCGGATTTTTTTATTTTTAAATGTCTTTTAAATTAAAGCATTTTTGCTAAAATTAATTAGTTGACCTAAAATTTTTTAGATATTAAACTTAAATATAACAGACCAGTTTAATAAGGAGTGAGAAAAATGGTTAAAATATACTATGCAGCCGACTGCGACTTAAACAGATTAAAAGGTAAAACCGTTGCAATCATGGGCTATGGTTCACAAGGTCACGCTCATGCTCTTAATTTAAAAGAGTCGGGAGTTAATGTTGTCGTAGGTTTATATGAAGGCTCTAAATCCGCTCCTAAAGCTCGTGAAGCAGGTCTTGAAGTATTAAGCGTATCAGAAGCAGCTAAAAAAGCCGATATAATTATGATTCTGCTTCCGGATGAAAAACAAGCTTCCGTTTACAACAACGAAATTAAACCGTATTTAACGGCAGGCAAGACCCTTGCTTTTGCTCACGGTTTCAATATTCACTATAACTTAATTGAACCGCCTAAAGATGTTGATGTTATAATGATTGCTCCAAAAGGCCCGGGGCACACCGTTAGAAGTGAATACGTTGCAGGAAAAGGTGTTCCTTGTTTAATTGCAATTCAGCAGGACGCTTCGGGTAATGCTCTTGCTAACGGTTTAGCTTATGCAGCAGGTATCGGAGGCTCAAGAGCAGGTGTTATTGAAACAACATTTAAAATTGAAACGGAAACTGACCTTTTTGGTGAACAAGCCGTATTATGCGGCGGTGTTTGCGCTCTTATGCAAGCAGGCTTTGAAACATTAACTGAAGCAGGCTATGCGCCCGAAAACGCATATTTTGAATGTATCCATGAGATGAAATTAATTGTTGATTTAATCTATCAGGGCGGTTTTGAAGCTATGAGAAAATCAATTTCAAATACGGCGGAATACGGCGACTATGAAACAGGTAAGCGCATAATTACGGAAGAAACCAAAAAGGAAATGAAAAAAGTTCTATCAGAAATTCAAGACGGAACTTTTGCAAGAAATTGGATTAACGAATGCAACACAAACCAAATACATTTTAAAACAACAAGAAAACTAAAAGCACAGCATCAATTAGAAGCAGTCGGTCGTGAACTTAGAAAAATGTATTCTTGGAATGAAAAGAAATAAATTTTTAAGGTAAAAAATTAATCAAATGGAAGAAAATATTACACTATCAATAGAGGAAGTTAACGCATGGCTTGATGAGTACCATGCTGCAACTGATGAGAAAACCAAGAAAAAATTAAAAGAGCTTGTAGTGCTTGCGTGCATGCCGATTGTTAAAAAGGTTGCACGCTCACTGGCAAGACGTTCAACCGACCCTGTGGAAGATATTACCCAAGTAGGTTCTTTGGGTTTAATTAAAGCTGTTGATTTATACAACCCTGAAATATCCAAAAACTTTAAATCTTACGCAACATACTTAATAACAGGTGAAATTAGGCATTATTTAAGAGATAAAACAACAATCATAAGAGCCCCGAGAGAAATAAAAGAGCTCTCTTTCAGGGTTCACAAACTCACTTTAGAGCTAACGGAAAAACTGGGCACAACGCCAACAGATAAAGACATAGCGGAAGCTCTTCAAATGCCGCAGGAAAAAGTTGAAGAATGTAACAATTTAGACAGAAGAACAACAACAATTTCAATTGATCAAATCATAGGGGCGGATGAAAATTCCATTTCTTTGGTTGAAAAAATTGAGGACGAAAGCCAAAAAGAAGCATTTAACAGCTATGAAAACAGAATGATTCTTGATGACGCCATAAGAAGGCTTGAACCTGTTGAGCAGCAGCTTATAGTTTTGAATTATTACGAAGGTTTAAACCAGCGTGAAATATCGGAAAAACTTAATATTTCTCAAATGCAGGTATCAAGAAAACTTAAAAAAGCACTTCAAAAACTCTTTGAAATAATTTCAAAAAAAGGTTTAAAACAGTATGAATAGCTTAATTATGGGTGTACCATATATATTTATTGCTGTTTATATCTTTATTTTTGGTCTTTGTATCGGTTCTTTTTTAAATGTTGCAATATTAAGGGGTTTGAGCGGAGAAGACATGATTTTTACCCGTTCAAAATGCCCTAAATGCTCTAATAAATTAAAGTGGTATATGAATATCCCTTTATTATCATATATTTTCTTAAGAGGAAAATGCGCATATTGTAAGTGTCATATATCACTTCAATATCCGATTATAGAATTTTTAAACGGGTTATTCTATTTAATCAGCTTTATTGCATTTGGCTTTAGCCTTAAAACTTTATTTGTCTGCGCATTTTTATCGATATTTATCTTGCTTAGCGCAACAGATATTAAAGAAACGGTTATAATAGATTACCATGCTTATATATTACTTATATTCGGGCTTATTTATTCATTTTTAAAACTCGGCGATGTTACAATTGTTCAGGCAATCTTAGGGGCAATTTTCGGCTTTTTATTTTTTGAGCTTATGGCAAGATTAGGTTATTTAATTGCAAATTATAGAATGTTTGGAGAAGGCGACAGCCTTATTGCTCTCGGTTTGGGCGCAATTTTTGGAATAAAAGGACTTTTAGTTATAACGGCTCTAAGCTTTTTAATTCAAACCTTCAGCGCCGTTCCGATTTTAGTTAAAAAAGCATTTGATGAAAAAAAAATCAAACTCGCTATTGCATATATAATCATAATTTTAAGTATTTTTTCGGTAATTTTAATTAATTATCTGGCTTTAGATAAAATTTTACATTTAATCTTAACCCTTTTAATTACAGGGGCTTTAATTTTTACCCTTAAGAGTATACTTGATGAAATAAAATCTAAAAAAGAAAGCGATGAAACTTTTGAAAACTGTCAAAAAAAATATTGTCTTATGCCTTTCGGACCTGCATTGATTGCAGCTTCAACAATTTGTTTATTTTATCTTGATACAATTAAAACTGTTGTTAAAAATTTCTTTTTTTAACAAAAAATTTTGTTTATATTAAAATTTAGTTATATAGCAATTTTACGAATTAAAAAACTATAGTATAAAGGAGGACAAATGACTCATATTCAACTAACTTCAGAAATTGAAGAAAAATGCTGCGTAGCTCGTGGTGTTAAAGGTTCACCTGCTCCGATTCCTCAAGAAGGACTTTGGACAAAATGTAAAGAAATTAAAGATATTTCAGGTCTTACGCATGGTTGCGGCTGCTGCGCACCTCAACAAGGTACTTGCAAATTAACTCTCAATGTTAAAGACGGCATTATTCAAGAAGCTCTTGTTGAAACAATCGGCTGCTCGGGTATGACGCATAGTGCCGCTATGGCAGGGGAAATATTACCCGGTAAAACAATTTTAGAAGCACTGAACACAGACCTTGTATGCGACGCTATTAATGTTGCAATGAGAGAATTATTCTTGCAAATCGTTTACGGAAGAACTCAAACGGCATTCTCTGAAAACGGTTTACCCGTTGGTGCGGGTCTTGAAGACTTAGGTAAAGGCTTATGCTCAATGGTTGGTACAATTCACTCTACTAAACAAAAAGGTGTAAGATATCTTTCTTTAACAGAAGGCTATATCTTAGAACTTGGTTTAGATAAAAATGATGAAGTAATAGGATATAAATTTGTTAACTTAGGCAAAGTTATGGACGCTATTAAAAACGGCGCTGACGCTAAAGAAGCTTATGAAAAGAATATCGGTACTTACGGAAGATTTAATGAAGCCGTTAAGACAATCGACCCTCGTAAACAATAATAAGTAAGAAGTTAGTTATAAGGAAAATAAAAAATGGCAAAATTTGAAGGACAAGACAGACGCAAAGACTCATTAGCCAAAGTTTTAAAAGAGTATGGTTTTTCATCTTTAGATGAAGCTAATGAATTATGTTTGTCTAAAGGAATAAATGTTGATGAAATTGTTAAAGGTATTCAACCGATTGCATTTGATAATGCTTCTTGGGCATATACTCTTGGTTGTGCCATAGCTATTAAAAAAGGTATCACAGATGCCGCAGCTGCCGCTGAAGCAATAGGAATAGGTTTACAAGCTTTTGCAGTACCCGGTTCCGTTGGTGATACAAGAAAAGTAGGTTTAGGTCACGGTAACTTAGGCGCTATGCTTTTAAGGGAAGAAACAAAATGCTTCTGCTTTTTAGCAGGTCATGAATCATTTGCAGCCGCTGAAGGCGCTATCGGCATTGCAAGAAACGCAAATAAAGTAAGAAAAGAACCTCTAAGAGTAATCTTAAACGGTTTAGGAAAAGACGCAGCTCATATTATCTCAAGAATAAACGGTTTTACATCCGTTGAAACGGAATACAACTATAAAACGGGTGAATTGAAGATTACAAAAGAAACACCTTTTTCAGATGGCGAAAGAGCAAAAGTTAGATGTTACGGCGCAGATGACGTTTCAGAAGGTGTAGCAATAATGATTAAAGAAGGCGTTGATGTTTCAATTACGGGTAACTCAACAAACCCGACAAGATTTCAACACCCCGTCGCAGGCACATACAAAAAATGGGCAATTGAAAACGGAAGAAAATATTTCTCAGTAGCTTCAGGCGGCGGAACAGGAAGAACGCTTCACCCCGATAACGTTGCAGCAGGCCCTGCTTCTTACGGTATGACAGACACAATGGGTAGAATGCACGGTGACGCTCAATTTGCAGGCTCATCTTCAGTTCCCGCTCACGTTGAAATGATGGGTGTTATCGGTATGGGTAATAACCCAATGGTTGGTGCAACGGTTGCTTGCGCTGTTGCAGTTCAAAAAGCCATGACAAAATAGTAAAAAAATAAAATTTTACAAATACAAAAAGGCTTAAATGTTTAAATTTAAGCCTTTTATTTATATATAATATATGAAATTAAAATTCAACCGTTTGCTCTTTTAATACTTTGCCGTTTTCATCAAGCTGTTGTTGGGTAATTTTTCTATCTTCTTTTATAACTCTGATATCAATATCCCCATCGCCATCGGAATCAA
The DNA here is from genome assembly GCA_947587615.1 of Candidatus Gastranaerophilales bacterium. Classification (GTDB taxonomy): domain Bacteria; phylum Cyanobacteriota; class Vampirovibrionia; order Gastranaerophilales; family Gastranaerophilaceae; genus RUG14156. The sequence goes on along the minus strand of CANPYC010000001.1, from coordinate 56,046 downwards.
TTTCCTGTCCTATAATATTTTCTTTTTTATCATCATATAAAGCGTTTTGAACTGCGTCATAGTCTCCATCGCCATCTTCATCAATTGCATCAAAGACTATACCTTTTGAATTTTTTATTTCATCTTCCGCATAAGTTAATTTGCTATCCTCATATAATTCTGAGTGTGTTGTTTTTTCATCATCATTTTTTTCTTCGATTTCCATATAATAGTTATATGAGCCATCCTCATTACTTATACTTCCTAAATATTCTTCAGTGTCATTGTATTGTGCGTAAAGAGAATAAAGTTTGTCATCCTCAAAAAGTTCATCGATTGTTTTATTTTCTATTTCATCAATTGAAAAACTTTTACTCAAAAGTATTGATAAAATTTCTCCATCCTCTAATTCAACATCAAGCGAGGAAATTTTTCCTTCTTCATTGGTATTGTAGATTAATTCGTCACTTTTTGGTAACTTATAATTATTATTAACAACATCTTGCAATTTTGGAAATTTATCTGAAATTTTTATATCACTGAATTTAGTGTTAACAGATGGATTTGTTGCCATTAAACTTATCCTTTCTTTTTCTTTTAATAAGTAAAATTTAAATAAAAAATTGATAAATTTTATATATTATTTTAATATTTCTTAACAAAAAACGAGCTTAGATAAGTCTAAGCTCGTTTTAAGATATCGATAAAATCTATTTATTTAACATTTGTTTAATGCCATCAATTGAAGATAAAATTCCCGTTGCTTCATAAGGCATGTAAACAACTTTATTATCCTGACCTTTTGCAATGTCTTGCAGAGATTCAAGATATTTCATAGCAATTAAATATTTATCGGGCTGACCTTGATGATTAAACGCTTCTGTTATTCTTTGAATTGCTTGTTTTTCAGCGTCTGCTTCAATTAATCTTGCTTGAGCAAAACCTTCGGCTTTTAAGATTTCCGCTTGTTTTAAACCTTCTGCCTGATTGATTGCAGCTTCTTTTTCACCTTCTGCTTTTAAGATTGCCGATTTTTTAAGCCCTTCAGCTTCTAAGATTGCAGCACGTCTATCACGTTCTGCTTTCATTTGTTTTTCCATGGCTGTTTGAATATCAACGGGAGGAATGATATCCTGCAATTCAACACGATTTACCTTAACACCCCATTTATTTGTTGCTTCATCAAGGATTGAGCGAAGCTCAACATTAATTTTATCTCTTGAAACAAGTGTTTCATCTAAATCAAGCTGACCAACAAGGTTTCTTAGGGTTGTTTGTGTTAATTTTTCAATAGCTTCGGGCAAATTTTGAATTTCATAAACAGCGGACTTAGCGTCAACTATTTGAAAATATAGCAAAGCGTTAATGCTTATTGAAACGTTATCTTTTGTAATAACCGTTTGGCGGGGAAAATCATAAACAGATTCTCTTAAATCAATTTTTGTTTTTTCTCTAACGTATGAATAATTTTGCCCGTCAAGCCCTCTTTGAGTAACTTTCCAAGCGACACCTCTTGGGGCTTCCAAAATCGGAACAATGAAATTTAACCCTGAATTAAGAGTTTTTTGATATTTACCAAGTCTTTCAACAATAACAACTTCTGCTTGTTGAACAATAATTACCCCTTTAATTGCAAAAACGATAACAAGAGCAATTAATAAAATTAAAAAAATGCCAATTCCCATGTTTTTCTCCTTTATGTTTTATACTTTTTTAACTTTCATAACTATACTTTCGTATCCGACTATTTCAACCTGGCAACCTGCTTCAATTACACCTTCTTCAATGTTTCTTGCCTGCCATCTTTCATCATAAATTGAAATAGCGCCTTTTTCTTTATCAACATTTTCAACAACTTTTGCGATTTGTCCAACGTATTTTGCTTCAATTCCGCTTTGTTCTTTTGTTTGGTTATTACCTCTTTTGATAAGCATTGGGCGAAGGGTAAAAATTAAAATAACCGATAAAACGCAAAAGAAAATTATCAAATTTGTCATTGTTAAAGCTTTAATTGATAACGCTAAAATTGCGCAAATAAATGCACTTATTGAAAAATTAAGAAAAAACAGCCCCGGTGTAAACATCTCAAGTATTAAAAATATTACACCTATTGAGCCCCATAAAATATAATAAGACATTGTTTTCTCCTCGAAGTTAAATAAAAGTCCAATAATTCAAATAATCAATATTATATCTTATTTTTCTAATTTAAAAAAGCCTTCATTTGTCGTAGTTTTTCTTTTTGCTCTTTATTGAGTCTGTATGATTCAAGCGCTTTTTGAATACCTTTATTTAAAACCCAGGGATGAATTTTTAAATTTTTAATATCATTAAAAATATTATCAAAATGTTTCATAAAAACAATTGATAATGCCCACGCCGCAGCCATTTTAGAATAGTACTTTTCATTATTAAAGCAGGCGATTTTTTCAATCATATAATTATAATCATCAAAAAAGTAGCTAAGCATAATTACATAAGCAAAACGAAGCTCAAATTCTTTATTTGATTTAAAATATTTTTCTAAAAAAATTTTTACTTTTTTCTTATTCTTTTTAACGATTTTTAAAGAACAACAGAAACTATCACAAACTGACCAGTTATTAATTTTTAAAATAAATTTTTCAATATATTTTTTTATTTCATCAAATTCAAGATTTAAATTTCCTATTATCATTCCTTCAAGCATAGTTAATTCAAAAAACTCATCATCATTTTCATTAAAAAACCGCTCATAACAACTATTAGCTATTCTTTTTGAAATACGTCTTAAAATCGGCAGTCTTATACCTATAATATTATCTGTATCAGGTAAAAGAGAGCTTGAAAATTTTTTATATTTCTCATCTTTTAAATTTAAAAGTTCCTGCTTAACTTCTTCAATCATTTACTTCTTCAATCATAATTCAACAATAATTTATAATAAATCTACTATAACAACGCCGTCTCTACCTTCTGTTTCATCCCCGTATCTAAACTTTGCAACATAAGGAGAATGTTTTAAATAGTCGCTGACAGCTTGTTTTAGCGCTCCCGTACCATACCCATGGATAATTGTTATTTGATTTAAACCTCTTAAACTTGCCTTATCAAGCTTTTCATCAAGATATTCAATTGCTTCCAATACCCTCATACCCCTTAAATCAAGGCGGGATAATAAATTATCATGGTTATCAAAAGAAACATTTACTTTTTTTAGGTGACTTGCAACTTTTTTATCGGTTTTTGCAAGCTTTGATAAATGAATTTTAGATTTAATATTACCAATTCTAACTTCAACATAACCTTTTTTATCAGGCAGGCTATCCAGTATTACAACCTGTTCAAGCTTTTTAATCAAAACGCTTTGACCGATTTTTAGCTCATCAGGGTTTAAATCAACAAATTTTTGAGCAAGCTCATCATCGGTTGTTGAAAATTCTTCTCTGATTTTTGCTTCAATTTTTGATAAGCGGTTATATGAGCGCATTGCGACTTTAAGAGATTTTTCTTTTCTTATTTCATCAACCGCTTGTTTTATTTCTTCTCTTGCAGCTTCCAGTTGCGTTTGGAATTTCTTTTTAAAGTTTTCAAGAGATTTTTTCTTGTTTTGCTTGAGTTCTTGAAGTTTTTTATCGTATTCTTCTTTTGATAATTTTGTTTTATCAAGATAAGACAGGGCTTCTTGCTCTTTTTTAATTAAATTTGCGCTTGTTTTTTCAATTTCTAAAAATAATTTTGAAGTATCATCATTTTTATCAAGCAAAAATTCTCTTGCTTTTTCAATTATTGAAGGATTTAGCCCCAATTGAGAAGATATATCTATTGCGTTAGATGTCCCCGACATTCCAACAATCAGCTTATAGCAAGGTTTAAGTTTTGCTATGTCAAATAAAACCGTGGCATTTTCAAACCAGTTGTCATTATATTTTAAAGTTTTTAATTCTCCTAAGTGCGTTGTAATAACAGCTAAAGCTTCTTTTTCTTTAATAAAATTCAATATTGCCCTTGATAAACTTGCGCCTTCCGTTGGGTCTGTACCTGAACCCAGTTCATCAAGTAAAATTAAAGAATTAGAGCCAATATTATCTAAAATATTTGCTATATTTTTAATATGAGCGGAAAAAGTTGAAAAACCCTGCTCTAAACTTTGTTCTTTTGAAATATCACAAAATATATCGCAAAAAGGATAAATCCTAGCACCCAAACAAGGAATATGAAGCCCTGCTTTTGTCATTAAAACCATTAATCCTGCGCACTTTAGGGCAACGGTTTTACCTCCCGTATTTGAGCCCGTTATTAAAAGACACTTGTAGTTTTTACCCAGCTGAAAGTCGTTTTCAACAACATCTTCTTTAACTTCAACAAGTAGAGGATGGCGCATTGCTTGAATATCAATAATTTTTTCATCCGTCAACTCGGCACTTTGCGCACTAAGATGAATTGAATATTTTGCTTTTGCAAAAATTATGTCGATTTTTTCTAAAATTTCTTGATTTTTCTTTAGCTCATCTTTTATATCTTTTAATTTTGAGGATAATTTTGCTAAAATTCGCTCAATTTCAGCTTGAATTTCAATTTCAATCTGTCTGATTTTATTTGATAAAGGAATTAATTGTGCAGGTTCAATAAAATAGGTTAAATTTGTTGATGAAATATCGTGAACAATTCCCGCTACTTTATTTTTACAGCTTGCCTTAACCTGAAAAACAGGGCGATTATCTCTTGTTGAAACTATTGTATCTTGAAGATTATCAACAAAAGAATGATTTTGAAGCAGGTTATTAACCGCATTTTTTAAATTTTCTTTGTTATCCCGAAGTGATGCTCTTAGAGATTTAAGCTCAATTGAAGCAGAGTCAACAACATTCAATTCATTATCAAAAGTTTGAAAAATTTCATCTTCAAATTCTTTATTTATATAAATATTTTTTATAATTTCATTGATATTTGACATACCTTGAAATTTAGAGATAAAATTTTTAGTTAATCTTGCACTTTGAAGATTTTTTGCAAGGTTTATAATTTCATCAATGTTAAAATAATGTTCCTTAAATATTTGCTCAATATCTTCTATTTCATCAATAGGAACAGAATTTTGGCTATCATCAATAATGCTTTTTGCTTCATCAACAAGCTTCAATTCATATTCAATTTGAGCTTTTTTTGAATACACATCAAGATTTAAGCACTTATTTTTAGCTAAAGTTGAATTAGCATACCTTGAGAGGTTTAATAAAACCTTATCAAATTCAAGAGCTAAGTGATGTTCGGATAATGAATTATTTGATGAAACAATAAAATTATCTTGTGAATTATTCATAAGATAATTTTATCAGAAAAACAGCTTATATATTTTAAAAATTATTCAATTCTTAAAAGGTCGGACAAGTCTTCTTCCTCTTTTGATTCATTAAGTTCGGTTTGAGCATTGTCTTCTTCTTGAATAATTTCAACGCTTCTTGGCAACTGTATTTTATTCAGTTGTTCAAAAACATTATTTATAGCATCTTGAGCTAAATTGCTTGAGTCATCTTCTTTAATTTCTTCCTGCTCATCCGATAAATCTTGCGCTTCGATATTTAGCTGCTCTTCAACTTCTTGCAGCTTTTCTTCTTGAAGTGTCGAGATTTTATCTTCAATTATTTTTTCTTTTTCTTTAATTTCATTGTCTGTTTTATCTTGTTGTGCTTGTTTATTTTCATCCTTGCTCGAGTTAACTTTTTGAATCCTGATTTCATTTGTAATTTCAAAAATAGGTGTAACTATGGCTCTTAAATTTAACTCATCAATTAATTTCATTATCTGTTCATATTTTTCCAACTGATTTTTTTGTTCATCCGTTAATTGACTATAAGTTAAGCCGTCATACAAAGTTAAACTTGTTTCAATGAAGTCGCCGTATTGTTTTTGAATAACACCTTTTGAAACTTCGTTTTCAACAATCTTTTTATTAAAAGCTTTAACGGTTAAAATTGTGTCTTCGTAGTTGTCTTTATCTTCTTCCGTTAGTTCGTTCGCAAGTAAACCAAAACAATCCTGTCTATATCGTCTTCTTTTTTCTTCAATTTTACTCTTGTTGTAATTTTTTATTGCTAAAGATGATTCCCATTGATTTTCTTGAGGTTTGTTTTTTAAATTGTCTTCGTTTGTTTTATCTGAAATATTTTCAACAATAATATTTTTAAGCGCATTCTCTTTTGCTTCTTTGTCAATTTTTGAAGCTTCGTTCTCTATTTCACACGATAGATTTTCTTGTTTTCTTGTTTCATTAGTCATTTTACGCCATCCTCATCTTTTTGCTAATATAATCGTTCATTTTTTGTTAAACTTGAGAAATATTTAACAAAAATTTACAATAGCTTAATGTTAGTGAGCCTGTATGTTTGATGGGCTTGCGAAGCAACTAAAACCGATATCTGTATGGTAGACTTTAGTCTGCCGTTACATTTGAAACATGTACATATTCAGCAAGATTACCATGGGTTACCTTTATAAAACGGTGGACTGAAATCTACCCTGCGGATTTTTATTTTCATACTTTTATCAATAATTCCTTTTGCAATGACATGGAGAGCGGAAATTCGGTAAGATTGCACAGGCTGATAGCAGGGTACCATTCTAAAACCTAACTTGCGGGTTTTGATTTTAACTTAGAGCATGGTGGCGAAAACCCACCCTATGGCTTTTAAACATCCTTTTAATTACTTCTCCCTTGCTAATGACATGCGGGGACAAAACGGGTTTTAGTAAGATTGTCAAAGGTTAAACTTCAATAAAACGCTAAACTAAAGCCTGCCATACGGATTTTAAAAATAACCCGTTCTTGCAATGACATATTCTTAGAACGCTTAACCGTTCGGCAAGATTGCTATGAGTATATCTGATTATGGTTATTTAATTTTGACATGGAGGCTGTATTGTTTCAATGACGTTTAGGGTACGTGTTTCAAGTCTTAAGATTGTCAAGGATTTATTGTTTCTAAACACGAGTAAAACTAAAGCTCAAAACAATCAATTATACGAATTTTCAACATAACCCCATGTGTTTTCCGTTTAATTCTTTTGCTAAATTTTCAAAAACATCTTCCCTAAACACCATTGAATATTTTTCAAGCTTTTTTGCAATTAAATCAATATTAAGTTCAATATCGCCGTTTTTATCAATTCTCTCAATATCACTTGCTTTTAAAAGCAAACATTTTTTCACCCTTTTTTGTTTATCTTTTTTACTGCTCAAAGCATTGCTTATGCATTGATGTGTTACATTCATGGCTTTTGCAGCTTCTGTTTGATTTTTATATTTTTTACAGCTTCCGTCTTGAAATATGACATAAATTCCGTTAGGGTTATAGCTGAACCTTTTTAAAATTTTATTAAGTTTATTATTGTCAATCGTTTTATTACCTTGATTATTGTATGATATAACCTCATGGGGCTTTGCTGCGGTAATGTTGCCGATATGTGTTTTTGCGTTTAATATTTTATAAATATCAACATTTTTTATACATCGTTTTGCGCCTGCTATACTCTTATAACTTTTACATTCGCCGTCTTTGTTTATTATATAAACTTCGTTTTTTTCAAATTTTTTTGATAATTCTAAAATTTTATTTTCATCTATCTTTAAACCGTTTTCATCCTCGTAAGATACTTTATTAAGCTCGATTATTCTGTAATCTTTTACTTTATAGCCTTTCTTTAAAGCTATTGAAATATTCGGCTGCTTACAACCAAGCTCTTTTGCAGCTTCGCAAATACTTGTAAATATTTTATATGTTCCATCTTCTTTATAAGCGCAAATTGGCATAGATTTTATGCCAAAGCTTATATTTTGAAAATATACTAAGGACATATTGCAATATTTTACTTTGTCCTCTTTATAATTGGTAATATTTTGCAATTTATTATTGTTAATTTTTCTTGAATTTAAAAGAAAATTTTGATTTTTAAAGGAATATATTTTCATTTGTTTTATTCTTCGGTAGTATAGAGATTTAAAGCGAGGCAGAATTTAAAATTTGAAGCTAACCTCGCATTATGTTTAAAACTTCTAAAAATTATCTTTTGCTTAAAATTTCTCTCAATTTTTCTTCATCAACAGCAACATTACCGTTGTTATCCAATGTTTCAATATCTGCTGCTCTAACCATTCTAAAACCGCCCGTTGTTTTTGCCTTGTGTGCTAAAACGTTTATAATGCTTTTTGCAGATATATTTAAAGCCCTTGAAGTTTCCTTTGGGGTTGAATATTTTTTATATGTTCCGTCTTGCGATATTACATAAACGCCTCTGTTAATTTTTTTTGAAAGTTCTTTGATTTTTTCTTCATCAACTTTAATTGTTCCTGCTTGATTTCTTTCTTCAACTTCGCTTGCTCTAACAATGCTGTAGCCGTTAATTGTTTTAGCCGATCCGTTTAATACCTGTCCTATACTGCAAATATTACAGCCTATGAATTGCGCTGCTTCTTTTCTTGAAGCAAATTTCTTATATTCGCCGTATTGATTAAAAACATATATATTTTTATCTAAATTTTTCATAATTTCGCTAAGCTTTTTTTCATCCGTAACAATTCTGCCTTCTTTGTCTTTTGTTTCGATATCGCTTGCTTTTATTACAAAAAAGCCTTTGATTGTGCGTGATCTATTGTTTAACACAGCTGAAACATTGCTTGGATCCGTTCCTATAATTTGCGCTGCTTCGGATTGATTGGAACATTGCCTGTATACGCCTTCTTTTGATATGATATATATTCTCTTATCTATGTTTCGAGCAATTTTTTCAATTTTTTCAACGTCTATAACCGTTTCTCCCTTGTCGTCAAGAGTTTCCGCTTCCGATGCTTTTATAACCGTATAACCGTTTAGAGTGTTGATTGTGCCGTATATCAAAGCTCTTAAATTACTTTTATCGCAGCCTATAAATTCTCTTGCTTCTTTTTGAGAAGAGCATTCTTTATATTCTCCGTTATATTTTATTGCGTATAGTCTTTTATCGGAGTTTTTTATAATTTCCTTTATTTTATCTTTATCAACAACAATATTCCCATCTTTATCAATTTGTTCAATTTCGCTTGCTTTAACTATTGATTTGCCTTTTATGGTATAACCTTTTCTTGCTGCCTGACTGACATCCGAGCTGTAACTGTCAAGATGAGCTGCCGCTTCTTTTTGAGAAGCGAATTTTTTACAAGAACCGTCTTTGTCGATGACATATACGGGGACTTTTGGTTTACTTTTAAAACTCAGCTTTATTGAAGAAAAAAGATTTCCCTTTAGGCTATCCAAGCCGATTTTATTGTTATTGTTATTATCTTGTTCTTTTTTGCTTTTTGTTTGAAGTGTTTGAATATTACTGTTATATATTTTGCTAAAATTGATAATGCTGTTTATTTTCATATTTGTTTTAATTTCCTTTGGTTTTGTGGTTTTAATTTGTGTTTTTATTTTATATTTTTAAAAAACTCCTAAAGAATATTTTTGATAATTTATCATTTTGGTTTTTTAAGAAACTTTGATTTTCTTTCTTTTGCGCTAATCATTTCTTTAATACGTTCATCTATGGCGCTTTTATCAATCGTTATATTACCTTTTTCATCAATTCTTTCAACAAATCTTGCGTTTATTATTGATGCGCTGCTTGTTGTAAGTCGTTCGTTTCTCAGAAGGGAGCGAACGTTTTGCGTTTGACAACCTATAAATTGCGCTGCTTCTTTGGGCGAGTTAACTTTTTTATAGCTCCCATCTTCTTTTATTACATATAAACTTTTGTCTATTTTTTCTCTATATCTTTCTATCAATTCTCTGTTGACAGATAGCGTTTTATCTTCTTTGTAATATTCGGGTATATAAGCGGGAGCTACTGTAAAACCTTTTAAGGATAAAGTTTTACCGTTTAGTATATCTTGTATGTAACTTTCCTTGCAGCCTATATATAAAGCTGCTTCTTTTATTGACGGAAATTTTTTATATGCCCCCTTATAATCAATTACATATATTGCATCAGTTGAATTTTTTAAATATTCTTCAATTTTTTTAGTATCAAAAACAATTTCTCCTTCTTGTGTTAGTGTTTTAAGTAATGAAGCGGGAACAACCTGAGCTTTTTTGTTTTGTGAAAGTTTTTCTTGTTTATATTTCTTTGCGTCTATAAGACGTGTAAAAATTTGAAAATCTCTATCATCTGAAATTACGCAATAATCGTTGTCAATTTCTTTTGCGTATTCAAGAATTTTATCTGTGTCAACTTCAACAACACCTCTTTTTACTACTTTTTCAACCTCGTTTGCTTCTTTTATAATATAACCTTTAGTTGAGTGCGTAGCGCCGCTTAAGGCTCTTAAAACATTGATTGGGTCTATATTTAAAAATAAAGCAGCTTCTTTTATGTTTTCAAATTTTTTAAAAAATCCGAGTTTAGCAATCAGATAAAAGCTTCTGTCATCAACCCCTTTGGACAATCTGTCAATTTTATCTAAATCGGGGTGCGAAACTCCGTTTTCGTCTTTATATTCAACATCACAAGCATAAACAAAAGCCGCATTTATCTTAGGGCTGCATATTCCCCGAAGGCTTCTTTTTATATTGTTTTCATTTATATTAAGAGCAATTGCAGCTTCGTTAGTTGAATTAAACACTTCAAAAGTCATATCTTTTCTAATCATATAAATTCTATTATCTAAAGAAGTACTGCTTTTTGGATTAGAAGATTTATTTAATATGTTTAAAATTTTTTCACGGTATTCTTTTTTTATACTTATTTTTCCGTCACTGCTTTTAAAAGGAACTTTTGCACCCTTTTCAAAAATAAAATCAATACCTAATTTGAACTGTTCTTCTTGTTGACGTTTTAATATATATTCTTCAAGTTTTTCCCTGCTTAAAAAATATTTGCATACTCCGTTTTTATCAAATAAAAAAAATGCGTTTTTTAATCTTTGATTGTCTATAATTTCCATCAATTTTTCTCTATCAACAATCAAATCTCCTTTAGAATTTACACTTTCAACAAATTTTGCTTTTATAATAATAGGGTTGTTTAAACCTTTTTCTTTTCTGCATACGTCAGTATAATCCATTGCTTCATACATTGAATTAAAACGCTTGAAGCTTCTGTTTTGATAGGCAATATATACCCCGTTATTAGTCTGTTCTTTTGATTTATCGGTTTGAGAAATTGTTTGTTTAGAGTTTGTTTTATCAAACTTTCTGCTTCTAAAATTAAGATTTTGAAGCGTAAAGCTATCATTAGACTTTTGAAGCGTAATATTAAAATTTTTTACGGAAGACAAAGTCGTTTTTTGATTATTATTTAATTGATTTTTGATATTGTAAAAATTTAAAAAATTGATTTTCATATTTTTAAAAAGCTCCTGAAATAAAAATTTATCATAAGATTTTTTGAATTTAATTTTTCTGTAAGATTTTTATAATGTTTTCAATAGCCTTTTTATCAATTTCTGTTTCATAGTTTTCTTTGATACGTTCTATTTCTGAAGCTTTTAGAATGGCAAATTCTTTTTGTTTGCTAATCCCTCCTTTGTTAATGAGCGCAAAAACACGGGTCTGAGAACAATTTAGAGCAGCTGCCATTTGTGCTTGCGAAGTAAACTTTTCATATTTTCCGTTTTTATAAATAATATAATAATTTTTATTCAGTTCTTTTAAAATATTATCTCTTAATATTTTTGTAATTTTTGTTCTGTCAACAACTTTCCCGCTATTTACAAGCTTAGTTTCTACATCGCTTGCCTTAACAACTAAATAGCCTTTTGCTCTTACTTTGTTATGCAGTGCTCTTCTAACCATTTCTCTTGAGCAATCTAAAAATTTTGCTGCGTCTGCTTGTGAGTCAAATTTTTTATAATTTCCTTTTTTATCAATAATATAAATATTTTTACTAAAAGTTGATTGAGCAAAGTTATCAATTTTTACTTCGTCAGCTAAAAATTTACCTTCTTTGTTTTCTGTTTCAACCTCGCTTGCTCTTGTGAAAGTGTAATCAAATATTGCTTTTAAATCCTTATACAAAACTAAATTAACGGATTCTTTTTTGAAACCTAAAATTTTTTCAATTTCTTCCACTGAAGCAAATTTTTGGTATTGTCCGTTTGATTTTATTGCATAAATTCCCTGCGGGGTTGAATTTTGCCCTGTTGCGTGATTTGGCGTTGTTTCTTTTGTGGCACTTTCGTTTAGAGATGATTGAGCTTTTGAATTTTTCTTTTTTATTAAATTTGCAAATTCTTTAATTTGTTTTTTATCAACAACCGGTGTAGAATTTTTGTCATATTTTTCAACTTCCGAGGCTTTTGCAAAAGCATAATTTTTTAATGTTCTTCTTTGTCCGCTTAGTAATGTGCTGAAATATGACGCATAAACATTCATATATTGCGCAGCTTCCGCTTCAGAGTTAAATTTTTTATAATCCTCGTTTTCATCAATAACATAGACGGGTTTTTTTAATCTTTTGAAATTAAGTTGAAATTTATTAGAATATCTGTTGCAGTTGTATAAATTAAAAATATTTTGTATATTCATTCCTTTATCCTTTATAGGTTATTTTTAGAATTTTATTCAGTTTTTTATTGTCTATAATAAGATTGTTATTTTTATCAAAAGTTTCAATGTCAGATGCTCTTATTATTCTATAACCTTTTAGGGTTTTAATTCTGCCGTTTAAAACTTGACAAACAAGACTTTGATTAACTCCAAAGCTTTGTGCCAATTCAACTTGAGAAGAATATTTTTGATATTTTCCATCCGGAGCTATTGTATAATAACCTTTGTTCAGGTTTTTAATAAGTTCTTTAATTTTTTCTTTATTAACTGTTATATTGCCTTTTTTATCTTTAGTTTCAAGCTCTCTTGCTTCAATAACGCTATAACCTTTTATTGTTTTTGCACCATAGTTTCCTCTTAATATATGGGTAATGGCGCCATAACTGCAACCGATAGCCTCCATCGCCTCTTTTCTTGAAGAAAATTTTTTATAATTCCCTTTTTTATCAACAACATAAATACTATCGTTAATATTTTTTGCAATTTCTTTTATTTTATTTGTATCAAGAGTAATTGAACCGTCTTTATTTTTCTTTTCAAGTTTTGTTGCTTTTTCTATACTAAAACCTTTTGTTTTTATCGACTTATAGCTAAGTACCGATGAAACAGAATTCATTGTTACTCCAATTGCGGCTGCTGCTTCGGTTTCGGAATTATATCTTTTATAATCTCCGTTTTTATCAATAACATAAACAGGGATTTTGTTTCTTGTAAAATTTATTAATTCTTTTGAATTTTTATTGTTATTTGTTTTAATTGTTTTTTGTTTGGATGGATTGTTATATCTTATAAAATTGTTAATAATGCCGTTTATTTTCATTGTCTAACTCTCTAAAATTTCTTTAAACTTTTTATCATCCAAAACAACTCTGCCTTCTTCATCCAAAAATTCAACGTCCTTTGCTCTTACAGCCCTATAACCTAAAACGGTTTTAACTTTTCCGTTTAATAAATTTGAAATACTTGATTCGCTAAGTACATGGTTTTTAGCAGCTTGCGTTTGTGAGTCAAATCTTTGATATTTTCCGTCTTTAATTATGTATAGAGCCCTGTTTATATCTCTTGCAAGGGCTTTTAATTTTTCTAAATCAATTTTAGTTGTATTGTTTTCGTCGTCAATTTCAATATCAACGGCTCTTATTATTCCATATCCTTTTATGCTTTTTGTTCTTGAACTTAAAATTTGATTCAGTGCATTTCTTTTACAGCCTATAAATTGCGCTGCTTCGCTTCTTGAAGCAAATTTTTTATATCTTCCGTGTCTGTCAAAAACATAGACGCTGTTATCTATATTTTTTGCAATTGTTTTTATTTTTTTTCTATCAACAACGGTTTGATTGTTTTTATCCGTTTTTTCAACTTCATCCGAGTTGATAACAGCAGAGCCTTTTATTAAATAGTGCGGGTAATCAACCGCTTTTTTTATGCTTCCCGTGCCGCAGCCTAAGTAGGCTGCTGCTTGTTTGGGTGTGTCAAATTTTCTGTACTCACCGTTTTTTTGAATTACATAAACACTTCTTTTTATGCTTTTTATAACATTTTCTATTTTTTCTTCATCTATAATTGTACTGTTATTTTCATCCGTTTTTTCGACTTCATCTGCCTTTAAAACCGCATAACCTTTTATTGTTTTATTATGTCCTCTTAATACTTGTGAAATGCTTGTAAAATCACAACCGATATAGTCTGCTGCTTCTTTTTGTGAAGCGAATTTTTTACATTCACGATTTTCGTTTATTACATAAACAGGCATTTTATACCTTGCAAAACTTAGTTTTATTGACGAAAAGAAGCCCCGGTTTGCTAAAAGTTGATACTGTTTGTTGTTTGGGTTTGATTGTTGTAAATCGGGGGTTTTATTTTGAATATTGTAATTGTTGTAATTAGCAAAATTATTGATATTATTTATTTTCATAGTTTGTTTTATAATTTTCCTTATCTTTTGTTGTTTTATGTATTATTACAAGGCTGTTAAGTTAAAAAGAGCCTTGTAAAAGGTGGGGCTGAATATTTTAATTTGCGCTAAAAGTTAGATTATTTGTATGCTTTTGATTTTTAAAATTTATACATTTTCTTTAGCATATTTAAAAAACGCAAAAATAATATTTTTTGTCAAAAAAAAGCTATTGTATTTAATACAATAGGCTCTAATAAGGATGACAATAAAGTTATATGGTGTGTATATTGTTTACTTTATTTATATTTGCTTTGTTTGAGTTTGCTTTATTTACGCTTTAGTAATCGTACCACCAAAAATTTTTCTTAAACAAAATTTTTTAAATTTCATTCGTTTGTTGTATAATAACTGATATGAAATTGGTTGTTCAAATCCCTTGTTTTAATGAAGGAGAGTGTATTTCAGAGGTTTTAAAATCAATTCCCGCATCTGTTAGGGGAGTTGATATAATTAAAGTTGTTGTTATAGATGATGGCTCAAGTGATAAAACATCAAATATAGCGCTTGAATTTGGAGTTGATTTAATTAAAATTAAGAAAAATAAAGGACTATCCAATGCTTTTAATTCGGGAGTTAAATATGCGCTTTTAAACAAGGCAGATATTCTTGTTAATTTAGACGGAGATAACCAATATAAAGCAAGCGATATTGAAAAATTAATTCAGCCGATATTGTTAAATAAAGCGGATGTTGTTATCGGGGCAAGGGATATTAAAAAAATCAAAACATTTTCTCTTTTTAAAAAAATAATGCAATACTTCGGCTCTTTTGTCGTAAGAACAATTACGGATACGGACGTTAAAGATGCCCCGAGCGGTTTTCGAGCGTACAATCGAGAAGCTTTGTTAAATTTAAATATTTTTAATTCATTCAGTTATACAATTGAGAGTATTATTCAATTAAGAGAAAAAAAATTAATCGTTGAAAACATTGATATTGAAGTAAATGAACAGAAAAAAAGAAAATCAAAATTATTTAAAAATAATTTTGAATATATTTTTAAACAGGCAAAAACAATTCTAAGATTTTTTATAATTTATAAACCTGCAAAATTTTTTCTAATTAGCGCTTTTTGCCTATTGCTTATAGGTTTATTGATAGGTTTTAGGTTTTTGTATTTTTATTTTAATCATAACGGTTTTGGGCATATCCAATCTCTAATTCTTTGTGCAATTATTTTAATTTTATCCTTCTTTTGTTTTCTTTGCGCAATTATAGGGGATTTATTCTCAATCAACAGAAAGCTTTTAGAAGGAATTGAGTATGAAATCAAGATTGAAAAGTATGGAAAATAATTAAATATAAGGGTTATTTTACAAGATATGTCCCTATAAAGTTATCATCAAAATCAAGCTGGATAATATTATAAGCGCCTTCTTTTGAGTAACTTTGCGTAATTATATTTTTTATATTATTTATATCGCTTTGAGCGTTTTGTCCGTAATGCCCTGAAACTATTACTTTTACATTATTATGCTTTGATAAAACCTCAAGATAATTTTCAACCTTAGCTGTTTGAATCCAATTTGAATTTGTTTGAGTAATTGGGAAATGCTGCAAAATTACAACATTTTTACCTTCATATTTAGTTAAGGTTTTATCAAGCCAATTCAGCTCATTTTTATTGTAGTAGCCGTTGGATGATTGAAAATATTGCTTAACTCCATCCATTACAACAAAAATTATATCGTTTTTTTCAAATACATAGTTTGTTTTTGAGCTGTGGCGCAAAAATAGCGCTCTTTTAACTCTTTTTAAGTAATATTTCTTATCAATTCCGCTGCTTGCTAAAACGTCGGATGAGCCCAATAAAACAATTGATTTTTTCTTAACTTTTTTAAGGAGATATAAAAAAGTATTAAGATTATCTATATTTGTTTTTGAGATGTTATTCCCGCCAAAAACAACAAAATCAATATCAGGATAAGAATTTATCTCTTTAATTGTTTCTTGAAGCTTGTAGGCATTATTTGTATTAAGGTTAATATCCGTTATATGAATAAATTTAACCTCTTTAGCAAATGCGGCGCTACAAAATAAAGCCAAGAAACATAATACTAAAAATAACCTTTTCATAGTTTATAGAATAATATAAAAATTTTTTTAAATAAATTTAAAATGTAACTAATTTACAAAATGTTAAAATGTTCGGATTTTAAATAGTAATTTTTTAATATTCCTGTTAAGATTAATTCTGCCCCGTATAAAAGAAAGGGTTTGAAGTATGAAAAGGATATCAGGTTTTTTGAGTATTATATTTGCACTTTTTTTATCAATGCAATTATTAACACAGAGTGCATTTGCATTTAATGTTGACGCTTTTATTGATAAAAATATTGCACCGATATCTGATTTTATTGCAAAAATTATCTTTGTTCCGATTAGCTTTTTTGGAACAAAAGTTCCTTTAATAATCTTTTGGATTTTATTTGCGGGAATATTCTTTACAATATACTTTAGAGGAATATGTATTTGGGGCTTTAAGCATGCTATTGATAATATAATAAAACCTATGCACCATCACTCGGGAAGCGGTGAAGTATCATCCCTGCAAGCTTTAGCAACTGCTTTATCGGGTACAATCGGGATAGGAAGTATCGCAGGTGTTGCAATATCAATTTCAATCGGAGGCCCGGGGGCTGCATTTTGGATTTTTGCAGGTGCGCTTTTAGGGATGTCGATTAAATTTGTTGAAGCAACTTTAGCTGTTAAATATAGAAGATTTAACGAAGACGGTTCGATTTCAGGCGGGCCAATGCACTATATCGCCCATGGTTTAACAAGAAAAAAATTAAGATGGCTGGGTCAACCCTTGTCTGTAATATTCGCCCTGCTTTGTATAGGCGGTGGTATTACGGGCGGAAATATGATACAAATTAACCAATCGACTCATCAAATTCTTTTTATAACAGGGGGTGAGCATAGCTTTTTACACGGTTGCGCCTGGATTTTCGGTTTGTTTGTTGCAATTCTTGTCGGTCTTGTTACTGTTGGCGGAATTAAGAGTATAGCAAAAATTACAACCGTTTTAGTACCTACAATGTGCGCTATGTATATTATTTCAGGATTAATTGTAATACTAGCTAATATTGTAAATATCCCGAGCGCTCTTGCTTTAATTTTAAGAGAAGCCTTTCACCCGACAGCCGTTGCAGGCGGGGTTTTTGGGACAATAATAATAGGGTTGAGGCGCTCCGTTCAATCTAATGAAGCAGGAACAGGTGCGGCAGCAATAGTTTACGCTACCGCTCAAACAAAAGAACCTGTTTCTCAAGGTTTTGTTGCTTTATTAGAAACCTTTTTAACGGGAGTTTTATGCTTATTTACTTCATTTGCAATAGTTTTTTCAGGTGCTTGTACCCATGCAGGTAAGGAGATATCGGGAATTGAGCTTGCTTCAAACGCATTTCAATCGGTAATACCCTTTTTCCCTTATATCTTATCTTTAATTGCAATATTATTCGCTCTTTCAACTTTAATTTCTTGGGCGTACTATGGACAAAAGGCATGGACGTTTTTATTCGGCGAAGGTAAAAAAAGAGCCTTAACGTTTAATTTAATTTATTGCATATTTATTGTAATAGGTTCTGTTATGAACGTTAAATCAATTGTTGAAATAACGGATGCCATGATGATTGCAATGTGCGTACCTAATATTATTGCTCTTTATATCCTAGCGCCTGAAATTAAAGATGATTTGATTGAATATTGTCACAAATTCAATTTAATTAAAGTTTTTGATGAGAAAAAAGCAGGCAATTAATTATAATAAAATAAATACTTTCTATACAATTATTGTATGAAGTAAATTCATAAAAAAATGATATCATAATAATAAATAGTTGTACTTGGAAGGGGTTTTTATGACTGCGATTTTAGCTTCATGTTTTGTAGTATTTATATTTTTGTGCTATTTCTATTCTTTGTATGTTGCTTTGATAAAATCTAAAAATAAAGCTAAAGAAGCTTATTCGGGGATTTCTGTTCAGCTCAAGAAAAGATACGAGCTTATTCCGAATATTTTACAAATTGCAAATAAGTTTATGGAGCATGAAAGAGGTATAATGGAAGAAATTACAAAACTAAGAACTGCCTCTAACAATCTTGGTGATAATATAGAAAATTCCGCTAAGAAGTTTGAGCTTGATAAAGAAATCAGAAGTAAAATGTCACAAATTATGGTGGCTGTTGAAAATTATCCTCAATTAAAGTCGGACGCTACTATGGTTTCAGCTATGCAAACCTATAATGAAGTTGAAGAACATGTTGCTGCAGCAAGAAGATTTTACAACTCTGCGGTTTTAGAATTAAATAATCGTGTTGAAATATTCCCTTCTTCAATGATTGCAGGGATGATTGGAATAGCTAAACAGGAATTTTTTCAAATTGACGCATCGGAAACAAAGCCGATTAATGCTGCGGATTATATGAAATAAATTGTTGAGGTTTTATGAGTTTTTGTTTTGAATACAATACGAATTTATTTTTAGCCGATAAAATTATTGACGAAGTTCAAAATTATCTTTATTTTTATAATGAAGTATCTTCGTTTTACGGCACAAATAATTTTGTTCAAATAAGTTATACTAAATTCAATGAAGATGTTAATGCTCAAGATACATTTATTGTATGAAGTTTTAAGTAAATTAATGTGTTAGATTGAGTGTATTATGGAAAAGAGTTCATCACAATTAAGAAAAGAATTTTTACAAAATTATACAAAAATACTTGTTCCGTTTTTAAAAAATTATGAAGAAAAAAGAAAAATAGCTCTTATAACCTGGTATGTCGCAATTGCGCTAAGTGTTATAGCTGCAATTGTAGTACTTGTTTTATTAAAAGGTAAACCCCCGATTTTAATGCTTGTTGCAGCAGCTATTGTTGGCGCTGTTGGTTATGGTATTACTTTAAATATTAAAACAAAGTATAATAAAGATTTAAAAAAAGGGCTTATGCCTTTAATTTGTCAATGTGTTGAAAATTTAACCTATGAAACGGGAGATTATAAAAATAAAAATCTTTTTGCTTCCGCAAGGGTTTTTGGAAAACAATATTCCATGGCAAAACTCGACTCGGTGTTTTACGGCAGCAGAGGAGATACCAAGTTTGAGCTGTTTGAAGGTGCTTTTATAAATACCGTAAATAAAAAAGAAACAATTTTTCAAGGTGTAATAATAAGACTTAAACTTTATAAAAAAATTGATTCTCATACGGTTGTTTATAAAAACAACTTAATTAATACTCCTTTTACCTATGATTTAAAAAGAATATCAATAGATAATGTAAACTTTGAAGAAAAATCAAGTGTTTATACTAATGATGTATATGTCGCAAAACACTTGATTAATACCGAATTAACAACTTTCTTAAAAACCGTTTCAAAAGCATTCAGCGCAAAGATTTATTCTTGCGCATTCTGTAAGGATGATTTTTTCCTTGTACTTGAAACTCAACAGCACTTATTCCCCGTTAATGAGCTAAACAAGTCTTTGATTGACGATAACGGATTTTTTATACTTCTTGATGATTTCATCACTGTTTATAAATTAATTGATTATTTTAAAGATAATGTTAATCTTGGACCTTGGGTAATCTTACCCCCTCCTGATGAAAAATAAATTTAAATTTACCTATTTTATTATTAAATTAAACCATTAAGACATTCTTGTTATATAACAAGAATGTCATTTATTAATATTTGACACTAAGAATTGAATTTATTAATACTTAGATATATATAAATTATATGTATGATTTTAGTACAATATTGCTGAAAAAAATATAAAAAGTGCGATAAAATTATAAAAGTAGTACCATAATATACGGATGGAAAGAATTATGTCGCACGAGTTAAATTTTACGGAGTTAAAAAACGATTTTATTGAAAAGTACACAAAAAATTTTTTACCTGTTGTGTCGCAAGTTAAGAAAAAAAGAAAAACAGTTAATATTATTCTTATAATTATGTGTGCATTGGCACTTGTTGCTCTTTTGGTGCTGGCTTTTTATAAAGATAATATTGTTAAAGCTGTTTCTCTTGCGCTGGCAGTAATATTTGCTTTTGCTTCTTATAAACTTTTAAACGTTTTTAAAGAAAAAGCAAGAGATGAAATAATGCAAAATTATGTCAAAACCCTTGACGCTGTTGCTTGGAGATGGGGTAAATATCCTGAAAAAATGTTAATCAAAAGGGCTTGTCTTGTTAACTATTTTGAAAATGCAACAATATTTAATACTTTTTTTGGAACTCATAACAGCATTGACTGGGAAGCTATTGAATGCAACTTTAAAAATAAAATAACTATTTTTGAAGGGTTAATAATCAGAATAAAACTTAATACAAATTCTGATGTTCATACGGTTATTCGACTTGATAACGCTAACTTTGCGGCAACTCGTCCGACTTTAAGACCGATTAATGCTGATGAGTTTGGAGTTGATAAAAAGTATCATGTATATTCTGAAGATTCAAACGTTGCAAGAGCACATATTCAGGAAGGTTTTATTGAACAACTGGAGGTTTTAGCTAAGAGTTTTAATTTGCCTTTTGTAGCTGCCGCTTTTTGCAAGGGCGATTTGTTAATTGCATTTAAGAATAAAAAACAATTATTTGATATGTACCCTGTTTTAAAAGATAAGCCTCAAGCCTTTGAACAATTTTCCGACTTTTTCAAGGATGTTGTTGCTATCGGACAGTTGATAGATTTTTATAAAGATAAAAAGTAAAAAAAATATAAATTAAATCAGTACTCTCTATAAAAAATAAAATGCTACAAGGTATAACTCTTGTAGCATTTTAGGAAATTATTAATCTTTAAAATTATCCTCTGATGTTTAATTCTTTAATTAATGCTCTATATTTTTCAAGGTCTGCATTTTTTAAATATGTGAGCATGCCTTTTCTTCTTCCAACCATTACCAAAAGACCACGTTTTGCCTGAAAGTCTTTTTTGTTTGTTTTAAGATGTTCTGTTAGTTCGGTAATTTTTTGAGATAACATTGCAATTTGAACTTCAATGTTTCCTGAGTCTTTTTCGGTTTTACCGAATTTTTTAATAATTTCTTGTTTGTTTTTTAAATTGATTGACATTTTTTAATTTCCTTTTATTTAAATTGTTATACTGTTATATTTTTTAGTATAATTTAAATAAAATAAAATGTAAAAGAAAAATTAATATTACTTAATAAAAAATGCTTCACAAAGTGAAGCATTTTTTTGTCGGTATGGTTTAATCCGGTAAAATTAAACCTCTACTTCCGTAGTTCTGATTGATTCAACACCGCCCTTAGATTTCAACAATCCTTTTTCTTTAAATTTTCTCACTTGACGTTCCAGTTTGTCGCAAACAAGGTCGATTGAAGCGTACATATTTTCGGCACGTTCTTCTACTCTAATTGTTTCGCCGCCAATTTTACAGTTAATTTCTGCAATATGAGAGTCATTAACGGAGGGGTTTTTAATGACCGATAAAACAGCGTCAATTGCGTCTATTTGTTCATAATGAGCTGCAACTTTCCCTGCTTTTTCTTTGACGTAAGCTTTAATGGCATCCGTGATTTCAATGTTACGTCCATTAACGTGAATATGCATAGTTTTCTCCGTTTCTAGCGCAGATAATCTCCATCTCGCATTTATATATTATACCTCATTTTTCTGTTTTTTTAAAGTTATTTTAAATAAAAGTAAAATTAATTTACTTAATTTTTAAGTACTTGTGTAGTATAATAAAACTCGGACTTTTAAATTTAATTGAGGCGCCCGCAAATAAAATATTAAATAAGGAACTAAATAAAATATGAATAAAGAACTTAATAACAACTTCAATAACCAAATAAAAACCATGAAAAACTATATCATGTTTGAAATTAAAGCTCGACAAATTGAGCTTACCCCAATGCTTAAAGAAAAAAACAGAGCTCCGATAGCCCTTTCAATGGGAGCACCGGTTGAACCCGTGAGTGATTTTGTTAAACAAAAAGCAATTGAATATATGAATGTTGACTCGCTTCACACTTATTCAACTCCAAAAGGTGAAGCTAAGTTTCTTGAAGCTGTTGCAAAAAGAATGAAAGAAAGGTTCAGTGTTGAGCTTAATCCTAAATCTGAAATATTCTCTCTAATCGGTTCTAAAGAAGGTTTATCAAATCTTTTAAGAGCAATTATTAACCCGAACGTTAACGAAAAAGAACAGGATGTCATCTTAATACCCACACCAGGGTATGCTTCATACTCTCAAATGATAAAAGTAAATCAAGCAAGGGCTTATGGAATTAAGCTTTCAAAAGAAAACAACTTTCAGCCCGATTTGAATGAAGTTTTAGAAAAATACATAAAAGAAGGTAACGACCCTAAAAAAATTAAAGCTTTAATAATAAACTATCCCAATAACCCCTTGGGTTGCACCTGTACATTAGAATATTTACAGCATTGCGTTGATTTTTGCAACAAACATAATATTATTCTAATATCCGATAATGCCTATTGTGAAATGTATTATGATGAAAGCTATAAACCGCATTCTGCTCTTGAATGCAAAGGTGCAATGGATTGCTGCGTTGAGATGTACAGTTTTTCAAAATCTTATGCCATGACAGGCTGGCGCTTAGGTTGGGCTTGCGGCAATTCAACAATTATTACAATGTTATCCCGCTCAAAAGGTACCGTTGACACAGGTATATTTAAAGTCCTTCAATACGCAGGAGCTGATTTACTTGAAAGCCCTGAAGGACAGAAATATATTGATGAACAAAATATAAAATTTAAAAATAAAATAGAAAAATTTACACAAGGTTTAAAATCCTTAGGATACAATATTGAAGCACCTAAAGCAACGTTTTATCTATGGCTTGAAATTCCAAAAAGATATAAAGATTGTGAAGAATTCGCTAAAGACCTGCTTGAAACATCGGGTATTGTTATAGTCCCGGGAACCGCATTTGATGGTATTAATGAAGAAGCTAAGTGCTATGTAAGATTAAGCGTTGTAGCGTCTGATAATGATTTAGATGAAATCATAAGAAGGATGAGGGAGGATAGATTTTATTTTGAAAAATAAAATTGTAATTATAGACTACGGCTCAGGAAACGTAAAAAGCCTAGGTAATATGATTGAAGCGCTTAACTATAGCTATATTTTATCAAACAAAAAAGAAGATATTCTAAGTGCCGATAAATTGATATTCCCCGGGCAAGGGCATTTTGAGCAGGCTATATTTAACCTTAAAAAATCGGGTCTTATTGATACAATTAAACAAGCAATTGAAAATAAAACCGATTTTTTAGGAATATGCTTAGGACTTCAAATTCTTTTTGAAAAAAGCGAAGAAGCGCCAAACACTGAAGGGCTTGGGATAATAAAAGGTGAAGTTAAAAAATTTCAAAAAGGAAAAATCCCTCAAATCGGCTGGAATAAAATTAAAACAACAAAAAATAATTCATATTTAAGTGATGATTATTTTTATTTTGTTAATTCTTATTATGTAGCGCCTGTTGATGAAAACATTATTTCATCAACAACAAACTATGAAATTGAATTTTGTTCATCAATTCAAAAAGATAATTTAATTGCCGTTCAATTTCACCCCGAAAAAAGCGCACAAGCAGGAATTGAGTTTTTTAAAAAATGGCTCGGGCAAGTAAAACCGTAAAAAAATTGCTTCAAAGTTTTAAATTAAATTTTGAAGCAATTTTGATTTATTCAAATAAACTTTTTTATTTTGTTCCTTCAAGCCATGAGTTTAAATATTTTTCTTGTTGAGGAGTTAGTGTATCAATTTCTACACCCATTGACTCAAGTTTTAATCTTGCAATTTCATTATCAACGCTTATTGGAAGAGTATACATTTTATTTTCAAGTTTACCTTTGTTTTTTACGATAAATTCCATTCCCAAAGCTTGATTTGCAAAGCTCATATCCATAACGGAAGCGGGGTGACCTTCTGCACAAACCAGATTTACTAATCTTCCTTGAGCCAGTATATATATTGATTTTCCGTTATCCAATACCCATTCATCAAGGTTTGGGCGAATATTTTTATATTCTCTAACATGTTCTCTAAGCCCGTTAACATCTGCTTCAACGTCAAAATGTCCTGCGTTTGCAACAAATGCACCTGATTTCATTGACATCATATTTTGTGCACTTATAACATTTATATCTCCCGTTATTGATAAGAAAATATCTCCGATTAAAGAAGCTTTAGCAATCGGCATTACTCTAAAACCGTCCATAACCGCTTCAAGAGCCTTTAAGGGGTCAACCTCCGTTACAATAACATTAGCACCCATTCCCCTTGCTTTGGCCGCAGCGCCTCTTGAGCACCAGCCATAACCGCAAACAACAAAAGTTTTACCCGCAAGAAGAATGTTTGTTGCTCTTATTATGCCGTCAAGTGCGCTTTGTCCCGTACCGTAGCGATTATCGAATAAGTGTTTTGTTAAGGAATTGTTAACGCCGAGTGCGGGAAATTCAAGCTTGCCTTCAGCTTCCATTGCTTTAAGTCGTATAATACCCGTTGTTGTTTCTTCGCAAGAGCCGATTATATCTGGAATTAAATCTCTTTTTTTGCTGTGAATTGTAGCTACAAGGTCGCACCCGTCATCAATTACAAGATTGGGTCTGTGTTCAAGCGCCATCTCAATATGTTTTTTATAAGTTTGCGAGTCCTCGCCCGCAATTGCATAAACAGGAATATCGTAATATTTAACCAAAGCCGCAGCAACGTCATCTTGAGTTGAAAGAGGGTTTGAAGCCGCCAAAACGGTATCTGCGCCTCCTGCTTTAAGAGCTATACAAAGAGCTGCCGTTTCTTTTGTAACATGAACGGACGCACTTAGCCTTAAACCCTTAAAAGGTTGTTCTTTTTTAAATCTTTCCATAATGGAATTTAGTACAGGCATGTCCTTTTGTGCCCATTCGATATTTTTTTTGCCCTGCTGTGCTAAAGATATATCCTTAATTTCATATTTTGTCATAGTTTGCATACATTCCTCCTATACAATATAATTATCTTAACACAAAAAATTAATTAATTAAACGTATTTTAAACACTTGTAACGTGCGTTTTTTTGATATAAAATTAACATTGATAAATGTATGACTTAAAAAGGAGTAAATTTATGTCAACAGTAGAGTATTTTACTAATTCCGACGAATTAAAAAAGATGATGTCCGCTGCTCGTGCGACTATTACGGCACCATTCTTCGGCAATAATGTTGAAGAAGTTAAATCCGTATCGGAAGCTTATAAATTAGCTAAAGATTCCGCAGGTACGGTTGAATTAACAGGCATGCCCGTTTATGAACCCGAAAAAATCGGTTTACCTAAAGGTGCTAATCAATTATTATTCAATGATGGTACGGTTGTTGGCAGATGTGCCGCAGCAAGAAAAATCGTTGGCGAACCTAATTGCGATATGGCTTATTTGCTTCCTATAATCAGAGAAGCAATTTATGCTACACGTGATAAATTAATGTATAGAACAGAAGCCGTTGTAGGTCTTGACAAAGACTTTATGATTAAAGCTCATTTATTAATCCCTGCAGGCTTTGAAAACGTTATGTATTCTTGGATGTTAAACTTCCAATATATTAACGAGCAATACGCTAAAATGTATGGTGAATCTCGTCTAATCAACGAAGGTGATATCTATGTATTCTCTGATCCTGATTGGTCACACCCCGATTTCCCATACGGTTTAACATTCTTTGACCCCGAACACAATTGCGCTTGCATTTTAGGTATGAGATACTTTGGTGAACACAAAAAAGGTACTCTTACTCTTGCTTGGGGCGCTGCGGCAAGAAACGGTTATGCTTCTTGCCATGGCGGTATGAAACGCTATAACTTAGACAACGGTTCATTCCAAGTTGCAGTATTCGGTTTATCAGGTTCGGGTAAATCTACAATTACTCATGCTAAACACGGCGGAAAGTATGATATCACGGTTCTTCATGATGACGCATTTATTATCAATGTTCATGATAAATATACAATTGCTCTTGAACCTGCTTACTTTGATAAAACCGCAGATTATCCGATAGGCTGTGATGACAATAAATATATCTTAACTCAACAAAACAACGGTGTTATTGCAACAGCTGACGGTAAACTTGTTTCCGTAACGGAAGATATCAGAAACGGTAACGGTCGTGCCGTTAAATCAAAACTTTGGTCACCGAACAGAGTAGATAGAATTGATCAACCGATTAACGCAATCTTCTGGTTGATGAAAGATCCTACTATTCCTCCTGTATTAAAATTATCAGGCGCTTCTTTAGGTTCTGCTATGGGTGCAACACTCGCTACAAAACGCTCAAGCGCTGAAAGATTAGCAAAAGGAGTTGATCCTAATGCTCTTGTTGTTGAACCTTATGCAAATCCGTTCAGAGTTTATCCTCTTGCAACAGACTATACAAGATTTAAACAATTGATTGAAGATGGCGTTGATTGCTATATCTTAAATACGGGTGAATTTATGGGAACAAAAGTTAAACCCTGCCACACTTTGGGTATCATTGAAGCAATTGTTTCAAAAACCGCAAACTTCCATAAATGGGAAAACTTCTCCGATATCGAAATTATGGACATTGAAGGTTTTGATGCGTCATTCAAAAATCAAGAATATGCTCAACAATTCAAAGCACGTATGCAAGATAGAATTAACTTTATTCAATCAAGAGAAACAGAAAAAGCAGGCATTGATAAACTTCCTGCTGACGCTCTTGAAGCATTACAAAATGTTATCAAGCAAACGGAAACTGCAAACGTATAGTTTGAAAGTTAGCTCAAGTTTAAAGCCTCTCAAATATTTGAGAGGCTTTAATATTATTTAAATTTATAATTAATTATTTTTTTAATCTCCTACATTGAAGCTTTTGCTTTTCTCATGGCATCTAAAATTGTGTTTCTTGCTTCCATCGCCTGCGCTTTAGTTAGAGGAGGAGTGTTTCTCAATGGGTATTCCTTACCTAAATTATCATACTTAACTATTCCCATGTTATGATACGGCAAGACATCAAGCGCTTGGATATTGTTTAGAGTTGCAAGAAATTCGCCTAATTTTGTTAAATATGTTTTATTATAGGTAATTCCCGGGACTACAACGTGTCTTATCCAAACAGGAACTTTTTTGTTTGATAAATATTTTGCAAAATCTAAAACAGGTTCAATCGGATGACCCGTAAGTTTGTTGTGTTCAATCGGGTCTATGTGTTTAATATCCAACATAACAATATTGGTATTTTTAATTAATTCATTCATCTTTAAGGGGTTGTTTTTGTTAAATAAAATCCCTGATGTATCAAGAACGGTATGAATATTTTTTGCTTTCGCCTTTTTAAAAAGCTCTGATACAAAATCTATTTGAACTAAAGGTTCACCGCCTGTTACGGTTAAGCCGCCGTTTTTTAGAAATTCTTTTACGGTATCATACTTAGCAAGAATTTCATCAACCGTCATTTTTTTATTAACGTTATAATCCCAAGTATCGGGGTTGTGACAGTAAAGACATCTCATCGGACAGCCTTGTAAAAATACTACAAAGCGAATGCCGGGACCGTCTACTGTTCCGCATGATTCAATCGAGTGAATATTTCCATATTTTTGCTGTTCTGTTGCCATTTTTTAATTATATAACATTTTAAACAATTTGTAAACTTTTGTAAAAAATACTTCATTTGTATTAAAGTTTCATTAAATATAACCCGTAAATGTAAATGTAAGCAAATATAAATTAAATAAATAAATAAACAATGGAGGCTCAGTAGCACTTATGGGTATGGCAGCAAGTCAGGCAAGGTTTTTAGGTTTAACCGCCAGAAAAAGTAACGTTGAATATCAAGGTCAACAAATAAACCAACAAAGAACGGCATTGGCTAATGAAAGTGCTAACTTATATCAACAGATGATGGATTTGGAAGTTCCAACTCCTCCTTCTCCCTCTGATTACACTCAAACAACTTATACTCTTGAAGATTCTGCAAATAATAATGCGGGTGATTTTAAAATTGTAAACATGAAAAATACCCATGACGGAAGCTATACGGTTACACTTAGTACCGATGTTGAATATAGTCAAAGTTTAGCTGAAACATATTCTCTTTACTCGGTTGTCTCAAAAGATGACAAAGGTAACACTCTCGAACAGGCTAATAGTGAGTCTGCTGCAACTACAATAATTACAATAAGAGATGGTGAATATAGCTCTGCAAAATTAACATATATTAAAGATAAGACAGATCCTTTTACGGAAAACGCAGATAAAACAAAAGCATTTAGTGCCGTAGTAAATCAAATTTATAAAGTTGATCCCCAAGAGGCTAATAAGATTACGGGTTATACAACTTGTGAAGCTGATTTAAAAGACGGCAGCGAAGATGGAAAAGATCCTGAAATATACTTCTATCAAGACAGTTCAGGAAAAAATCATTTCTTTACAAAAGCAACACTTGATGAAATGTTGAACGGTGTTACCGATAATGAAATGGTAAATTTATTTAGTGAAAATATGTACACTAAAGAACAAAGAACAGATGTTAGAGCGGCAATTGAAAAATCTGACACGGGAAGAATAAGCTCTATTCAAATTTCCGATAATAACGACAGCTGCCCTGCTCACTTAAAAGGTAAAACATTCTCCGTTAACACAACAACAACAAAAGATGAAGACGCTTATGATGCGGCAATGCTGGATTATAATTACAGAAAAGGCTTGTATGACCAAGAAATTGCTAAAATCAATGCTCAAACGGAAATTATACAAAAAGAAGACCAGCAGCTTGAATTAAGATTACAACAATTGAATACTGAACAACAGGCAATTTCAACAGAAATGGATTCAGTATCAAAAGTAATTGATGATAACGTAGACAAGACATTTAAAGTATTTGCTTAACTTATATAATAAGCCGTCTATCCTCCATAAGACGGCTTTTTATTTTGCTTTTTGTTTTTAATTTTGACATTTAAAAAAATATCATTAATAAATTATTGATTTTTATTTCAATCAATAAAAATCAATAAAATATATTATGGATTTAGTTTTGATAATTAAGTAAACTGATATTGAGGTATATATGTCTTATAAAAATGATCATCCCCTTACAATTGCTAATAAATATGGTGCTGCAAGTTCAAGCGCTAAAGCTGAGTTGTATGAAACCTATGACAGATTAAGAGATTTAACCATCTCGGGTTCAACTTCAACAGGCTCGGGTTTTGGCAGCGCAGGCGGTTTTTTGTGGCAATTGGCAAATCTTTTTGCCCCTTCTGCTTTTATGCCTGTTTTAGGCGGACAAAGTATGATGAATATTCCGGGTACCTCTTATTGGTCGCCTAATTATGCGGCTAAATCTTACCTTGATTCGGGTACAAACGCTTTTGGCGTTTCGGGTTTATCAAGCTTTACGGGCTTTCCTTCGGGCGCTGCGGGTGTTGAGCTGAGTCTTTTGGATGGAACTTTGACGGGCGGTGCTGCGGGTGTTCCTACGGGGTTTGCAATTCCTGCTGCGGGAATTGCGGCAATTAACTCTGCTTCTTATGCTGCGGGCGGAACATCAGGGTTTGGATTTGGTCAAAATATTGTTCTTCCCCTGGCAGGTTTATTATCAGGCTGGGGCGGAATATTGCAATCAATTGCTCCTTATGCGGGCTCATTTGGTCTTGGTGCAATTGTTGCGGGTAATTTAATGCAGGGAACCGGTTCAGCTGCACTATCCGCATATCAAAACATTACCGGAAATATTACAAATAATGCGGATGTAATTTTGGAAGATAAAGTAAGAAATATTGAAACGGTTTGTAAAATGCTTGATACGCAAGCAAATATCGTAAGACAAACCTTAAAATCCGATATGGAATCTGATTCAAAGCTTGTTGATGAAATTAAATAATAAACTTTTTTGCTTTAATTTGTTGTAAAATAGCCTTATTATACGAGCCGATACGGTAATGAAAAAAAGTTAAATTTTAAATATCTTTTCTAATATGAAAAGTTATTTAATTATTTTAGGGTTATTTTTATCATTTCTCGGTATATCAAGCGACACTTTAGCATATACCACAACACGTACTTACTACTATCCTTCGACGCTTCATGGAAGCTCGATATATAGACCCGTATATAATCCTTACGGGCGCTATTACAATCAATATCAATACAGAAGGCTAAATTCAAGCAATCTTGAGCGCTTGGAAAGATTGCAAAAAGTTAAAATGCTTAATAGAATAAGGAGAAGATATTACGGAAATTTTCTCACTTGGAATAACGATAAAGGCGGCACTTTGACAGGTTATTCCACTCCTATAGACCCTCAAGATGTCTACAATCAAATGGGAATTAGCCCGTATAATCAAAACATAAAACAAAATTCGAGCTCGCCTACTTGTGATACGGACTTGTTTTCATCTCCGCAGGGTGATGAAATGTATTATCAAAGCGGGAGATTTCATAAGGATATCGGCGGTGCAAGCGGTAAAACGGGTGTAACTATAATTTACGATTAAATTAAAGCTTATAAAAGTTTATAAAAGGTTACTAAAGAGCTCCTATGCCTTTAAGAACACCTATTAACCCAACGGCTGCAACGTCGTTTGTAATTTTACCCGCATTGTTGAAATAATAAAAATTCATAACACAAACGGAAATTTTTTTATAAGTCGGTTGTATGTTCATAAATTCGCCGTCATGCGTCCCTGTTAACTCCCAAGTAACGGCAACTTTGGACTCATCCGCTACTAAATCTTTAATATGCCATTGAATATCCGAAAAACTTTTTCTCATTAAATTAACAACAGATAAATATCCGCTTCCGCCATAAAGAGGCTTATCGCTAACGGGAGTGTAAAAAGCGGCATTGTCGTCGATAAGTTCTTTTGAAAGGTTTATGTCGGCAGTGTTTATCATGGTTTCAAATTTTTTTATGAGTTCTTTGTTTCTTTTAATTAAGTCCATATATTTGCCTTTTTATGCTGTTTTATTTGTGATTTTTTATATTATATTGATAATAAAAAGAATTATCAAGCGCAGGGAAGAATTTTTAATGCCAAACCAAAGTTAACTTCCCGTCTGCTATTGCGTACCACCTTTTTGCTATGTCATAGCGTATTACCTCTCTACTCGTTATTGCAAGGGTGCAGTATGAGGGGTTAATTGGTTTTGCTATGGAATATATGTCCGTAGTAATCTTGGGACTTGGAATGAGTATCCGTGCGGTAAGATTACAAGAGGCTGCCCTTTTTTTCTTTTGTTTTAATTCTTTTATTCTCTTTTGCTCTTATAATAACATATCCTTAAAATACCTTTGCTTACAGGGTTAGCATAAGCCCGTTTTTTAAATTTATATGTAAACATTTGTTAACAAAGTATAAAGTTTATCGCAAAAATTCCGATAAATATTAATATAGACAGTTGCTTTTTCTGAAAGGGACGATGGAATATGGGTAATGATTTAACAACATCTAACAATGATTTAATGAAAAAATTCAGCCAAACAATCATGCAAGATTCTTGGCTTGATAACCTGTACAATTCTCAAAAGTCGCAGCAACAATCCGAAATAAAGAAAATTTTTACCGTTGTTGCAGACAATAACATTACAGCTTCTCAAAGAAAGTCTCTTGAATCAAGAAAAGAAGTACTTGAAGACAAAGTTGAACGTTTTGAAGCAAAGATGGCTGTTTTAGAAGAAGAAATGAGCGAAAACTCGCAAAAAATAAAAGAAAAATCTAATGAAATTACATCTTTAATTACAAGTATTCAAAACAAGACAATTCAACTTGAACAAGACCACAAGAAAAAGGTAAAAGAAGCCGTTGATGATACTTTTGACATGTATGAAAGAGGTCAAATAGGTAAAGATAGAATTTCAGCAGAAATTGCAAACAGAATTAAAAAAATCGGTGCCGATTCAGGTGTTATTGACGCTTTAATCAAACAACTTGAAGATAAACAGAGCGATGTTTCTTCTCTTGTTGATGACGCTACAAAGTGGATTGAGCAAAAAAATGCACTTCAAAACAGATATGGTGCAACAAAATCTACTTATGAATTAATCAAAAAAACACTTAATCAAGCGGGAAGTACGGAAACAAATTACACAAATTCCGACTACGACACAAATATTCCTGTTTATTCTTTGGAAAAAACGGATATAATAAGCAACATAACAGAAAACCCGAAAATTAATGTTCTTCCTACAAATACAAGCTACAAAGAAGGCTCAAGTAAGCCTACTTTGGATGATTTGAAAGAAAAATACGGCGAATATTATTCAACAGACGCTAAGGGTGAGTTGAAAAAGGGTGACAAATCATACTATTTATGCAGCACCGATAACAAATCCGTTACAAAATTACAAACAGCAATTGAAAAAGGCTTATTAAACGATTTATCTTCACTTGGTTTATCGGGTGATGAACTTAAACAATTTTTTGCTGATAACTTCAAAGGTACGCAAATTAAACTTACAAAAGACGGAACGCTTAGTATTCCAAAAGGACACGCTGCCCATGACGGAACAAGAAATGCTGCTAAAACTTATGATAAAGTAGCTGATTTCTTTAGCAATCCTACATATCAAGGCAAGCTGAACACTTGGGATAAAGAAGCAGGTAACACAATATCATCAAATAAACAAATTAAATCATTAGCAAATAATTATGAAAATATTTTAGATAAACTCGGAACTCAAGAACCTAAATTTACGTTTAAAGAAGCTATGTATGCTTTGTTTGGCTCTGATAACGCTTTATTTAAAAACTCGGGAATTAATTATGATGTTTCAAAACAGGGTAAAAACCCTACATATACGATTACTCCCGCAGGAGACAGCGAAACTGCCAATATGTATAAAAATTTAGCTGATAAGATTGAAAAAATTTGGGGTGTTAAACCTTCGGGTGTGGAAATGTCTCGAAGCAATGATAACTCTGAAGGTGAAACAAAAAGAACCGATCCTTTAACCTTCAATCTTGGAGATAAAAATCAAGAATATGCTTTTATTGTTGACAGAGATTCAAACAATAAGTTTGATAAAGGTGAATTTGTCGGAGCAGGTTCTCAAAGCTGGCTTGATGATTTAAAAACTCTGGATAAAGATGGCGATAATAAACTTAGCGGTGATGAATTAAAAGCTTTAAAAGTATTAGGCTTAAATTATAAAGATAACGCTTCGACTAAGAAGGATAAGTCCAATTTTGTCAGAGAAGAAACAACAAATATTCAGTATGATTTAACAAATGCCGCTGCAATGGGTATTGAAGAAATTAATCTGGATGGACTTGACAAGAAAGTAAATAATTCAACGGGCAAATTTGATGCCAATAATTCCGAAATCTTTTCAGACAGCTTTACATTCAAAATTAACGGTAAAGATGTTACGGCTTCAAGAAAAGATGATACGCAAAACTTCATGGACGCTGTTTACGGTGCTTCTTATAATAAGAATTTTTCAATATCTTTAAGCGAAGACAAAGTTCAAGAAGTAATGGATGAAAGTTATAATGAATTTGATAATTTTGCAAATAAATATAATGATGTTGAAACTGATTTAAATGTTTTAGCTAACTCTGCCGCCGCAGTGGAAGAAGTAAAAACTATTTATTCAAATACAATGGATAATATCAGCGATGAAGATAATGCTCAGCTTGTAAGAGCTCAGAATAGAGCTGCTTCATTTGTTAATAATCTTCAAGGATGGAGTAATATGCAGAAAGAAATTGCGCAGATTGCTTCGCAAAAAGGTATTGAAATTGATATGGAGCAAGCAAAAGGTATGTATGCTTCAGACGCAAGCCTTGATGCCGAACAAATCGTTGAAAATTATCAAAAAATGGTTGAAGAAGAAAATAATGCAAATGATTCTTCGCAGATAAATAATCAAGCTTGGTCTATTTTGGTTGAATGCTTAAAATCTGGAGTTGCGGCTAAATCAAGTGATATTGTAAACATGCTAAAAGAAGGTAAAAGCAATGATGAAATAGTTAAAGAATTAAAAGAAAAGAACCCTAATAGCGGACTTGAAATAAAAACAGCAGAACTAAAGCTCGACGATAAAAGAACAAAAGAAATATATAACGCATTCAATAAAGTATTTAATGAAGCAAATAAAGGTTCAGAAGTTGTTGACGCACTTGCGCAGTTGTGCGAGCTGCAACAAAAAGACCCTGATTATATGAAAGATAAATCAGGCGAAGATTTAGCAAACGAGCTATTAAAGAAATATCAAAAATAATAAATAAAACCTGCTAAAATTAGCAGGTTTTTTATTGTATAATTGATTTATATGAAAAAGATTTTTATAACAGGTACCGATACAGATATCGGCAAAACTTTTGTAAGTGTAGGGTTATGCTTAAAATTAGAAGCGCTCAACTATAAGGTCGGATATTTTAAACCACTTCAAAGCGGTGCTTATAAGAAAAACGGCGCAATTGCCGCTCCGGATTTAGAGGAATTAAAGAAATACTCGAACATTCCTTCAAAATATTCATATTTGTTTGAAGGAGAAATCTCACCCCATCTTGCAGCGTTAATTAATAATATTGAAGTTGATATCAATAAAATTAAAGATGATTTTACAATATTTTCTTCAAAATTTGATTTTACAATTGTTGAAGGGGCGGGGGGAATTTATTGCCCTGCGTATAAACACGCTAAGTTTTCAGATATTATTAAAGCGCTTGATATTGAAACAATAGTTGTAACAACACCAAAACTGGGAAGGTTGAATCATCTTTTAATGACGTTGGAATGCGCTAAAATTAACAATATTAAAGTTAAAGGAGTTATTATTAATTCTATGGCTCAAAAAACAACCCTATCAGAGCAAAATTTTATCAAAGAATTGAGGGAATTTTCCGATGTTGATATTTTGGGAGTAATTCCAAGATTAAACAATCCCGATAAAAAAGAAATATTAGAAACGTTTAAGAATGTTAATCTTGAATAATTATATATAACAGCTTTTGTTGAAGCAGGCTGTTTTGTGATATAATTTTTATTATTTTGTAATGTAATAAGACCAAGGGGAAAATTATGACTGTTGCGCTTGATGACACTTTGAATAAAGAACAGCTTGAGTGTGTTAACAACCTTGAAGGTAAATATCTTGTATTAGCGGGGCCCGGAACAGGTAAAACCCACACGGTTATAAGAAGGCTTCAAGCGATGATTAACAAGGGGATAAACCCCGAGAGGATTCTTTGTTTAACCTATTCCGTTGCGGGTGCAACAGAGATGAAAAAACGTGTAATAGAAAATTTAGATGAAGATTGCAGCGTTGAAATTTATACATTCCATAGTTTTTGCAACAAAATTATTCAAGAAAACTTTGAAGAGTTCTCTTTGAGCGAAAACTTTGATGTAATTCCCGAAACGATTGAAATTGCTCTTTTAAAAGAATGTATTGATGAAATCAAAGATGTAAAATATTACATAAGCAAAAAGGCTGACCCGTATAGTATTCTTGATTCAATTAAAAAAGGAATAGGACAGCTTAAACATTACAGAATAACTGATAGAAAAATTCTTGAAAAAAACATAATGTCTGATTCGCAATGGCAAAAAGCTATTGATGCTTTGGAATTTGAAAGAGATAATAAACCAAGCAAAAGAAAAAATTATGAAAAAGATATCTTAGAAATTAAAGAAAAAATTGAAAAAGTATACGAACTTTATCGCTTTTTTGAATTATACAAAAAGAAAATGGAGCTTTCAAACTATATTGATTATGATGATATGATAAACTTTATTCTTGAAAAGTTTGAGCAAAGCCAAACATTTACAAAAGAGATTGCAAGTAAGTATGATTATATTATAGTTGACGAGTATCAAGATACGAATAAATCTCAAAATGAATTAATTTTTCATCTTGTTGATAATTCAAAAAACGGAAATATCTTTGTTGTAGGTGATGATGAGCAAATTGTGAATGCCGCTCAAGGTGCAAGATTAGATAGCATTGAAGCTTTTTTAAAGAAATATCCCGAGATTAAAAAGCCGATAATCTTTAAAGAAAATTGGCGCTCAACTCAGACGATTTTGGATGTTGCAAGAATAATTGCGGACAACAACCCCTTGCATTTGCCGATTGAGCGTTATTTAAGTGCAAAAAATCCAAAAATTATAACAAAAGACAAAAAAGTAAGATTTAACATCTATTCAAGTTATGATGAACAGTATGGAGATATAGTAAACGAAATTGATAATTTAATTAATTCTCTCGATTGTCCGACTGACAATGATAACAACAAAGACTACTCTAAAATTGCAATTCTTGCAACTAACCATAACGAACTTGAGGTAATAGCGCAGCTTTTAAAAAACAGAAATATTCCCGCTCAGCTTAAAAACGGAAAAAGTATTTTTGAAATAAAGTCTGTAATTGTATTGCTTTACTATATTCAAACATTATCCAACCCCGAATTATACGGCGATAAATTATTTAAACTTTTATTAATGCCTCCTTTTAATATTGACCCTAAAACATACATGAAGCTTTATGAAAGAACTTCCATAGATAAAACATTTATAGAAACAATGCAAAATATAAATGAAAAATCGTTCGAGTTAATTCGTTTTCTTGATACTTATAATGATTTAAAAAATTCAATTCTGCAAGGAGAAACCGTTAAAAATATTGTCCTTCAAGCAGCGGCAAGAAGCGGAATTACAGATTTCTTTTTTAATTTTGAAACAAACAGACTTGAAAATATTCAAGGCTTAAAGCGCTTTTTTGAAGAAGTTGATAATTTTTCAAAACAATATAAAAAAGTTACTCTTGAAGAATTTATTGAATACTTAGATATGGCGCTTAATGATAATGTTGCAATAAGAATTGAACAAGAAACGGGAATGAATGCAATTCAGCTAACTACTTATCAAAGCTCAAAAGGTTTAGAGTACGAGTATGTGTATATGCCTTCTTTACAAAAAAGCAAATGGGAGTCAAATTCACAGCCTATTATTAAACCTTCAATTCCTTTATCTAAGGAGGATGAAAAAGAGCCTGATGAATGGAAAACTTTTAAGACGGCAGATAAAATTAACAAGCTTTATGTCGGTATGACAAGAGCAAAGCATACTCTAAGATTATCCTATGTTGATGAATCGGGTTCGTCGGGTTATAGCTCGTTATTAAGGCTTGATAAAATTCCAAAAGATTTAATCGAAATAAATACAATTGAGAACAAGAATAAAAATACCGAAAAAATATACAATTGGGTTAAATTTTGGGCCGTTAAAGAGTACGACTATAAAAGAGATTTTAAAAACAGAACAGATTCAATTTTAAAAGATTGCTATTTTTCTCCAAGCTTTATTAACGACTATATTAAATGTCCGAGATTGTTTTTCTATAATCAAATTCTTAAAATCGGTTCATTGTATGAAACATCAAACGCTCTTAGCTTTGGAAGCGCAATTCATTATGCTTGCGAAGCATTAACAAAGTATGCTCTTGAGAATAAAAAATATTATGACACCCCCCATCCTTTTGTTGAAGCTTTTAAAAAGAAGCTTGAAAAACTGCCTGTTTCAGGCGGTGCTAAAACAAGAGAACATTTGCTTCAAAAAGGCGAAAAAATGCTCAATGAATATTTTAAGCATTTCATTCAAACTCCGACAGAAAATATTTACGCAAGCGAAAAAACAATAATAGCGGATTTTGAAGGAGTTAAGTTCAAAGGAAAAATTGACAGAATAGATATTAAAGACGGCAAATTTATAATCTATGACTATAAAACAGGTGTTCCTAAAAAAGAGGAAGAAATAGCTTTTGATACCAAGTATGAAAATTATTATATGCAAATGGGCTTATATAAATATTTTCTTGAGCTGTCGGACGAAAAGAAAAGAACTGTTGAAAGAACTGATTTTATATTTTTAGAAAATTATAAAACTCCTTGTTCAATTAAATATGACAAAAATGCAACAGATGAAGTTATTGAAAAATATAAAAATGCGATAAACGGTATTAAAGAACACAACTTCAACCCGAAACCAAGCGACAGAGCTTGTGAATATTGCCCTTATAAGGGTGATATATGCCCTCTTTTTAAAGATTAAAATTAAATAAAAATGTCGGGTTTAATAAGATTTATACCCGACATTTTTTTATTAATTATTTTGATTTTGATTTTGGACTTTTGCTTTTTGTTTTTGAGCTTGTTTTTTCTTTTTTTCAAATGCCTTTTTTCTTTTTTGCATTTGTTTTGCTTGTTGTTTTCTCATTTTTTCAAGCGTTTGTTTTTGATTTTCATTTAAAACAGCTTCAAAATTGTTTTGGTTTTCTACAACTAAATCTCTCATCTGAAGATTTAATTCTTTTATTTCACCTTGAAGCT
Organism: Candidatus Gastranaerophilales bacterium; assembly: GCA_947587615.1. Taxonomy (GTDB): domain Bacteria; phylum Cyanobacteriota; class Vampirovibrionia; order Gastranaerophilales; family Gastranaerophilaceae; genus RUG14156. The sequence continues at coordinate 17,223 of CANPYC010000001.1, read as the reverse complement.
TTTCAATTTTTTGTTTATCTGAATTGCTTGGGTTTTGTTTTGTTTTCAGCTTTTTAAGCTCTTGGTGTTTTGTTTTTATTTGTTCTTTAATCGGTTGTGCTTTTTGTTTATATTCTTCTTTATTTTTTTGAATTTGCGCTTTTTGTTCTTCTGATAAATTTAGCTTATCTTCAATTCTTGTCGGCTTATTACCTTTGGCGTGTGTTTTTTTACCCGTGGGAGCTTCCCCGATATATTTAAAGGTTGTAGGTTTCATTATTCCTTGTTGAGTGTTTTGCGGGTATGTTGTCGGTTTTTCTTCCGCTTGAGCAAAATTTGCGCCAATTAAGGCAAAAGCGCAAGCAATAATCAGTGTTTTAGAAAAATTTTTTTTCATATTTATAATCCTCTAAACTACTTTTTTAATATATAATATTTTTCCTTATTGTGCAATCTTTTTGAATATTGAAACGCTATAACCTGCTAAATTGATTTCTATATCTTCATTTCCGTCCGTTTCAACGGTTTTGTTGTTGATGTTACCTTCACCTTGATATTTTTTGCTGTCCGTGTTCAGAATTTCAACCCACTTGCCTTTTGGAAAATTGATTTTTATTTTGTTTTCGCCGCTGTGGCAGATGGGAGAAAAGTTTGAAACGGTAAATATTTCACTGTTTGCTTTTTCATCTTTGGAATTTAGCGCTATTACATTATCAGAATAATGTTTTCTTGTTCCGTCATATTGCAAAAAGCCGTCTTGAAGCGCTTTAGAATTATCGTTAATTGAAATTAAATTTTTCATTAAATCGCCAAAACTTTTGTTGTAGTTATCTGCTTTATTTGAATAGTTAATATTACCTAATTTTGACATCTGAAAAGCGTCAAACCCCGTATCGTAGCCTTTTTCGATGTATAAATTATCCCCGTCATCTATTGAGTGAAATTTTCTGAAAAACCTAAAAGGCGTTAAATCGCTCTTTTCATCCCCCTGAAAGACCATCTTAGCCCCGGGGATTGTAAAAGTAAAGGCTTGAGCGAGCTTATTTTTAGCAAAACTTGTTTTGTATGCCTGCTCAATTTTATCATAGTCAATATATGTATTTTCCTTAATTCCTAAAGGGGCTAAGACTTCATTAACCAACTCTTTTTTATTGTTTTTATATTTATCCAGTTTACCCGTTTGATAAAGCATGAGAATATCCTGCGCAACAAGTTGAATTTTTTGGTTAAAAACAATCCTTGCCTGACTTTCAAAGGATTGCTCCGTAAGAGCAGCTCTTTTTTCAACCCTTTTTAAGTCTTCATCGGTTAATTTTAAATTATTTGCCAAATTCAGCTCAGGTACAAGCATTTTACATAACAATCTTGTTCCGTCATTGTTTCCGATTTCATCATGGCTCATAACATATTTAACCTTGTCTTGAGCACAGTAGCTTGTTTTTTCAAGATAATCAAGATTAATATTACCATATAGAGCTTCATTCAGCGTATGGAAATAATTAAAATCCCACTCGCTGTCAAAACCGAGTTTTGCTAAGCTCATTTGATTATTTCTTATCTTTTCGATTGTTTCAAGGTGTGATTGTTCGTCCATATTTTCTTCAAATTCTTTTGAAAATAAGGGATTAATTATTCTTTTATCATGGATTTCATTTCCGTCAAACCAGTAGCTGTCCTCCCAAGTTGAAACATTGCTTCTTGCGTCCTCTGCAATTAAAAATACATCGGGTTTATGATAGTGAAGCTCAGCCGCAATTTGCTGCATAGTAGCATCAGAGTTCATAAATTTTGTCATATCAAAGCGAATACCGTCGCAGTGATAATTGTCAACCCAATTCAAGGCTGCATTAACAATAAAATCTCTGACATATTTTGAATTGTCGCCTTCGTAATTAAAACCCGCACCCCATGGAGTATTCCCGCTGGTATAAGGCCCTGTGTTATGCAGTGAAGCCATATCAACCCCTAAATGATTGGGAACCATATCCATAATGACATTCATACTGTTTTTATGACACCAATCAACAAAATCTTTTAAACCGTTGTTTCCGCCTAAGTGTTTGGAAACGGCAAATTTATCTGCTCCATCATACCCCCAGTTAAAAGAATAGGTTGACTCAAGAGGCATAATTTCAACTGCGTTAAAACCAAGTTCTTTTAATTTTGAAACATATTCTTTTGCAGATTTAAAATCTCCTTCTTTGCTCAGCGTTCCGATATGAATTTCGCAGATTTTGGCGTTTTTTAAAGATGTTAAGCCGTTTTCATTATCCGCCAGCCTTGAAATTCTTGCTTTGTCAAATTTATACCAGTTTTTATCATGCCAGATAAAACTGTTGTGGTCATAAATTACAGACTTGTCATAAACCCCCTCTTGTTTAAAAGAATAAGGGTCTTTGACGGATACAACGCTGCCGTCTGCTCTATGAAGGGTAAAATTATACTCATAGTCGGGCTTCATTTCTTCTTTAGGAACAGCGTCTTTCAGCTCAAATATTCCTTCGCCCGAGTTGTTTAATCTGTAACTTTTTATACTTCCGTCAGGTAAGTAGATATTGGCAAATACGTATCTTGTGTCGGGAAAGACAAATGTTTTAAAACTTCCCGTTTGAGTTTTCGGGTTAATTACGGCTCCCCAGCTCTTATGCTCTTCCCATTTATTTTTAAAGCAGGGCTGATTATTGTATATGGGATTAGATAACCCCAAACAGTTGATTTTCATTTTAACCTCACAACAATATGCGCATTTATTATTATAAAACAAAAAAAATTAATGCTATAATAAAAAAAAGGAAAAAATATGAAAAAAATATTATGTTTTGGAGATAGCAATACTTACGGCTTTATTCCCGGAATTGGCAGCAGGTTTGATATAAACACAAGATGGAGCGGAATATTTAAACAGGCTCTTGAAAAAACAAATAAATATACGGTAATTGAGCAAGGTTACAGCGGAAGAACATGCTTTAGCGAAAGAATACCGGATGAAGCTTTCGGACTAAAAATTCTTTCTAAATATTTAACGGATGATATTGATATTGTAATTTTTCAAATAGGAATAAATGATACAAAAATACAATTTGATATTACCAAAGAGCAAATAAGAGAAGGTATTTTTAATTTTTTAACTTTAGCTCTAAAATGTTCAAAAGATGTTGAAATTTATGTGCTTTCGCCTCCTCAAACAACGAGCAGAGTATTAAAAAGCGCTTCATTTAATCAAAAATCAATTGAAACGGCACAAAAACTTATAAATGTTTTTGAAACAGTTTCAATTGATTTAGGCTGTAAATATATTGATTTAAACAGTAATGTCAGAACCTCGGATATTGATGGAATACATTACGACAAAGAATCACATCTTAAAATTGCGCAATGTTTAATACCGATATTTGTTTGATTAATAATCTGTTTTTGGTTTAACGCTAAAACCTATACCCGTTCTAAGAAGAAATTCGCCTAAGCTTTCATTGGCTTCATCAGGTGCTTCAATTGTTGTAATAACCTTACAGCCGTTGTCGCTTTTTATGAACGTGTCATAAACGCAGTATCCCTTTTCTTCGCAACCGTCAACAACATCGTTTAATACTCTTGCTTTAGCGGGGCTTGCAGGGTTTGTAATCTTAAAAACACTTCCAAATGATACGGGGTTCATAAAACTATCCTTTCTTATAATGTATGGCTCTTATATAAAACCAATCAAGATAAGAAATTGCCCTTTTTTTAAAATATATTTTCTTTTTTTTGTTTTTTTCTTGAAGTAAAAACTAAAATAAATATTTTTCTAAATCTTTTTTATCAAATACTTCGATACTGTCTTTGTTATGAATAAAAATTAAACAGCTTATAACCGATTTAAACATTGTAAATTCGCTAAATTCAAATTTTCTTCTTAAATCGTCCATATTTTCTGCCATAAACTCGGTTATAAGCGCTTTATTTTTTAAAGTTAAAGAAGTAAAAAAGTCCAAGCCTTCTTTTGTTGTTATACCTTCAAAGTAGATAATATCAGGCGATTGAAATTCAATAAATCTCATTGCCTTATCTAAATTAAAACCTATATTTTCATTTAATTCGCACTGTGCAACGTTTTTTAGGCGATATTTTGCAATTGATTCAAGCGTCATAACGTTTTTGGATTTTGAAATTAAATTTGATAAAATTGAATAGATTAAATGTGTTTTACCTGATAAAGAAGCGCCGCAGATTAATATAACCCCCGGAATTTCAAGAGATTTTTTAATTAATTCAATTCTATCTTGAGAAATGTTTAATTTTTCAATCGGTATCGGGGGATGATATATTTTAACAAGTATTCTCTCTCCGTTTATCGTAGGAAAAGCGCTGACACTTGCCGTTAGTTCCTGATTATCAACAGTAAAAACAAGTTTACCCAACTGAGGAATTTCAAAAACATTAGGGTCAAGATTTGATAAAAGTTTTAAAGATTGAATAAAAGAGCTTGTTAAAAGGCTTGGAATTGTTCCTGTTTGAATAATTTTATCGGGTTTTTTAAAATTAACCGAAAGACCCTGCGAGTCGTTTTCAAAATATAATTCATGGACATCCTGGCTTATTGCCTGTTTTAGAATTGCTCTAAAGAGCGCTTGTATATGAACTTCCGATAAATCGTCGTTATGAAGCTCTTCTTGCCATTTATAATTTTTTGATTTATCAAGATTAATATCTTCAACTTTTGATTTAACATCATAATATTCATTAATTTTTTTCAGAATGCTTTTTTCTGAAGCTATTACAGGGTCAATATTTTTAGATGTTATCTGCATTATTTTATCAATTGAAAATAAATCCATAGGATCAGCCATTGCAACGGTTAGAGTATCTTCAATTATAAAAAGAGGCAGTATCTTAAACCTTAGAGCGTCTTTATAAGTAACATAATCAAGACATTTTTTATCGATTGAATAATTTTCCAAATCAACACTCGGGGTGTGAAGTTTTTCTTCAAGAAACTTCATTAAAACATCTTCTCTAATCATTTGGGTATTGATTAAAACCTGCCCGATATTTGTATTTTGAGCAATTGCAAGCTCTTGAGCATGCTCGATATCATCATAAGTAACAAGTCCGTCTCTTACGAGGTCATACTTTAATTTATCAATCGTTTTATTATCAAGTGCGCTGTTATCGTTCAATAAGTCCATTTTAACTACCTTTTAGCCTAAGTATTTTTGTATTTTTTCCAAAACGTCGCTAAATTCAAAAGGCTTTGTTATGTATTCATCCGCTCCCGTTTCTTCGCCTATGATTTTGTCTTCATCCTGACTTCTTGCAGTTATCATAATTATCGGAATATTTTTATATTTATTGTCAAACTTTAAAAGCCTGCAAATTTTATATCCGTTGATTTTTGGCATCATGACATCCAATATAACCAAGTCGGGATTAGAGCTTTTTGCAAGATTTAATCCGCTCTCGCCGTCATAGGCGCAAATGCAGTCAAACCCTTTAGCTTTAAGCATAAAAGAGAGAGTTTCAACTATATCTTTTTCATCATCAACTATTAAAATCTTTTTCATATATTTTCCTTGCTTATATTTAAAATTTTAATAATATCGCAAGCGTCCACCCCGTCATTTTTAGAATGTGCTTTTGATAATATTATATCATATTCGTTTTTCTTTATTTTTGAACAGTATTCTTTAATTGTACTGATTAAAGCTTCAAAAGAGCTTGAAGTAATCTTTGGAATGAAAGTGTAATAAATTATTTTCCCGTCTTCTTCGATTTCAATTTCTTTTGACAACCTCGATAAATTTAACAATTTGTTTTCTTTAAGAGAATTAATTAAATTTAAATCCTTGTTTGCTTCAAGTCTGATTATTCCTGTATCTTCGTTATTTATAAGTATTCTTGATAAATCCATCTCAAACATTTTAATTTTATCAACCAAAGGTAAAATAACATTAAACTTAGACCCTTGTGCTTCCTCGCTTTCAACCCAAATTGCTCCTAAGTGAGAATCGACAAGTTGTTTTGTAATTGTTAAACCAAGCCCGACCCCGCATGCGTTTCTGTTTAAGCTGCTTTCGATTTGAGAAAATTTATCAAAAATCTTTGGAATATCTTCTTTTTTAATACCTATCCCCGTATCTTCAACCGTTATTTTAATATATTTTCCGTTTGGTTTAATATAGGGCATAATTAAATCACTGAAGTTGATTTCATCTGCGTCAACCGTGTGAGCACTTACTTTTATTGTACCATCCTGAGGAGTAAATTTAATTGAATTAGATACAAGGTTTGTAAGAATTTGTTCAATTCTTCTTGTATCAGCATAAATTTCAGGGAGTTTTTCTTCAATATCCAAATTAATTTTAATATTTTTCTCGCTTGCAACCTGTAAAAATGTTTTTTGTAAAAGCTCAACAGAAGGTGCTATATCAACGATTTTATATTTGAAATCCAACTTTCCCGCTTGTATTCTGGATAAGTCGAGTAAATCTTCAATAATTCCCGATAATCTTTGAATATTTCTTTTTGCCATAAGTATAAAATTTTGAGCATCTTTAGATATTACACCAGCTTGTCCCGATAAAACAATTTCTAAAGAATTGTTAATTGGTGTAAGCGGTGTTCTTAATTCATGGGAAACTATTGAAACAAATTCAGATTTCAACTTTTCAAGTTTTTCAAGTTTTTTATTAGTGATTGATATTTCTTCATAAAGTTTTGCGCTTCTGAGTGGAAGTGCTACCTGATGAGTAATGGCTTGAAAACAAGTGACATCTTCAGAGCAAAAAGGGGTTGATCGAAACAACTCAACAACACCAAAAAAGTCCTCCCCTACTTTTATCGGAGCAAACAAAGAGTCAAAGTTAATGGATTCAATTCCGTATATTTTATTTGAGCGAGCTTGTTTAACTTTTTGTATTACTTCAATATCGCTAAATTCGCCGATTTGAATTGAAGAATTTTCAATAACGTTTTTATAGTTTAAAATTGAGCGGATTTTAAGTGCGTCAATGAGATTTTGAGCGGGTGTGTGGATGGTATTCAGTTTAAATATTGCATTTTTTGATGAAGTATATACTAAAACACTTGATATATCAAAGCTTAGAGTTTTTTCCATTGCCTCAATCATAATGTCATACAGTTTTGAAGTATTAAGAGTGCCTGCAAACTGCGAGCTTGTATTATATAGAACATTCAGTTGATACAAACTTCTTGATAGCTCTTTATTGTTTTCATAGAGCCTATCAAGTGATTTTTTAATTTTTAAATGTGAATTTAAGGTTGAAATTAAAATATCTTCGCTGATTGGTTTAACTATTAAGCCGTCAACCAAATTCATAAACCCTGTTTTTTTATCGTTGTTTAGAAGCAGAATAAATTGAATATTTTGATTTTTTGTATTTGATTTTATCTGCCTTATTACATATTCGCAATTATTAAAATCGTTATCAATTAGAATAATATCAGGCATGAAATTATGAATTTGCACCAAAATATCATCAATTTCATCAACTGAGCACATTGTTTCAAAACTGTTTTTTTCTAAAATCGGCTTCAGAGTATTTTCTGACTCATCCTGATTTAGCAATAAAAATATTTTTGTCATAATAAAATTGTATCAGAGCTATACGCTTTGGCAATTTTTAAAAAAATTGTAATATTTATCCTTCCAAAAATTCCACAAGATTTTTTGCGTCTTTAATTCCGTAGTCAATAATTATATCGGCTTTTGTTTTTCTTTCTTTTAAAATTTGTAAAATTGGCTCTAAATATATTCTTTCTTTTGAAGTAAGGTTTTTTCTTGAAATATTAAAAAGTTTTAAAACAACCCCCCAGCCGTCAAGCTTTGAATTAACCTTAAAATCTAATCCGAAATCAATTGCTGAAAGATTATATTTTTCAACATCTTTAAGCTTGAGATATGAAAAATTTTTAAGCAATTTTTCAATATTTTCACTCAATAAACCTTTATAAAAAGCGGCAAGCGCTAATGCTATCTTAGGATTGTTTGAGTCATGGTTTCTTATTTCAATATAATTTTTTAATCGAACGTCAGGAAAACACAAGCTCTGATGAAGAATATAATCCTCTATTGTTGCAAAATAGCCCTTATAGCCTTCTTTTAGAAATTTTGAAAAAGTTATCCCGCCTCTAAGTGCTATATTTTCTCCGTTTCTTGTAATATAGACCATTGGAACATCCAAAACTTTTTCAATATAATTTTTAAAAAAGTTTTTATATTTAAAAAGTTTTTGATTAAATATCTCTTTATAAAAAAGATTACACCGCTCTTGCCCCGTATAAATCCAAGCATTTGCTCTTAAAGATCTGTGGGATGTTAAAGTATTATTTTCCAAGGGACTGTTTGAACATAATCCTGTCATAAAGGGCATGATTAAATTTAAAAATTTTAGTTTTAAAAAAGCGTCTTTTGAATTTTTATAATCAATATTTATTTGAATACCCGCACTTTGTCTCATCATCTTGGGTGCAAATTCGCCTTTTTTGCAATACGGAAGATAATCATTCATTATCTTATAGCGTTTTTTATCAAGTATTTCAATTTCATCAACACAAGAAACAGGGCTTATTCCGTAACCTAAAAACATTACATCATAAACTTTTGAGATGTTATCTAAAAGATTGATTATTTTTGTTAATTCAAGGTCAATGTCTAAAATATTTTTCTTTGGTGCAATGCTAACTTCAAGCTGACAACCCGGTTCTAAAGAAATTGAAGTACCGTTATTTGAATTAATTGATATTATTGTTTTATCATCTTTAATAATTTCCCAATTCATTATTGAAGCAAAGTTTTGTAAAATTTTTTCCATTTTTGAATAAGGAACATTTTGAAGAGTGTTTTTATCAAGGCTTAATCTTTCATACTCTAAACCAAATAAATCTGTTTGATTTTTATTAAGATAAAACTTCTCTATATCTGATATTTCAAGCTTTTTTAAAAAGATTTCTTTTTCTTTTATTTCTTTTTGTTGATTAATTACGGTTTGCATATTCAAATCTTAACATAAATAATAATTTAGCAAGTTATACCTTATGGCTAATTCTTTTAATGGTAAAATAAAATTATGAATAATTTAAACTATATTTTAAGAGCAAAAAAATTTAAAGCTAAAAAAACCTTAGGGCAAAATTTTTTAACAAATTCAGAAATTATTGATTTTATTGCAAATTGCGCTAAAGATGATGATGAAATTTTAGAAATCGGAGCAGGACTCGGTTTTGTAACCGAACAGCTCATTCAAAAAGCAAAAAAAGTTGTAGCTCTTGAAATAGATAAAGAAGCGATTAGTATTCTTAATAAAAATTTATCAAAATATAATAATTTTCATCTTTTTGAAAAAGATATTCTAAAAACAAATATAGATGAGCTTCCTTTTGAAGATAAAAAAATTAAAATAATTGCAAATATTCCCTACTACATTACAAGCCCTATTTTGGTTCATTTGCTTGGTGAAATTGATGAAGTCAATCACAAAAACCGCTCAAGAATAAGTGAAATTATTTTAATGGTGCAATTGGAAGTTGCAAAAAGAATTGTCGCAAGCGAAAATTCTAAAAATAAAGAATACGGAATGCTCTCAATTTTATCTCAAATGTATTGTGATGTTGAAATTATAAAAGAAGTTCCAAAAAAATGTTTTGAACCAATGCCCAAGGTTGATAGCGCAATTGTAAGGTTTAAGGTGAATGATAAATCAAGGGTTGAAATTACAAGACTTTTAAGAAGAACAACAAAAGCGCTATTTAACCAGAGAAGAAAAAATATTAAAAATTCTCTTCAAAATGCAGGTTTTATTGAAGTTGAAGCCACACTTAACAAAATAAACCTTGATAAAAATAAAAGAGCAGAGAATCTTTCAATTAAACAAATTCAAGAATTATCAAAAGCATTAGAGGAATTTAACTGAATGAAGCAAATGAAATTAAAATGCCCTGCAAAAATAAACCTTGATTTAAGAGTTTATCCAAAAGACCCTAAAACGGGTTATCACAACATAAAAAGCATAATGCAGACAATATCTTTGTTTGATTATATAACCCTTAAATTGGATGATGAAAATAGCGGAAGTGAAATTAAATTAAGTGGCTCAAGTAAAGAATTGGCTTATGATGAAACAAATTTATGCTACAAGGCAGCTAAAAAATTTTTTAGTGCACTTAAAAAAAATTATTCACTTAAAATATATATAGAAAAAAATATTCCGATTTGTGCAGGTCTTGCAGGCGGCTCAACCGACGCTGCGGGAGTTTTGTTTGGCTTAAATAAACTCCTTGATTATCCTTTAGGTATAAACGAGCTTCACGAGTTGGCTTATGAATTAGGGTCGGATATTAACTTTTGCTTAATCGGAGGGACAAAGCTCTGTACCGGTAGAGGTGAAAATATGGTTGAGATGCCTTTTTATAATTTCAAATTATCCCTTGTTAAACCGAAAAATCTTAAAATTTCAGCCAAAGAAGCTTATGAAGAATTTGATAAGCTTAATATTGAATCGAATATGAGAAATGATCTTGAATTTGCGCTTTTAAAAAGCGGAAAGTATGAAGAGCTTAAATATCTGTCATCTTTAGATTTACAGATGTCAGGCTCTGGTCCAACGTATTTTTTAAGAGATAAAAATATTGATTTTGAAATAGACAAAGAAAAGTATCTTGTAATTAACGATTTAAATTCCGTTAATTATGGGGTTGTTGATATATAACATTAACTATTTTATCTCTTCTTCGATTAAATATCTCGGACGTCTTTTTACTTCGATAAAAATTTGCCCTAAATATTCTGCAACAATACCAACGCAGAATACCTGCAAGCCTCCAAAGAAGGAGGTTATTATCACGGCTTCAAGCCATCCTACCGTAGAGTTATGATAGAAGAGCTTTGCTATAACCGCACCAAGTCCGGTAACAAGACCAAAAATCATACTTAATAAACCGAGTACAAAAATTGCCTTTAGAGGTACTACGCTATATGAAGTTATGCCGTTAGCAGCAAGTGCCAAAAGGGAAAACACACTGAATTTTGATTTACCTACTTTTCTTGGTTTTACGTCAAAATTAACAGAGGTTTTACTAAAGCCGATTTCATGGAAAAAGCTTCTTAAAAACAGTTCGCTTTCTTTGAATTGCTCTAAAATATCGATTACTTCTTTTGATACAAGTCTGTAATCGGAATGATTTTTTGGAATTTTTATTCCGTTTAAACTCATTAGCTTGTAAAACATTAGTGCGGTAATTTTTTTAAAAAAGCCGTCTGTTTTTCTGTCGTTTCTAATTCCAAAAACAATTTTATAACCTTCGTCATACTTATTAATAAATTCTTCAATTTTGGTTTCATCCTGTTGCAGGTCAGCGTCAATTGTTACAACAGCGCTGCAACCGATTTCTTTTGCTTTTAGCATGCCTGCTAAAAGGGCTTTTTGATTTCCGAAGTTGGCAGAAAATTTAATCCCTTTAATTTTATAAGGATTTCTTGCAATTGCTTTAGCGATTTCAAGCCATGTTTCATCGCTTGAACCGTCATCAATAAGCAAAAGATAACTGTTGTTATATATTTTTTCTTTTTTCTCTAAATCGGTTAATACTTCAAGTAGTCTGTCCGTTGTAGATTGAATTAATTTTGCTTCATTAAAGCATGGAATAACAATAGCCAGCCTGGTATCTTTTGCCATATCTCCTCCATTTACAGATTATATACTAACACAAGAAATATAATTAATGCAAAAAATTTTATGATAAAATTTTTATAGAGGATTGAATGAAAAAATTTATTTTAAATGCTGATGATTTAGCAAAAAGCGAATATCATAACAGCGCAATTTTAGAAGGATATAAGTTTGGTTTATTAAAAAGTACCTCGGTAATGGTAAATATGCCCTGCTACCAAGATGCACTCAAAAGGGTAATTTTACCCAACAGAAAGCTTGGTGTGGGCATTCACCTTAATTTAACCGAAGGTAGAGCTCTAAATACAAACTTAAATTTATTAACAAATCAAAACGGAGATTTTAATAACTCATATCTTTCAATTTTATTAAATTCAAACAAAAAAGAGTTTTTATCTCAAGTTGAACAGGAATTCAGATCACAAATAGAATTAGCAAGAGAAGATATTAAATTAACACATATTGATTCACACGTTCACATTCATTCAATTCCTAATATTTTTAAAATTACCGCCCGTCTTGCAAGCGAATACAATATAAAGCAAATTAGAACACAGCTTGAAATTCCATATTTTGTCAAAGGCAAAAGATATAATCCCATAAATTTAATAAAAGTTCTTCTTCTTAATTATTTTTCTTTGGATAATAAGGATGTAGCAAAAAAATATAATTTAAAAACAAATGACTTTTTATTGGGTGTAAGCTATACAGGCATGATGAGCGATAAAACAATTCTCGAAGGTTTGAAAAAAATTAAAAAAGATTGTGTATTAGAAGCCCTTATTCATCCCTGTTTGTATAATGATGACAGAAAAAATTCACACACGAAAGAGTTTGAAATAACAAAAAATGATACTCTTAAAAGTTTAATTCAACAAACAGGCTTTGAAATTTCCAACTATATAATGCTATAATAAATCTACTGATTTATATATAGAGGAATTTTTATGTTACAAACCGTTCCAAATGCCATCAAGACAGCTTTCAAAGGCAGCTTTGTTAAAAAAATCTGCAACTATTTGCATGATTGTGTTAGAGAAGAAGTTAAATCTTCAACGTTTAGAAATTTAAAAGGGGATAAGGAAAATAAATGGGTCTTTTTGGAAGGAAGCGAGAAGATATTTTCTTCTTTTGATTCCCCCTTACTTTTAGACGGCGCAGACAGCCATTTAACAGAGCTTATGATTCAAGCTGATATGAACCAAAAAGAAAAGTATTTAATTTACGGGTTTTTGTTTCTTGTCGGGAAAAACGGAAAATCAAGAAAAAATAACGAATTTTTAACCCCTCTTTTATATGCACCCGCAAAGCTTGAGCGTGTCGGGGTGAATATTCAGCTTACAATTCAAGAAGATGTTCTATCTCTCAATACAGGTGCAATTGCGCAGCTAATTCAAAGAGAAGATGAGCAGGAAACGGATGCGATGTTATCGGGATTATTGGATGTAGTTCCGACGCTGCCTTTAAAACAGGATGAATTGAACATTTTTTTAACAACGCTAAAATCGCTTGTGCCTGATATTGAAATAAGCTTAAATAAAACAATTGAGAGTGAAAACAAACAAAACGACAACGATTTTTATAACAGGGACAGCGTTTTTATTGATATTGAAAACGGAAATTATGATTTTGACGCTTTAGAAAGCGCTCAAATCACAACAACAAACAATAAGCTTGAAACGCTTTCTCTTGAGCAAATTCAAGCCGTTATTCTGACAACAAGACCGACTGTTACGGCGGGGGTTTTGCATGAGCTTATGCAAATAGCAGACCAGCCGCAAGGAGTAATCAGAGAAACGGTATTAAACGTTATAAATCAGGAATTTATTGACTCAACAACAGTTAATGAATTAAAAATTGAAAATAGGGAGGCTAAAAACTTTTTCCCCATAACCCCTTTGAGCTTATCCGATTCACAGGAAGAAGTAATCAAAAAAATTGAAGAAAATGACTTTTTATCGGTATACGGCCCCCCGGGAACCGGTAAAAGCCAAACAATAGTTAATGTTGTTGCTCATCTTATTGCACAGGGCAAGTCTGTTCTTGTTGCAAGCAGAATGGATAAAGCGGTTGACGTTGTAGCGCAAAGGTTAAACGAACTTAATGCACCTTATTTGGCTTTAAGGGCAGGTAGAGCAAACTATCAAAAACAGCTTAATTTAGAGCTTCAAGAGTTATTGTCAAACAAGGTTGAACTCAACTCGGGTTTTGACGATAATATGACAGCCGATACTGACGATATGAGAGAGCTTTTAAGAGATATTAAAAGGCTTGAAGATAGTGCTTTATCGATTTTAGCGCTTGAGAAAAAATATAGTGAAATTTTTGAAGAATATAATTCAATTAAAGATACTCTGCCTAAGATGAATTTAATTGTTGATAAAATTCAATTTTATCAACTTTTGGAAGTTAAAAAAATATTTAATACAATTGAAGAACTTGAAGAAAAGTATAAAAAAACATTTTTTGACAGAATTAAGCTGTTTTTTGACTACGAGAAAATTAAAAAGCTTCTAAACCTGTACAATGTCTCAAATAGGGATATTTTAAAACTTCTTCCTTTAGAACTTAATTCAGCTTTAGAAGAAGCTAATCTTAGAAACGTTGTTGATGAGATTAATTCAAAAGGCAATTTACACCAAATTTTAAGAAGAATTAAAACTCTTAAATCTAAACAAAAAAAGCTTGCAATTGATATTCTGAAAAATAAAAGAAGAACAGCGCTTAAAAATATTCTCTGCGACGCTCAAAAAAGAAGAAGATTAATGATTCACTCAAGGTCATTAGTTTCAAGGAAAGCGAATTTACAAACCAGAGTTCTTGAAAAGGAAGATTTTAAGCCGCTTTTAGCTGCTTTTCCGTGCTGGTGCACAACAACTTACGCTATCTCAAACTCTTTACCATTAAAACCCGGGATGTTTGATGTTGCAATTATTGACGAAGCTTCACAATGTGATATAGCTTCTTGCATGCCTGTTTTATTCAGAGCAAGAAAAGCGATAATTGTAGGGGATGATAAGCAATTGCCGCATTTATCCTTCCTTGAAAAAGCAAAAGAACAAAGCTTTTTATCTCAATATAATATTGATGATAAATATCAGCTTATGTGGCGCTTTAGGGAAAATTCAATGTTTGATTTAGCTGCTTATTACTCAACAACTCCCGTGTTGTTGGATGAACACTTTAGAAGCCCTGCGCCGATTATTCAATTTTCAAGCGATGAGTTCTACGGCGGCAAGATTAAAATTATGAAACCAATGATAAATATGGAGCATGTTGTAGAACTTAAAGTTGTTCAAGAGGGAAAAGTTGATAATGATGCAACAAGAAATATGCCCGAATGTGAAGAAATTATCAAAACAATTCAGGATATAATTTCTAATGATGATATAACAAACCCGACTTCAATCGGTGTAATTTCTCCGTTTAGAGCGCAGGTTGATTTAATTAAAAAAGCAATGTTAAAAGTTTTTGATAATGAAACGCTTTTAAGACATCAGCTTGATGTTGGTACTGCGCATACTTTCCAAGGGGATGAAAGAGATATAATGCTTTTATCATGGACATTTGCGCCTAATTCTCACTCTCAAAGTTTAATATTTGCTCAAAAACCTAATCTTTTTAACGTTGCAATTACAAGAGCAAGACATAAATTAATTAATTTTATCTCAAAAGAAGTAAATGACCTTCCTCAGGGGCTTTTGAGGGATTATCTCGAGTATGTTACAAGAATTAATACAACAGAGTATAAAAATAAATTTAAAAATGATTTTGAATTTATGGTCTTTAATGAAATATTGGAGGAATTTCCGACCCTTGAAAAAGAAGATAAAATCAAGGCGGGAGTTGAGATGGGTTCAGTTAGCGCCGATATTTTAATTGATAAGGTCGTTGTTGAAATAGACGGCGTTGAAGATGAAGTCCCTTCAAAATATAATGATATGAAAAAACAGGCTATAATTGAGCGTTGCGGTTATAGCGTTATAAGAATAACCAAAAGAGAATGGGATTTATCTAAAACGGCTTGTTTAGATAGAATCAGACAACTGGTAAGCTAAAAGATGCGGTTTGTAAGCACTTGTCCCGGCAAGATAAGTTTGGCACGGTATTAAATATCCGCAGGGCAGACTTTAGTCTACCATCCTAAAACCTAACTTGCGGGTTTTTGTTTTTAACTTAAGGGCAGGGTAGATTGAAATCTACCCTGCCCTCTGAACGTGTACGCCTTCTAATTCCCAAGATTGCCACAGGCTGATTCAATCCCTTAAAAATTTAATCCGATTGAACATCCCTTGCTCTCGTTAATAACTTAAGGGAGTTAAAACAAAATAACGCTTTTTACCTTTAGCCAAACTTTGTAAGAATTTTTTTCTAAAGCTCTATAACTTCATTATCTAAAGGAGCTAAAACATTTTTCAAATTCAAATTTTTAATATCTTCCCTTGTTGTGGTTAGATGACTTACGGTGTCTAAATGGCTTGCAATTATTGTTAAATCCTTATAATCATCTGCTAATTCTTTAACATCATCCCTGTTCATTATTATTCTTTCACCGTTTAAAACAGTTGCCCCGCAAGCATTTACTATAATAATATCAGGCTTATATTCACTAAGGGCGCATTTTACTTCATTGCATAAAATTGTATCCCCTGCTAAATAGAGTGTTTTTTCGCTTTTTTCGCTGAATATAACACCCATAGCGTCATAAGGCATACCGATTTTATCACAAATCGGTTTAATAATTTCTCTTTTTCCATGCTGACAATTTGTTTTATAGAGCTTAACTCCTTTAAAAATTGTTTCACTTTCCAAAACTCTAACGTCACTAAACCCAAAAGAAGAAATAAGCTTCATATCACATTCATTTTGAACAAAGAAAGGAACATCCTTCCTTAAAGCTTTAAGCGCAAATTTATCAATATGATCCGGGTGATAGTGCGTTAGAATAACGCAATCCACGTTAACAATTTTATCAATACTTAAAGGCAGCTCAACTCTGGGCTGGCGGATATTTGAATTTATGGCACTTTCAAACCCTTCCATATAGTCTTTTGGCATAAGCCAAGGGTCAATTAAAAATTTTATGTTGTTATATGTAATTATTATTGTTGCATTTCTTATTTGATGAATTTTCATAAATTAATCTCCAATTAAATTTTACTAATTCAAATTAATTTTACAATATATTGAAAAAAATATTTTATTCTCTACAATTAATATATAAACCATGGAGGGGTGTCCGAGTGGTTTAAGGTGCAAATCTCGAAAATTTGTGCAGGGGTAACTCTGCCGAGGGTTCAAATCCCTCCCTCTCCGATTTTTATTTTTTTGCTCTGCTGTCTTTAAAAATTAAGCTTTGCACTATCGCAATAATTTGTCCAAGAAAAAAGCGTTTTATTTTTATCCAGTTTTGATAATGCTTCCATTTCCTCTAATGTTAATTCAAAATCAAACAGGTTAATATTTTCAATCATTCTATCTTTATGGCATGTTCTTGGAATTATAATAATATTTCTTTGAACTAAAAATTTAAGAGCAATTTGACTTGGAGTTTTTGAATATTTTTGAGCAATATTTTTAA